>JBEKYD010000035.1:0-35680 GCA_049511335.1 Bryobacteraceae bacterium | reverse complement strand
ATTTCGGGATTACCTCACCAAAAGTTAGGTTATCCCGAAACGTCAGGAAGCTGCCGAACGCCCTGTCAACCCAGCACTGCGACCAAAACCCCCGCCCGGAATGCGCCGGATCCAGGTAATAGGTCACCACCGCCTGAAGGTGCACTGGATAAGCCTGCCTCGCTTCCTCTTCGGACAGCCTGTGCACGGCCGCGGTGGTGGTCAAGGTAGGTAACTCCGTGGAACCGCGAAGTTCATTATTCCGATCTTTCACCGGAGCCGGCGTCACCACCGCAACCTCGCTCATCGAGGGCACGAAGAGTTTCACCGTGGCGATCTCTCCACGCGCGTCGACGGGGGCGCCCAACACCCCTGTGACGCGCACCGCCGCGCCAACCAACGAACCATAATCCACCCCTCCGACCTCGCGCACGAATGCCTTCTCGTCATCCTTCTCGTCGCGCCCTTCGGCACGGATGGTAAGGATCAGTCTCCCGCTATGATCCAAGGTGGCGGACCGCACGATGCCTTGCGCTTCGACCCTCTGGTATTGCAACTGCCCGTAGAGGAGCTCGCGCCAAGTGGCCCGAACGGCGGTTGGAACCATCGGCTCGGGGGGTAGGACGCGAACGCGGTCGCGCATTACGAGGGGGCTCGAACCGCCCGCAACGGCCGTTCCCGCCAGCTCTACGAAGTCCCCCGCTTTCAGGTGCGGATCGAGACTGAGATTCTGGATGCGGACGCCGCCGGTCGCATCTTGAAGAAACATTTGTTGCAGGGAAAAATCGAAGTACGTGACGGTTCCGCGCAGCAGGACCGGCACTTGCCGCGACAGTTGGGCAGGCAGGCGTCGCACGGCGTCTACCGTGGCAAGCGGGTTCTCGCGTCCGCCTTTGTCCAGGCGTGCACAGCCGGTCGCCGAGATGAATAGAGCGATTCCGCTAGCCAGCATCCGCCAAGACACCGGCCGCTTTCGCTCTCGCTGGTTCACAGAAGATATATCGGCGGTAAGCGCCTATATTTCCAGTGCCCCTGATGCACAGAGTTGTCTTGCGCGATGGGATTGACAACATCCATCGGAACGATGTAGATTTTCTCTACAGGTTGCCCGGCTGTGGGGGAACTATTCCACGGCTCCCTCATCCACGCCGCGTGCTTCGGCTGGGCTGATGTCGGGCAAAAATACCGCCAGCAGACCGATGGCCGGCAGGAAAGCGCAGACGCGATAGACGAAGTCGATGCTGGTGAGATCGGCCAGCCTGCCAAGCACGGCCGCGCCGATGCCGCCCATGCCGAAAGCGAGCCCGTAAAACAGGCCCGAGATGGCGCCGATCCTGCCAGGCGCCAAATCCTGCGCGTAAACCAGAATCGCCGCGAAGGCCGAGGCCAGCACCAGCCCGACGATCACGGTGAGCACGCCCGTCCAATAGAGGTTGGCATGGGGCAGGAGCAACGTGAACGGCAGCACGCCAAGAATGGACCCCCAGATGATGTACTTTCGCCCGATACGATCGCCCAAGGGGCCGCCGATAAGCCCTCCGGTGGCAACCGCCGCCAGGAATACGAACAGATGCACCTGCGCGCTGGCCACCGAGACGTGGAACTTGCCAATTAGAAAGAACGTGTAATAGTTGGTGAGGCTTGCCAGGTAGAAGAACTTGGAAAAAGTAAGCGCGATCAGCACCGCCATCGCCCAGCCGATGCGTCGCCCCGGCTTCGAGGCGCCGGACTTCGGCGGCACGGGCCGTGCGATGCGCGCCGTGTTCTGCTCTTTATACCAGGCGCTGACGCGCGCCAGCAGCAGCATAGCGATCAGCGCTCCGCCGGAAAACCAGGCGATGCTGCGCTGACCCTGCGGCAGCACGATGAAGGCCGCCAGCAGCGGCCCCAACGATTGTCCGCCGGTGCCGCCAAGTGCGAACAGCGCTTGGGCCAAGCCGTAGCGGCCGCCGGATGCCATGCGCGCAATGCGCGAGGCTTCCGGGTGGAAGACCGCCGACCCCACGCCGATCAGCCCCACCGACAGCAGAATCGCGCCGAAGCCCGGCGCCACCGAAAGCAGGATCAGGCCGGCGATGCTGGAGGCCATACCGGCGGGCAACGCGAAATAGGCCGGACTGCGGTCCATGTAAAGGCCCACCAGCGGCTGCAAGAGCGAGGCGGTGAGTTGCCCAACCAGCGTGATGAGCCCGATTTGGCTGAAATCCAGCCGGTAACTCACCTTGAGAATGGGATAAACCGCGGGGATGAGCGACTGCAGGATATCGTTGACCATGTGCGACACGCACACAGCCGCGAGAATGCCAGCCGCGGCGGCGGGGACCTTGTGTCGAGCGGGAGTTGGGGCGATGCCGGCGGTGCCTGCCACTAGATCTATGCTAGCTGAAGATCTTGGGCCCCCTCGCTACGTTCCAAGTCCGCTCCGTCCCGCGTCGTCAAGCAGCGAAGGGCTCAAGCCAGCAAATCGCCGGGAGCTCGAGAGCATTCGGAGCTGCATCGAACAGAATCCTGTCCGAGCGGGGTTGGCGCGAGAGGCCGGACCGCTGGCCGGCTCTTCGCTGCATGCGCGCCCCGGGGCCACACCCCGGTTTGACAAGCCTTCCCCGCCGTCCTTATCATGTTAGATTCAATTGAGAACCCGTTTCGGCGTTGCGCCTTACAAGCATTTACCCGCCCAAATGGCTGCTTCACGTCTCACAAGACTGGAACCGAATATGATTAAAGTCGAAGGTCTCACCAAGCGGTACGCCCGTACGGTCGCGGTCGACAACATCTCCTTCGAAATCGAAAAAGGCCAAATCGTGGGCTTTCTGGGGCCAAACGGCGCCGGCAAGACCACCACCATGCGCGTGCTCACCTGTTTTCTTCCGCCCACCGCGGGCAAAGCTTCGGTGGCGGGCTACGACGTACTGGAAAACCCGATGGAAGTGAAGAAGCGAATCGGCTACCTGCCGGAAACCCCGCCGCTCTATCCTGAAATGGATGTGACCGGCTACTTGGACTTCGCCGGCCGCCTGAAAGGGATCTCCTCGGCCGACATCGCCAAACGGGCCGATGAAGCGATGGAAAAATGCGCCCTCGGCGACGTGCGCCACAAGCTGATCGGCAAGCTCTCCAAAGGCTATCGCCAGCGCGTCGGCTTGGCCCAGGCCATCATCCACAACCCCGACGTGCTGATCCTCGACGAGCCCACCAGCGGCCTCGATCCCAAACAGATCATCGAAATCCGCGAGCTGCTCAAACACCTGGCCGGCGAGCACACCATCATTCTCAGCACCCACATTTTGTCCGAAGTGGAACACTCCTGCCAGCGCGTCATCATCATCAGCCAGGGCAAGCTGGTGGCCACGGATTCCGTATCCAATCTCACCAACCGGCTGCGCGGCTCCGAATCGGTCTCGGTCGAAATCGAAACCCTCGACGGGCATCCCTCCTCCGCCGACGTGCAGCAGCGCCTGGAGCAAGTCCCCGGCGTCAGCCGCGTGGTGGGCAAGGAACCGAGGGACGGCCGCATGAGCTTCGAGGTGGAAAGCCTGCAGGGCCGCCATATCCGCTCCGGCCTGGCCCGCAGCGTGGTCAACGCCGGCTGGAATCTGAGCGAGCTGCGGCCGGTGGGTCTGAGCCTGGAAGAAATTTTCCTCCAGCTCACCGCGGCCGAAGCCACAGCCGAGAAGAAAGCTGACAACAAAGCGGAGAAGCCCGACAAGAAATCCGGCAAGAAGGCCGAAGCCCCGGCCGACCGGCAACCGGAGAAAGAAGCGGAGGCACCCAAGCAGTGAAGAACCTATTCCTTATCTGTCGAAAAGAAGTAAAAGGCTACTTCGTTTCCCCCATCGCCTACTTGCTGATGGCCTTCTTCGGGTTGATCTTCGGAATCGGCTTCTACAGCGCCACCCGCCAGCTCATGCAATACAGCTTTCAAATGCAGATGCAGGGCGGCAGCGGTTCCATGAACGTGAATGAGCAGATCATCCGCCCGCTGCTCGGCTTCGCTTCCACCATCGCGCTGTTTCTGGTGCCCATGATCACCATGCGCCTGTTTGCGGAGGAGAAAAAAACCGGCACCATCGAGTTGCTGCTCACTTCCCCGGTGCGCGATCTGGATATCGTGGTGGGTAAGTGGGCTGGCGCCATGGTTCTGTATCTCTGCGTGCTGGGAATGTCGGTGCTCGATCTGGCCATGCTGTTCGCCTGGGGCAAACCGGATTGGAAGCCCGTTCTGGTGGCTTATCTCGGCCTGATTCTCCAGGGCGGCGTTCTGCTCGCGGTGGGCGCCCTGATCTCCACCATGACCAAGAACCAGATCATCGCCGGCGGCGTGACCTTCTTCGTCTGCCTGCTGCTGTGGCTGCTGAGCTGGTTCACCGAATTCAGCACGGGCTGGTTCACGCAGTCGCTCAACTACGTTTCCATCGTGACCCACTTCGATAATTTCGCCAAGGGAGTGCTCGATTCCAAGGACGTCGTCTTTTATCTCTCGTTCATCTTCTTCGGCTTGTTCCTGACGTCGCGCTCCATGGAATCGCTGCGGTGGAGGTCCTAACTCGAAAATGCATACGGAATGGATGAAAACCCGTCAGACCAAGTACACGCTCTACGTATCGGTCTACATACTGGTGGTGCTGGGGGTATTGAGCGCGATTAATTTTTTGGCCAACCGCTACGACAAGAGCTACGATTCCACCGCCAACAAACAGTTCACTCTCTCCGACCAGACCATCAAGGTGGTGGATGGCCTCAAGCACGACGTGCGCTTCACCTACTTCGGCGATTCCGGCGCCCCGTACAATCCACAAACGGGCAAGGACCTGCTGGACCGCTATGCCTCGCTTTCACCGAAAGTTCGCGTGGAATATATCGATCCGACCCGCAAGCCGCAGCAGGCCCGGGCTGCCGGCTATCGCACCGACGCCGTGGTGATGGTCGATAACGGCCCGCGCAAGGAGGCCGCCAAAAGCCTGACCGAAGAAGAAGTCACCGGTGCGCTCATCCGCTCGCTCAAATCCGGCGAGCGCAACGTTTGTTTCGTGAATGCCGCCGGCGAGCACTCCATCGATAGCGACTCGGGCGACGGCTACTCCCTGCTTAAGCGGCTTTTGGAACGCGACAATTATAAGGCGCGCAGTGAGACTCTCAAGCCCGCCGCCGCGCCCAACGCCAAGCCCGTGGCCATCGGCCAGACGGCGCCTGCTGCCAATGTGGAAGTACCCAAGGATTGCACCGTGCTGGTGATCGGCGGCCCGCAGCTCGCTTATCCCAAGCCGGTTGTCGATGCCATCAAGACCTACGTCGAAGGCGGCGGCCGCGCGCTCATCATGCTGGATGAAACTTTGCGCCTCGGCCGCAGCGAACCGGCCGCGGAGAATCCCGATCTGGAGGCAACGCTATCTGGCTGGGGCGTAACAGTCGACAAGGACCTGGTGCTCGATCTGAGCGGCATGGGTCAGCTTCTCGGCCTCGGCCCCGAAATCCCCTTCATCCTGCAGTACGAATCGCACGCCATCACCCAGCCGCTTACCCGCGTTCCCACCGCCTTCCCCATCGTCCGGTCGCTCGACGTCAAGAACGGCGACAAAACTACGATTTCAAAACTGGTCGCAACCACCGAAGATTCCATTGCCGTCGACAACGTGCCGCCGAACGGCGCGATCGACCCCAAGAAGGGCAAGAAAGGTCCATTCAACCTGGCCGTAGCCGGAACTCTCTCCGGCAGCACGCCGGGCCGCTTCGTGGTGGCCGGCACGTCCCTCTGGGCCGCCAACAATTTCGTGGGCTCGCGCTCGCTCGGTAACCGCGATCTGTTTCTCAACATGATCAACTGGCTGTCTTCCGACGAGGACCTGATTTCGATCCGCCCCAAGGCGCCCGACGATCGTCCGCTCGATATGACGCGGCAGCGCCTGGTCAGCCTGTTCTGGCTCAGCGTCGTGATCTTTCCCTTGGGCGTGGTCATGTTCGGGCTGGCCACCTGGTGGAAGAGGAGGTAGCCCATGAAGCCGAAGGGACTGCTGGTTGCCGTCGTTCTTTTGGCTGTGCTCGGCGGCGCCATCTGGTACTCCAATAAGAAGCAGGCGCAGAAAGAGAAAGCGCCCGCCGCCGACACCTCGACCAAAATCGTCTCCATTCCGGACGACCAGATCGCCGATATTCTGATTCAGCGCCCCGGCGGCGAAACCGTCGAGCTCAAGCGCGAAGCCCCCACCAAGTACGTGCTCACCCAGCCCAAACCGCTGCCGGCCGACGTCGACGCCGCTTCGAGCCTCATCACCACCGTGGCCAGCATCAACGCCGATAAGACCATCGAGGACAAAGCCACCGATCTGAGCGCCTACGGTTTGGCCAACCCGTTGCTCAGCGTTCGCATCGCCAAAAAAGACGGCAAATCCGTGGATCTTCTGGTCGGTGACGATACTCCCAATAACTCCGGCACCTACGCGAAAGTGGCCAGCGATGCGCATGTCTACACCATCGCCACCTTCGTCAAAACCAGCCTGGATAAGAAAGCCGACGACCTGCGCGACAAGCACCTGCTCAGCTTCGATACCGACAAGCTGACCCGGGTGGAGCTGAAAGCCAAGGGCGGCAGCGTGGAATTCGGCAAGAACGGGCAAAACGAGTGGCAGATCGTCAAACCTAATCCCATGCGCGCGGACACCGGCCAGGTGGATACGCTGATCGGCAAGCTCAAAGACGCCAAGATGGACGCAACTAAGACGGACGCCACCGCCAAGCCCGAGGACCTCGCCCCCAAGTTCGCCGCCGCCACGCCGGTCGCGACCGCCACCGTCACCACCGCCTCGGGCACCCAGACGCTCGAAGTCCGCAAGGATAAGGACAACAACTATTACGCCAAAAGCTCGGCCCTCGAGGGCGCCTATAAGACCACCACGGACGTAGGCGAGGCGCTCAACAAGAACCCCGAAGATTACCGCAGCAAGAAGCTCTTCGATTTCGGCTTCAGCGACCCCAGCAAGGTGGACATCAAGACCGCATCCTTCACCAAGGCCGGCGACGACTGGGTGTCCAACAACAACAAGAAAATGGACAACGCCACCGTACAGACCCTGATCGATAAGCTCCGCGACCTGACCGCCAGTAAGTTCGCCACCGCCGATGGCGGAGAGCCGGTCTTTGAAGCCACCGTAATCTCGAACCAGGGCAAACGCAACGAGAAAGTCGCCATTAGCCGCAAAGGAGACGACTATTTCGCGCAACGCGAGGGCGATCCCAGCATCTACCAGTTAGATGCATCGGCGGTGGACGACTTGGAAAAAGCTGCCAGAGACGTAAAAGAAGCCCCGCCCGCGAAAAAGAAGTAACCGAGCCGCGACCGTCAGGGAGCGGTCGCCGCAAACTGACAACCGATGACTGTCAACTGATCACTGCTCCCATGTACGCTCTCCTCACCGATCTTTACGAGCTCACCATGGCCGCCGGCTATTTCGAA
The DNA here is from genome assembly GCA_049511335.1 of Bryobacteraceae bacterium. Lineage (GTDB taxonomy): Bacteria > Acidobacteriota > Terriglobia > Bryobacterales > Bryobacteraceae > JBEKYD01. The sequence goes on along the minus strand of JBEKYD010000035.1, from coordinate 28,254 downwards.
GCCGGCAAATCCGCCGAGGTTGCCACCTTCGAATGTGCCGTCCGGCGTTTGCCGCCCAACCGCAACTTCGTAATCGCGGCCGGCCTGCCGCAGGTAGTGGACTACCTGCTAAACCTGAGCTTTTCGGAAGAGGAAATCGCCTACCTCAAATCGCTGCCGCAGTTCCGTTCCGTCTCTCCGGCATTTTTCGACCATTTGCGCAGCCTTCGTTTTAGCGGCGATCTGTTTTCCGTCCCTGAGGGTACGGTGCTCTTTGCCGGCGAGCCCATGATGACGGTTCGCGCCCCGATCCTCGAAGCGCAAATGGCCGAGACCTTTCTGCTTTCGGCCGCGAGTTTCCCAACCTTGATTGCCACCAAGGCCGCCCGCTGCGTAGCCGCCGCCGAAGGCCGCGAGGTGCTGGAATTCGGCACCCGCCGCGCCCACACCCCGCAGGCCGGCGTGCTCGGCGCGCGCGCGGCATACATCGGAGGATGCTCGGCCACCAGCAACACCGAGGCCGGCTTCCGCTACGGCATTCCGGTTTCCGGCACCGCCGCGCATTCCTGGGTCATGTCGTTCGCCTGCGAACAGGAATCCTTCCGCCGCCTGCAGAAGCTGATGGGCGACGCCACCATTCAGCTCATCGATACTTACGATTCGCTCGAAGGCGCCCGCCACGCCGCGGCTCTCGGAAAGCCCCTACTCGGGGTCCGGCTGGATAGCGGCGATTATAAGGTCACCGCGCCCCAGGTTCGCGCCATTCTCGATCGAGCCGGCCTCGCCGATACCAAGATCGTAGTGAGCGGCGATCTGGATGAGTTCCGCATCCGCGATCTGGTACGCTCCGGCACCCCCGTCGATGTGTTCGGCGTCGGCACGCAACTCTCCACTTCCGCCGATTGCCCGTCTCTCTCGGCTACTTATAAGCTGGTCGAGCTCGAAATTGGCGGCATCAAGCGCTTCACCGCCAAGTACAGCGAAGATAAGAAATCCGTGCCCGGCGCCAAACAAGTCTTCCGCGACGAGGCTCGCGACGTGATCGCCCGCTCCGGCGAATGCGGCCGCGGCGAAGCCCTACTGCGCCCCGTGATCCTGCAAGGCCGCTTAGTGGAACCGCTGGCCACGCTAGTCGAGGCGCGCACCCGCGCCGCCACCTCCATTGCCAAGCTGCCGCCCGCGCTGCGCGAGCTGGAAGTAGCCGAACCTTGGCCGGTAATCTACAGCCGCGAGCTCCGCGACCTGATCGAGCGCACCCACCGGAATTTGGTGGGATGGTGAAATTGTGTGGCGCGGGCACTCGTGCCTGCCGCGCCCCGACTTATCGGGGCGCTCGGGATTTCGAGCCTATGACAAACCCTGCTGAAAACGAACCAGCGTTTATCCGTGTTCCGTGTTCATCCGTGGCTAATTGTGTTTTATGAAACTCGCCTTCTTCGATATCGATACCCAATTCGATTTCCTGCTGCCCTCCGGCGCTCTCTACGTGCCCCGCGCGGAGCACATCATTTCCGCCGTCGCCCGTCTCAATCGGTTTGCCGCCGGCCGCGGCTTCGCGCTCGTCTCCACCGCCGATGCGCACTCCGAACATGACCCGGAATTTGCCTCCTGGCCGCCGCATTGCATTGCCGGCACGCTGGGCCAGCACAAACCCGAAGCCACGTTGTTGGAGCGGCGCGTGGTGGTGCCGAACCGCGCAGGCAGCTATTCCATCTCCGGCGCGCCGCAGGTTGTCCTCGAAAAGCAATCCGTGAACGTGTTCGACACCGAAACCATTGGCCCGCTGCTCGCCCACCTCGACGTTGACGGCTACATAGTCTACGGCGTAGTAACCGAAGTCTGCGTCCTCAACGCCGCGCGCGGATTGTTAGGCACCGATAAGCCGGTGACGGTAGTGGAAGACGCCATCGCGCACCTGACCGCCGCAGGCTCCGCCAAAGCGCTAGAAGAACTCCGCCAGCTCGGCGCCACCATCGGCACGGTTGCGTCTGTCACCGCATGCCACAACTGCGATCCGCTCTGATTTCGCATCCTGCCTTCAAGAGGTGGGGCAGGTTGGCAACCTGCGCGCCGATTGGCAATCGGCGCCAGCGTGCGTGGGCTGCCAACACCAAACAGAGAAAACGAAAGGGCCAGTGGAACCTGACAGCTTCGCTACGAGGTCAGGAGATCGTTCTGTTCGGGAGTGAGTTGCGCTGTCTCCTGACAGAAGGGGTACCGGCTGCACCCCCAGAAATAGCCCTGCCTCCCGTTTCTAATCACCATCGGGTGATTGCGCGGACAACGGCGGGGGTTCCGCTCCAAATCGAGGATCCGCGCGTTATTCCGGAACTGTTGTTGCGTTTCGGCTTGCTCCCGAATGGCTGGTAACCTTTCATTTAGCTCCCTGATCTCCTTCGCAACCCTCTTTGCTACAGGAAAGCAGGCAAGTGCCGCTCTAGTGCGAGTGAGTCGGCCCATTATGTCGTTATATTCGTTAAGGGAGCCCACATTGGGCAGCTCCTCTTTCAACTCGATGAATGCCCGCAGATGATCGGAGATCACGTTCAGGCCCTTCAAAAACTCGATATCGCTTGGAGCAAAAAGGGACCGGTGAGACGAAAACGACTGCCTCAGAGCGGTCAGCCGGTCGGCGATGACCCCAAGTAGCTCATCTTCCGCAATGATGTTGTCGAGCGAAAACCGCAGATCGTCAATGACTTGCCGGACTTCCATCCCTCCCGCTTCCCTTCAAGGCGTCCGCAAAGCGCCGCGTCACTTCCGGTCCGCATTGCGCATAGTTCGGCCGTTCCAACTAACGTCGCAGCGCCGCACGGACTGTCCGCAGATGACCGGGCCCCAGCGGATGTTTCTGGACTCCGAGGCGCCCGCAATCGGCACAAAGCCGTACCGCGCGTACCAATTGATTCGGTCCCGATAGGCATCCGTTACGATACAGCGGCAACCCACCTGGTCGGCCACGCGAAGGCTGATGCGGAACGCCTCTGAAATCAGGGCGTGCCCGAGCCCACGGCCGGCGAACCGCCGGTCCACGGCGAGTCGCGCCAGCAGGATCAGTGGCAAATCGTAGGGCGGGAACCCGCGGACATATTTCTTCGGGAATGCATCGCGCGGCACGCTCGCCATTGCCATGGTGAAGTAGCCGAGAACCGTTCGCGGAGCACTTTCATCGATAGCCACGTAGCTCACGCCGATGGAGATCTTCTCCTGATTGGTCCACGCATGGCGCCTGAGGTAATTGTTGAGGGCCTCGTCACCGCAATCGAAATTTTCCACTTCGTCGCGGTCTTCGAGGCGGCGAATAACGATGGCCATTCAACCCCGGAGGGCCCGAACCAAGGCCTCCGTCGGGGGACTCGCTTCGGCGGCCGATGCGAGCTCGGCAAGACTTTCCAGTTCGCGCTCGGTCCATTTGATTTCGATGCGTGGCAGGACAATATCCGGAGCTACACGCTCCAGCCGAGGAAAGACGAGCACCTTGCGTTCCCCACTTGCGCTCTCGCTCACGATCCGGTGTCCCAGCTTCCTTTCCGACACGGCCCATCGAAACAGAGCCACGGCGTCGGACAGGAAGTCGGTATCGCTCGTAAGCTGCAATTCTTCTTTGAGTAAACGAACGGTGCTATCTTCCGCAGGTGCAAGGTGTGCCTGGAACCTGGCCTTGCGCGGCCGGTGAATCACCGGTGCCTCGACTTGCTTTTTTCTGGTCTTCAAAGCCACGGCTGCCCTCGCCTGCCAACTCCGATTATACCCTCCTTACCAAGGGGCCCTGCGCTCTCCTTCAAGGCGACCGCAGCCGCCGCGTCACTTCCGGTCCGCATTGCGCATAGTGGCGGCCGTTCCAACTATAGATCGCCTCCGCTCGAGCTTTGATCGCGCAGTGCGCCAGTATGGCGTCGTAGATCCCGCCGCCTACGATGCCCAGGGCAGCCGAGGCTTCGAGCGCTTCGGCATATTCGTCGCCGTCCAGCGCCACGATCGAAAGTCGCTCCCGTATGTTTCCGATGAACAGGATGGCCTGCTCCCCGCTGATCCGATGCCTGCCCGGCATTCGGGTCAGCGTGGAGTAAACCTCCGCCAGGCTGTGCGCTCCACAGCAACCCGACGATTTGTCGAACTGAATGAACAGCTCCAGGCTGGCCCGATGGTGGATGTGGTCTCCATAGAATACGGGCACCAGCACCGACGTATCGAAAAAGGCCCTCATTCCGCCTTGCCGAGGTTGGCCAAGTCGCGCTCCTCGCGGATTCGTTGCAGCATCTCATCCGTTGCCGAAGCCGGCAGTGGCTGCCCGGTACGAAATACCCAAACGCCGTGCTCCTTGGTGAGCGGCCCAGTGCCACGGATTGGGCGCAACGTGATCCGTTCCCCGGAACTCTCCATTTCCAGCGTGTCCCCCGCCTCCAGATGCAGTTCATCTCGCAGCGGCTTGGGAATGACGATCCGGCCAGCCTTATCGAGGGTAAGTCGTGAGTTCATATTGGCATTGAGCGATAGTTTTTCCCATCGATTAATGCCATTTTACCAAATTCGGAGCACCGGCTCTAACCCCTGTCGCGAGGATTCTGGCCTGGTCCGCAGCTTGGCGGAGTTTCCCTGCTCGCGCAGGTGAGCATGCCAGATTGCCCGCATGGCAACCCTGTTGACGGCGGGAGCCACGCTCCCCTTTTACAACTACGGTAATGAGATCGTCATCGCGTGTTAGAAAAGCGCGGCCGGAAAGCGAAGGCCCGGCCGGAAAGGTCCGCTCCCAAACTGGTAAACTCAGAAAAGCACAGTATGGCTCAAACAAAGGAACAACGACAGGCGCTGCCGCCGGTGGGGTCGTGGCTGCCAGCGGTGGCATTAGGCTGGCTGGTGCCCGGCGGCGGCCATTTTTTGCTCAAGCGGCCGGGCCGCGGCGCCCTTTTGGGAGTCACCATCGCCCTCATGTTCTTGTCCGGCTTGATGATGCGTGGCAGCATGTTCCAACCCCAAACGGGCGATTTGTTGACCGTCCTCATCAACGTGGGCGGATTCATCGGCGATGCCTGTGCCGGCATTCTGTACCTGCTGAGCGCCTGGCTGGGTTATAGCCAGCCCGACATGGCCGGCGCGGTGCACGATTACGGGACCAAATTTCTGGTTACGGCCGGCTTGCTCAACATTCTGGCGATGGTGGATGCGTTTGAAATCGCGGCCGGGAGGAAAGACTGATGCCGAAGATGAATCTCTCGCATTTCGAAGCGTCGTTTCTCTTCTCCCTGTGCGTGAGCATCGTGCTCGGCGTGGTGACCAAGCGAAACGACCGCGAGCGCTTCGAATACGGCATTTACACCTTCGCCTGCTTCATGGTGGCGCTCTTCGGCCTGGGATGGCTGATGTATCTCGGCCACGGCTAAGAGCGGCGCCGCTATTTCGCGCCGTAGGTCACGTTGACGCCGGTGGGGGAGCCGTTCCCCACAAACACCGTCAATGTGCGCCTGTCGGCATCGTCCCTGCCGATGACCGAACCGCCGGCGGGACTTGAGATATTGGTGGTCCTGAGCCCGAGTTCCTTGCATTTGTCCCGATAAAAGGTCAGCACACGGTCCGGGGAGTCGGTGGTAGTGAAGGTGAAATTGCCGCCAACCTTACCATTTTCGGCGGAAACCGAGTAGGTGCCCTGAGGCGCGGAACCGCCGGGATAGGACGGCACCCAGTCTGGGATGCCCTTGGCCGAACCGCCGAATTCCAGGGTCGCGTTCTTCCCCTGGTCGTCCTGCGCGGTGACGCTGAACCTGCCGTTTCTGGCCTGATCGAAAGTCAAGGTGGTGACTTTGCCGGTTCTCCTGTCGCGCACGGTGATGGTGCCGGCGCTATCGTCTGTATTCAGCACTTGAATGTCGGGGTTGACGGCGGCCACCATCCTGGAGATCGCCAGGCCGGGGTTGCGCCGCATCAGATCGGGGTCGATCCCGGCCTGTCTCACCTTGTGAACGACAAAAAAGCTCAACCCGGCGATTGTCGCTCCGCCCAGCACGAATAAGCCGAGAACGATTACCAACACCCAAACCATCGGGCTGGTCCTGCGCTGGCCGGGCGCCGCGACGGGCGGGAGCGGAGGTTGGCCCATGGGCGGCGGCTGGTAGGCAGCCACGGGAGGCGCCGGCGGCGCGGCGGGAGGTGGGGGTGCAGCGGCCCCTGCCGGGCGGCCGCACTGGGTGCAGAAGGCGCCGTTTATGGTGGCGCCGCAATTCGTACAAAATGCCATCGTGCCTCTAATTGGCTACTCTATGCCAGCCAGCGGCTGAGCGCAACGATTAGGGTACCATTTCGTGCGAATTTTGCCCTGACGCTGCCACTACTTCATTTCCGGTGGACGGTGGATTGGGCGGGTTTCCGGGAGAAGCCAACGGGAGCTTCAAAACGGGAAAGCCCGGAGTTGGGTCCGGGCCTTCCACACGAAGCTGGAAAGGAGGATCCAGCCTATGGTCCTTCTGCTGGTAAAGTTCCGGTCAGTTTTCGGCCGGCTTACGGCGTTGATCGTTTGGTCCCGTAAGGGCAAGCGGTAGACGCCGTGCGGGGCCGGGGTGCCACCCCGGTTCCCGCTACCAGCATCATAGCGCACCGTGCCCCCAACTTTCTAGAGGGTCAGAGCGCTTTCTCCACTGCCTTCTCGATGTCGGAAACCTCAGTTTCGCCGAAGAAAGACGCTGAGCGGCGGCTGTCGCGGTCGTAGATGAAGACGGCCGGCAGAGCGCCGCTCCACTGGCGGTCGATGGAGTTGATGAACGCCTCGTCGTTGTTCACGTGCTTGATGTATGCCGGCATTGGCACGGCGTTGTCTTCGAGGAACTTTAAAGCGGCGGATTCCTGCTCCGGCTCGTCGGCCGAAACCGTGACTAGCACCAGGCCGCGAGCGCGCAACTTCCGCTCGAGTTTCACCAGCTCGGGCAGTTCCGCGCGGCACGGATCGCACCAGGTAGCCCAGAAATCGAACAGGACCACTTTGCCCTTGTTTTCGTCGACAATCCGGTTGAAGCGGGTTTCATCGAGCGGCAATAGACCGGGCGCCGCTGCCGACAGAGCCGAGACGAGCAGCGCGGCGGCCATGGCGAACCTGGATCGGGCTTTCACGATTTCTTCACGCGTTTGATGGTGCAGCCGAAGGCCTTGGTTTCGGGTTTTTCAACCGGTTGGCTGGCGAGCACCGCATCCAAGGCTTTGCGGAGCCATTGGTTTTGAATCCGGTCGGGATTTTGCGAGTCGTCGATGGAGCCGTGATAGAGGATTGTGCCGGTGCGATCGATTACAAATACCTCCGGGGTAGCTTGCGCGCCGAACCGGTCGGCCACGACGTTGGAAGCATCCTTGTAGACCGGGAACTGGAAAGAATGCTCGGCGGCATGCTGCGCTACGGCGGAGGCGGGTTCCGTGCTGTTGGCGTTGAGGAACAGAAAATGAACGCCCTTGGGAGTGTAGTCTGCGTAAAGGGCCTTCATGCGTTCGTTGTAGGCGTTGGAAACGGGGCACTGCACGGAGATGAAGATCACCACCGATACGTCGCCCTTAAGCTGAGAAAAGCTGAGTGGGTTACCCGTCAGATCCTGGACGGAGAAATTGTTTACCTTTGAACCAAGTTTGAAGTCCTGACCCAGGGCTGCGGCGGCGCAGACCAGAGTCGCGAGCAAGATCCGGCGTGTCGTCATGAGTCCCTCACTTGAGGCGATGATAGCATTGTCTATCGAGAAAGGGAAAGAGCCGGGAGCTACTCGTTTTCACGCGGCCGGCAGCGGGATTCGAAGACGGCCAACAGCTCAGGTTTTGCGAGGCGGCTCGAGGCTACAGCCAAGACTAGATCCACCAGTTCGTCTTCGTCGAAGGTTGGCTCCCAGCCATTGATCAGCAGGAATGTGATCGCGGCGTTTGCGCCTACCCGCTTATTGCCGTCAATAAAAGCGTGGTTCTGGCAGAGATGGAATAGGTACGCCGCTGCCATCGCGGGAATAGACGTGTGCAGGTATTCGCCTCCGAAAGTCGCCGCCGGCGTGGCGACCGCGAATTCGAGTCCGGCGGCATCGCGAAGTCCTGCCGATCCGCCGTACAACTCAATCTGTTGCTCGTGGATTTCCAGGACTTCATCGAGCGACAGAAACACGGGCTCCATCAGGTCCGGACCCGACGCTTCACTCGGCGAGCCTCCGGAAGGCCTTACCGTATCGCTTGTGCGCCCACTGCTGAGCGGCTTCGAATTTCTTCCGGCGCGGGGAAGGCTTCGCGGGCATGACAATCAGTTGCTTACCGTCGGTGCTGATTTCGAGCGGCGTTTCGGGATCGATCTTGAGCAGCTCGAGAATCGGGCGGTCGATCACGAGAGCCAGACTGTTTCCATGCTTGGTCAGCTTTTTTACCATGCGCACACCCCGTATTTCCAATGTATCACCATTGCGTCAGAGGAAGAAGCGCCGCTGGCTTCTTCACACCAGCGCGAACGCCTTCAGAAACGCGGCGGCGATACCGGCGCCTACGAACGGTCCCAGGATGGGTACGAGGGCATAGCTCCAATCGGAACCGCCTTTGCCTGGAATGGGCAGGATGGCATGGGCCAGACGCGGTCCGAGGTCGCGGGCGGGGTTGATGGCATAGCCGGTTGGACCGCCCAGGGACAGGCCGATGCCCCACACCAGCAAGCCCCAGAGAAACGGGCTGTATCCGGCCGGCAGACCGGTTTTAGAAACCGCTTTGGAGCCGAAAGTCAGCCCCACACAGATCAACGCGGCGGTACCGATGATTTCGGTCATCAGGTTCGGAACCAAGCGGCGGATGGCTGGGATGGTGCAGAAGATACCGCGCTTAAACTCTGGCTCGGAGGTTTCCGGCCAGTGAGCCCAATACGCGAGCCAGACCAACACAGCGCCGGCGAATGCGCCCGCTACCTGCGCGGGGATGTAGCCGGGCAGCTTGGAGTAATTGCCGGTGGCGATGGCCAGACCCAGCGTGACGGCCGGGTTGATATGGGCGTCGGGGCTGCCGCAGGCAATGGCCGTGAAGATGCCGCAAAGCACGGCAAATCCCCAACCGGCGGTGATGGCCAGCCATCCGGCATTCTCGGCCTTGGATTTTCGCAGCAGCACGCCGGCCACTACGCCATCGCCCAGCAGAATCAGAACCATCGTCCCCATGAACTCGCCGATGACAGGTGCAGACATTATTTTCAAGGCCTCGTAAGAAAGTTATCAGTTTTCAGTTTTCAGTTGTCAGTTCCGGACGCTGCGCATCACTGGTTACTGAAAACTGATTACTGACAACTGATAACTTCACTCCTCCCAATCGAACGACCGGGTCACCGCTTTTTTCCAGAAGCGATAGAGATGCTCGCGCCGGGCTTCGTCCATGGCGGGATTCCAGCGGCGGTCGGCAGCCCAGTGATGCACCAGCTCTTCCGGGCTCTCGAAGAAGCCCACGGCCAGACCGGCGGCGTAAGAGGCGCCGAGCGCGGTAGTCTCTTGCACCACCGGGCGCACCACCGGGCGATCGAGGATATCGGACTGGAACTGCATGAGCAGATCGTTTCGAACCATGCCGCCATCCACGCGCAGGACTTCGAGAGCCGAGCCGGAATCGCGCTGCATCGCCTCCACCACTTCACGAACCTGGTAAGCGGTGGCTTCGAGCACGGCGCGCGCAAGGTGCCCTTTATTGACGTATCGCGTGAGGCCGGCAATCACGCCGCGCGCGCTATCTTTCCAATACGGCGCATAAAGACCGGAGAATGCGGGCACGAAATAAATGCCGCCGTTATCGGACACGGTTTGGGCTAGGCTTTCGATATCGGAGCTCTTTTCGATAAGGCCCAGGTTGTCGCGGACCCACTGCACCAGCGCGCCGGTAATGGCGATGCTGCCTTCGAGCGCGTAGACCGCCGGAGCGGAGCCGAATCGATAACCCAGGGTAGTCACCAGGCCGCTGGTGGATTGGACAGGCCGTTCGCCGGTATTGAGCAGCAGGAAACAACCGGTGCCATAGGTGTTTTTGGCCGCACCGGGGGTGAAGCAGACCTGCCCGACCAGCGCCGCCTGCTGATCGCCAAGGTCGCCCGCCACGGGTACTCCGCCGATGGCCGCGAGAGACGCGTGACCGTAGATTTCGGAGCTGGAAACAATTTTCGGCAGCATGGCGGCGGGGATGCCGAAATCTTCCAGAATGGCGGAATCCCAATCGAGCGTCTCCAGGTTCATGAGCTGGGTGCGGCTGGCATTGGTGACGTCGGTGACGTGAACTCCGCCGGTGAGCTTCCAGATCAGAAACGTGTCGATATTGCCGAACAGCAGCTCCCCGCTCTCGGCCTGGCGGCGCACGCCGGGAACATTCTCCAGAATCCAACGCAGTTTGAGACCGCTAAAATAAGTCGCCAGCGGAAGGCCGGTGCGCGCGCGATAGCGGTCCTGGCCGCCGTGGGCGGCATATTCGGCCACGGTAGGGGCCACGCGCGTGTCTTGCCAGACGATGGCGTTGTGGACGGGCTTGCCGGTTTTGCGGTTCCACACCACGGTGGTTTCGCGCTGGTTGGTGATGCCGATGGCGGCCAGATCGGTGCGCGACAGGCCGGCGGCAGCCATGGCTTCGCCAATCACCTCTTCGGTGCGGCGCCAGATTTCTTCCGCGTCGTGCTCCACCCAGCCGGGCTTGGGATAGATCTGCTCATGCTCTTTTTGAGCCACGCTCACGATCCGGCCGGAGCGGTCGAACACGATAAACCGCGTGCTGGTGGTCCCTTGATCGATCGCTCCGACGTAGTTAGGCATTCTCACCTCGATGGTTGGTGGCGAAATAGTCACCGCTTCCGCCCCAGCTTGCCGAGGTTTCCTGTCACCGCCGGACATGGGCGCGGAGGCCGGGCGCGCAAGAACTCCGCCAAGCCAACAGACGATTCTAACCGGGTTTCCCGGAAAGGGCGAACAGGGTCCCCTGGCCTAGGATCCCCAGCGGGTCCAGGCGCCGCTTTACGGCGCGCATGGCTTCGATCTGCTCCGGCGTATACTGCAGCTCGAGCAGGCGCGCTTTGCGCTTTCCCAGGCCGTGTTCCGCGCTTACCGTTCCGCTGAGCGACACGGCCTGGCGCGCGAACTCCACCAGCAGATCGCTAGCGTGCGCTGGATTGGCCGGCTCGGAAAACAGATTGATGTGCACGTGGGCGTCGCCGATGTGTCCGAAGATCACGTAACGGCCGGGGAATTCTTCCTCCAGGCGTCGGCGATAATAGGCCAGCATCTCGCGATTGCGCGCCAGCGGCACGGCGTAATCGGTATTCATCTTGAGCGCGCCGGAGCGGCGCACGGTGTCGTTCACCAACTCCGGCAGGGCGTGCCGGAACTTGCGGAACCGCTCGCGATCGGCGGCGGCCAGTGCAAACCAGCTTTCTTCCCCAAAGGCGCCGGCGGTTTCCACGCGCTCGAGCCAGGCGTCGATTTCGGAATCTTCCTCCGAATCGAGGTCCTGTTCGATCAACAGCGCGGCCGCGGCTTGCTGCGGAATTTCCGCGAAGCGGCTGCGCAACAGGTCGAGCGAAGGGCGATCGAAGTATTCCAGCATGCGCAAGCGTGGGACGGCGCGCCACGCGTCCACCGCGTCAAGCGCGCTGGCGTCGCCGGCAAAAAAGATCACGCCACCCAGCAGCGCCGGCGGCACGGGCAAAAGGCCCACCCGAGCCGAGGTGACCGCGCCCAGGGTTCCGTCCGATCCCGCCAACAAATCCACCCAATCCATTCCGGGCCGCAGCAGATAGCCGGCGGTGTTTTTAGTCACGTCCGCGAGCGGGATCGTGCCGGGGTCGAAATCCACCGCCTGACCGCGCTCGAATTCGCGCACGGTACCGTCTGCCAGCACCACGCGCAGCGCCCGCAGCCAGCGCCGCGTGGAACCGAAACGAAAGCTGCGAGAGCCGGAAGCGTTGGTGGCGATGGTGCCTCCCAAAGAGGCCGAGGTTTCAGTGGGATCGGGCGGATAAAATTGGCCGCTACGCTGCGCCGCTGCATGCAGATCGGCGAGCAGCGCGCCGGCGCCCACGGTGGCTTCGCCTTGTCCAATTTCGATGCGATTGAGCTTTTCGAGCGAGAGCACCCAGCCGCCGAACGGCACGCGCGCTCCGGTAATGCCCGTTCCGGCGCCGGCGATGGTGACCGGCACGCGCGCCGCCGCCGCTTCGCGTAGCGCGGAGGCAACCGCCGCTTCGTCCTCGGCCACGATCAGCCGGTCGGCGTGGCCGCGGTAGCCGGACGCGTCTTCCAGGTACTGACCGGGGATGTCTCCCAATCAAATCTCCAGGATCACCGGCAGGATCAGCGGCCGGCGCGAAGTTTCTTTCAGAATGTAGCGCTTCAGGTCGGCGCGGATCTTCTCCTTCATGACGCCCCAATCGGCCTTTTCTTCCCGGTTCGATCCCTCCAGGGTTTTCACCACTACCTGGCGCGCCGTGTTCACGAACTCGGAGCCGTCCTCGGCCAGGGCAAATCCGCGGCTGACGATCTCCGGCATGTTTTCCATGCGCCCGGTCTGGCGGTTGATGGCGATGATCGGCAGCACGATACCGTCTTCGGACAGGTGGCGCCGGTCGCGAATCACCATTTCCTGCACCACGTCGTCCACCGATCCGGAATCGATGCATACCCGCCCGACCGGCACCTTGCCGGCCTTGCGCGCGCCGTGATGATCGATCTCGAGCACCTCGCCGGACTCCATCACAAACGTCTCCTCGAGGCCCATGCCGCGCAAATGATTGGACAGCTTGGCGTGTTTCGAAAGCTGCCGGAACTCGCCGTGAATCGGCATGAAGTAGCGCGGCCGCACCAGGTTCAGCACCAGTTTCATTTCTTCCACGCTGCCGTGCCCGGAAACGTGCAGCGGCGGATTCATAGTGCCGTACAGGACGTCGGCCCCTCGCCGCGACATGTGGTCGATCATGCGGAAGATGGCTTTTTCGTTGCCGGGAATGATGCGTGCGCTCAGCACCACGGCGTCGCCCGGGTCCACCGAAATGTGCTTATGGTTATCCACCGAGACGCGCGAGAGCGCCGACATGGGCTCGCCTTGCGTGCCGGAGATCAGCACGACGACCTTCTCCGGCGGCAAATCCGCCACGTCTTGCGGGCGCAGCAGAACGCCGTCGGGGATCGTCAGCAGGCCGAGCGAGTGGGCGATTTCGGTGACCGTAACCATGCTGCGGCCCACGATCGCCACTCTCCGCCGGTTTTCCTGCGCCAGGTCGAGCACAAGCTGCACGCGGTGAATGGACGAGCTGAAGCAAGCCACCACCACACGCTTTTCGGCGCGGCTGAAGACTTCTTCCATGCGCGGGCGTACGGCGCGCTCGCTTTCGGTGTAGCCGGGGCGGTCGGCATTGGTCGAATCCGACAGCAGCAAAAGCACGCCGCGCTTGCCGTATTCGGCCAGGGTATGCAGGTCGAACAGCTCGTTATCGGTGGGCGTGGGGTCCACCTTGAAGTCGCCCGTGTGGAGGATCACCCCCAAGGGGGTGGTGATGGCCAGAGCCACGGCGCTCACGATGGAATGGGTGACGTTGATGAATTCGACCTTGAACGGCCCGATCTCGACGATATCCTTGGGCTTGACCGGGATCATGCGAGGCTCGCGGGCGAGCTCGTACTCCTCCATGCGGCGGTCCACCAGAGCCAGGGTGAAATCGGTGCCGTAGACGGGCACGTCGATTTCGCCCAGGAAATAGGGCACGGCGCCGATGTGGTCTTCGTGGCCGTGGGTGAGGACCAGCGCCAGAATGTGCTCCTGATGCTCCTTGAGAAAGGTAAGGTCGGGCATTACCAGGTCGACGCCCAGCAGCTCGGCTTCCGGGAACATCATGCCGCAATCGACGATGAGAATATCGTCGCCATAGCGAAAAGCGGTCATGTTCATGCCGAATTCGCCCAACCCGCCGAGCGGAATCACTTGCAGTTTGCGATCTGTCATTATTGAGGACCGGACTTGCCGGATCTTTCATTCTATCGGTTTACGCGGAGGGAGAGTCAGATTCAGATTGCAGTTCAGCAGTTCCTCAGTTTGGAACGGTAGCCTGGAGTGTTTGGCCGACGATGACGTGGATTTACTCGCTGTCTCTATCATTTCTCTTAGCGGCTTCGGCTTGGGCGCAGACGGCTGCGATTTACGGGCAGATTACCGACGAGAGCGGCGCGGTGGTTCCGGCCGCTCGCGTGACGGTTACGGACGCGGCCGGCATGAAGCAGGCGACGGTTGCCGATACCACCGGGGCTTACGCGTTCACCGGTTTGTTACCGGGTGTGTACACCATCGAAGCATCCGCGCCGGGCCTGGCGCAGCCGCAACCGGTACGGATCGAGCTGAAAGCGGGATCTCAGAGACTGAACCTGGCGCTCCGCGTGGCTGCCAAACTGGAGAAGATCACGGTGGAAGACAGCGCCACGCCGTCGCTCGCTACGGACTCCACCAGCAACGCTAGCGCGCTGGTTCTGAGGGGCGCCGACCTGGACGCGTTATCGGACGACCCGGACGACCTGGCGGCCGATCTGCAGGCGCTGGCCGGGCCTTCGGCGGGACCGAATGGCGGGACCATCTTCGTGGACGGATTTAGCGGCGGCGATCTTCCCTCCAAGGAATCCATCCGCGAAATTCGCATCAACCAGAATCCGTTTTCGCCGGAATACGACAAGCTCGGCTACGGCAAGATCGAAATCTTCACCAAGCCGGGCATGGACAAGTTTCGCGGGACGGTGAATTACAATTTTGCCGACCAATTCTGGAATACGCGGAATCCCTATGCGCCGGAAAAAGCCCCGTTTCTGCTGAACGAAATCGAGGGCGGCGGCGGCGGACCGCTGGCGCGCCACGCCTCGTTCACGGTGGATGCGCAGCGCAATATGGTGGACAACGGAACCATCAGCAATGGGCTGACGGTAAATCCCCAGACACTGGCGGTGACTCCGTTTGCGGGCGCACTGACCGTGCCGGGACGATACACCCGCGTCAGCCCGCGGGTGGACGACCAGCTTACGGAGAAACACACCCTGATGTTTCGCTATGGCGTCACGCATTCCAACGTGCAGAATAGCGGCATTGGCGGATTGGATCTTTCGACGCGCGGATACCACATGCAGTTCACCAACCAGACGGTGCAGGCAGCCGACACCATGCTGCTGGGGTCGAGCGTGAACGAGACGCGCTTTCAGTTCTACCGCAGCGCCACCCGGCAGATCGCCAACAGTCCGGACGCGGAGATTCAGGTGCTCGGATCCTTTAACGGCGGCGGCGCCACCACCGGGCGAACCTTCGACGCGCAAAACAGCTACGAGCTGCAAAACTACACTTCGATGGCGCGCGGCAGGCATTCCTGGCGGTTCGGTGTAAGGCTGCGCGGGCAGACGGACGACAGCGTTTCGCTGCAGAACTTCAACGGCACGTTCACGTTCGGCGGCGGGGCGCTGGAGCCGGTGTGGAACGCGCAAGACCAGCCGGTGACGGACGCTTCCGGGCAGACGGAGCTTGCGCCCATCAGTTCCATCGAGCGCTACCGGCGCACGCTGTTGTTCCAGCAACTCGGATATACGGCCGCGCAGATTCAGGCATTGGGCGGTGGCGCGACCCAGTTCAGCATGAGCGCCGGCACGCCGGAATTGGCGGTTCACCAGATGGATGCGGGCCTGTTCGCGGGCGACGAGTGGCGGGCGCGGCCCAACCTGACGCTCGATCTGGGGCTGCGTTACGAAGCGCAGACCAATATCCACGATTGGCGGGACATCGCACCGCGCGCGGCGGTGGCATGGGCGCCGGGCGGGCACCCTGGGGGCGGGGCGGGTAAAACGGTTCTGCGAGCGGGTTTCGGCATGTTCTACGACCGCTTTCCGCTTGCCGATACGCTCACCGCCGACCGCATGAACGGCATCGTGCAACAGCAATACGTGGTGACGAACCCGGCTTTCTTTCCCGATATTCCGCCGCTCTCCGCGCTGGCCGGGTACCAGTCGACCCAGGTGATCGGAGAGATCGGCAACCGGATGCGCGCGCCTTATATTTTGCAATCGGCGGTAACCTTGGAGCGGCAGTTACCGGGACATACGACACTGGCGGTAACTTACACCAACTCGCATGGGCTGCATGAACTGCGCTCCGAGGATATCAACTCGCCCCTGCCGGGCACTTACAATCCAAGCGTGGCAGGCAGCGGGGTGTTTCCGATGGGTCACCCGGGACCGGTCTTTCTGATGGAATCGTCTGGACTGTATAACCAAAACCAGTTGATCGCCAACGCGAATGCCAAGCTGAACGCGGGGTTCTCGCTTTTCGGTTTTTGCGTGCTGAACCGGGCGCTAAGCAATACCGATGGCGTCGGCACGTTCCCCGCCAACCCGTACAGCTACGCCGGAGAGTACGGGCCGGCAGCCACGGATGTGCGGCACCGGTTCACCATCGGCGGATCGATCAACTTGAAGTGGAACATCCGCATCAGCCCGTTCGTGGTAGCACAAACGGGAGCGCCGTTCGACATCACGGCGGGGAGCGATTTATACGGCACCACGCTGTTCAACGCGCGGCCGGGCTTTGCGGCTTCACCGAACCATCCCGGCGCGATCGAGACCTCTTATGGCTGGCTAGATCCCAATCCTTCGGCCGGCGAGGCGCTGGTGCCGCGTAATTACGGGCGCGGGCCGGGGCAGATCAACGTGAATCTGCGGATCGCCAAGACGATCGGTTTCGGCAGAGAGCGTGGGAACGCAAGCGCGGGGCAAGGCGGAGGCTCCGCGGGCGGCAACGTGGCCGGCCTGGCAACGGGACGCGGGCTGGGTGGCATCATTGGGACGCCGTCGACGAGCCACCGCTTCAATCTGACCTTTGGCCTTTCCATCCGGAATCTGCTGAACCACACCAACCCAGGGCCGATCGTGGGCGACATCACCTCGCCGCTATTCGGTTTCGCAAACCAGATTGCCAGCAGCCCGAACGGTGAGGGATTTTACGAGAACGCCAACAATAGAAGGTTGGAATCGCAGATCAGGTTTGCGTTTTGAGGCAAGCGTTTGCCCCGCGGGTGCCGGGCGGTACAATCTCTCCGTGCAAAAGCTGGCGGCGATTGGGCTCTTGGCGGCGGGGTTGATCCACGGCCAAACGAAGCGCGATCTGATGCTGCCGGTAGCGCGGACGATTTCCGGTGTCGTGGTGGACACGAGCGGCAAGCCTTTGGTGGGGTTTCGCGTCGATCACAGGGGATTCGGGTGGTATGAAGCTGGTGCGGATGGCAAGTTTCAATTCGACACCAGAGCGCCCGCGGTGGTTTTTCGAAAACCTGGTTACAACAGCTATTACCTGCGGACGGCGAGCGCAAGCGAAGTGCGGGTTGTCCTGGAGCAGGCGGTCAGTCACGGCGGGCCGGCGGGGTGCCCGAACAATGCGATGTGCGCGTCGATCGGAAGCTGGGGGCGCCGGTTCTGTTTGCCGTTGCTCCGCGAGGTGGAAGTCGCTGACCACGCCCCGGACGTCGACTATCAGACCAGAAGTTACTACATCGACACGCCAAAAGGGCGGGTCGGGATCGTGCATGGGAGCGGCGCGATGTGGTCATTGGGAGATCCGATGGACCAGGATGTGTGGTCCTCGGTGGAATACCACGAAACGGTCTTCACCGTGGACAATCGCAGGATCGTCGATGCACGGGGGCGAACCGCAGCCGGCAAGTATTGGCGCTTCTTAGGGCAGCTTGGAGAGACGGCCTCGTATCGAGATGCCGACGCGGATGCGGCGCGGATTCTCGATCGTGTGCTCGATGGCATGTGTTTGCGGCAGTGATTCGTTCACGCCTTCGCGCCGCACAGGGCCGGGCGATACGGAGGAGAAAGCGCCGGCTTTGGACCTCCGCCAGCTTCACGGTGGCGGATAATAGAGCCGAGGAAGCCAGATGACCCTCGCCACAGGAATTGAGCTGCCGGAGGCTGAGATCGCCGACATCTGCCGGCGCCACCAGGTCAGAGAATTGTCTCTGTTCGGTTCGGCGGCGCGGGGCGAAATGCAGCCGGACAGCGATTTCGATTTTTTGGTCGATTTCCTGCCAGAGGCGCGCCCAGGGCTGCTGGGAGTTTCAGCGATGACTCGCGAGCTCACGGCCCTGCTCGGCCGTCGCGTAGACCTGGCCGTCAAACCCGCGCTGAAGCCGCTCGTCAGGCCCGGCGTTCTGGCCGAGGCCCGGCTGATCTATGCGGCGTGACCGGCAGGCTGAGGGCGCCGCTCTTGCCGCATAATAGGAGAACGATGACGCGAGACGAATCCATTGCCGAGATCACGCGGCGGCTGGTCGAATATTATCAACCGGAACGCATCTATCTGTTCGGCTCCGCGGCCCGCGCTGACGCGAGCGTCGACAGCGACCTGGATTTCTGCGTGGTTGTTCCGGATGGAACTCCGGACGGGCTGCTCCGGAGCGGAGCCGTCTACAGCTTGCTGCGCGGCATGGGTTATCCGAAAGACGTGATTCCCTGGCGCCGTACGGACTTTGACGCCCGAGCCGAACACGTACGCGCCTCGTTGCCGGCGACAGTCGTCCGGGAAGGCAAATTGTTGTATGACGCCCGATCGGCTGCGGCTTGAGGAAACGCGTGGCTGGCTAGACCGTGCGAGGAGCGACCTACGCGCAGCAAGACTTCTGAACGGCGGTGGTTTATACTCCGAGGCTCTGTTTCATTGCCAGCAAGCGGCCGAAAAGGCGCTGAAAGCGTTCTTGACTTTTCACCAGAAGTCCTTCCGAAAGACACATGATCTGGGCGATTTGAGTCCCGATTGCGTGAGCATTGACGCCGCGCTTGACTCCGTTGTCGCCGCAGCGGACAACCTCACGCAATATGCCTGGCGATTTCGATACCCGGGAGTTCCCTACGAGCCCGAGCGCGCCGAGGCAATGCAAGGTATCCAAATAGCCGAGAAGGTTTCCTCCGAGGTCGAACGGCGGCTTGCGGCATTACTTGGCGATTAGACT
This sequence comes from Bryobacteraceae bacterium, assembly GCA_049511335.1. Lineage (GTDB taxonomy): Bacteria > Acidobacteriota > Terriglobia > Bryobacterales > Bryobacteraceae > JBEKYD01. Next base: position 9,305 of record JBEKYD010000035.1, on the reverse strand, counting down.
TTGCGCCCGCCCTCACTTCGACTGAATCACGGTTTCCTGCCGCAGGCGCTCCAGTTGGCGGCGGGCGATATCGGCCCACTCGCCGGCGCGGTCCAGCTTAAGGTAGAGCTTCCAGTGATGCACGGCCCTCAGGTTGTCGCCGATGCGTTCGCACAATAGTGCCAGGTTGAAGTGCGCGTCGGCGTAATCGGGGTTGAGCGCCAGCGCTCTGCGGTAACGCACGAAGGCTTCGTCGGTGCGGCCCAGCTCATCGTACAGATTGCCCAGATTGAATTGCGCCAGCGGGTAGTTCTGGTCCGCTTCCACCGCGTCGCGGTAAAAGGCTTCCGCCTCCGGGTATTTGCGCATGCGGTAGTAAATGGTGCCGAGATTGACCAGGGCCCCGGCGGCTTCGGGATTCAAGTCAATGGCCTGGCGGTAGGCTTCGATGGCGTCTTCCACCGGCGCGCCGGTTTCCTCCAGCTCCAGGCCGTGCTGGAACCAGTATTCGGAATCCGAAAGGCGGCTGGAGCTGATTTTCGCGGCCGGCAGGCTGGTGACTTCGCCTACCTGCGAGGCTTCGAAATCGAACAGAATCTGGCCGGTCAGGGCTTCCATTTTTTGCCCCGCCAATTGCACCGCGATGCGTTTGCCGTCCGAAGAGATGCGCAGCTCGCTGAGGGGCTGCTTGATGTCGCTGAGCTTCGAGCGCAGCGATTGCAAAGCGCGCCCGATCTGGCGCGCCTGGATGCGGTTTTCCCGCAGCTTGATCAGGGTCTGGATGGCGATGAGGTCGGAAAAGGAATAGTGCTTGGCGGAAGGGATCAGATCCTGTCGTTCCCAGCTTTGCAATTGCCGCTCGGTGATGCCGAACTTGCGCCGTACGTCCGCTCGCGACAACTCCCCATTCGGGACCTTCGGGGCCACGGCACTATTCTAGCAGGAGGGTGCTAGCGGGGTACCGCGATTCCGGGCTGCGCCTGCTGCCGCGCTCCATCCGGAACAAACGTATAGACCTCAAACATTCGCCGCCCAAACGAATCTCTCACCGAGGCAACCAACTTCCTCGAATAGCCGATGCCGGCGGCGACCTCCTCCAGCTTTTGCCCGGCCGCGGGTTCGTACACGAGTCCCGGCGCGTGGGTGATAAATACGTGGCCGCTCCCGGAGATCATCTGGCGCAATTCTTTGCGGCCGGCTTCGGTCCCTTCGGGCTCGGTATTGGGAAGGCCTCCGTACCGCAGCGGCAGGCGGCCGGCGGAGAGCAGCCGCAAGATATCGATGGCGCCCCAATCCACGCAGTAAATCCTCTGCCAGGGTTGGTTGTCCGCGCCGTGCGGCGCGGCAAGGTAACCCTGCAACGCGTAGATGGCGTCGGTCCAGCTTTCCGAGCCGCCATTGCGCGCCATCATGACGTAATATTCGTCCAAGGTGAGTAGCTCGGAACCGGCCAGAATCGCAGTCAAAACCGCCAGCGCCGCTAAACCTTTCCTTCCAAACCGCCGCGACGCGCCGGCTAGAGCGACGGCGATCACCCATTCCGGCAAGGGCCAAAGCAGGATCGAGTGATGCGCGCTGCCGCCGGCGCCTTTGGTGGTCGCCATCTCGAACCACGCCACCAGCATCGCGATCAGCGCAAAAGCGTTGGCCCGAATCGCCGCGGCGCCCGCGAAAGGCGTGATCAGCACGGCCAGCGCCAGGCCCCAAGCCATCCAATCTTTCCGAGGGTCCCCGGCCGCGTTGGCGATGCTCGCGGCTGCGGATTCCAGCGCGCCCGAGACCGCGTGCGGACTCGGCGTTTCCCAATCTTCCGCGTTCAGATAGCCGAACAGCGCGCTTCCGTTCAACGTGCTCACCAGCGTCTGCGCCTTATTCGGCAACTCGGAAACGTCGCGGCGCGCGTTGCCGCGAAGGGTATCGAGGCGCATGTGCATGTTATAGAGAATCAGCGGCAGCGCGCCTAACACCAGGGCCCCGGCCGCCACCGGAAGCACGCGCGGCCGCATCGCCTGGATCACCCGGCGGGGGTAAACCGCCAGAGCCGCCACGCCCACGCCGGAAATCATCCACACCGCCAGGGCTTTGTCCCATAAAACGAGGCCGAACAGGAAACACGCCGCCGCCAGCCACCCCACGCCTCCGTCTTGCGCAAAGCGCAGCGCGAGCAGCATCCCCGTCACGATCAGCAGATGTTGCAGCGCCACTGGTCCCCAATCGAAGCAGGTGGTGAGCAAGTAACACGCGTCCGCCGCCAGCAAGACCGTTCCCACCACAGCGGCGCGCCGACCGGCCGCGCGGCGCAACAGGAAGTAAAACGCACAGAGACTGCCCGCGCCTGCCAGCAGCATGGGCTCGCGCACGGTCCACACGCCGGTTCCGAACGAGTGGAATATGGGCGCATAGATCCAGGTTTTGAGGCAGCCCAGATAGCTCATGAGCATGATCGGTGGGTGCCAGCGGAGAAAGTGGTAATGATAAATCGCGGCCAGCGGCGAAAACCAAGGACCGCCGAAAAGCGACTCGTCATCCTCCACGCCGAGTAGCGGTAGGAAGGCCTGCCCGGCCAACAGAAAGAACAGACATGCGGCGGCCAACGGACCAACGTCCCGCCATTTTACGTGGACAACGCGCAAAGTGTTTGGAGGTTCCGCGAACTAGCAATGGTAGCACCGCCGGGGATGCGTCCTCCGAAAACCCAAAATGGTATTCCTAGAAGAGAGACAATCGACCCCCTATGGAGAACAAAGAGGAACAGGCCCTGCCCCTGGTCGGCGTGGTCATGGGCAGTAAGTCCGACTGGGAAACCATGCGCCATGCGGCGGAGATGCTGGCGCGCTTCGAAGTGCCCCACGAATGCCGCATCGTTTCCGCCCATCGCACGCCCGCGTGGGCGGCGGAATACGCTTCCACCGCCGCCGAACGCGGCCTGGAAGTGATCGTCGCCGGCGCGGGAGGCGCGGCGCATCTGCCCGGCATGGTGGCGGCGCAAACTCTGCTCCCGGTGTTGGGCGTTCCGGTGGAAAGCCACGCGCTGAAGGGAATGGATTCGCTGCTGTCGATCGTCCAAATGCCCGGCGGCATTCCGGTCGGAACGCTCGCCATCGGCAAAGCCGGAGCGACGAACGCCGCGCTGCTCGCCATTGCGATCCTGGCCAATAGCCGCCCTGCCCTGCGCGAAAAGCTGCGCCAGTTTCGCCAGGAGCAAACCGAACGCGTGCGGCAGGACACGCTATGAATCCGATTCTCCCCGGCGCTATTATCGGCGTGCTGGGGAGCGGCCAGTTGGGGCGCATGTTTGCCATCGCGGCGCGCCGCATGGGCTATCGCGTCCATACCTTCTCGCCGGAATTCGACACCCCCACCGGACAGGTATCGGACCTCGAGGTCGCCGCCCCCTACGAAGACCTGGATGCCGTGCGCACCTTCGCCAAGGGCGTCGCCGCCGTCACCTTCGAATTCGAAAACGTGCCCGCGCCCACCGCCGAAGCGGTTTCCGAACTGGTGCCCGTGCGCCCCGCCGGCAGCATTCTCCATACCACCCAGCAGCGCATCCGCGAAAAGACGTTTCTCCAAAGCGCGGCGATTCCGGTGGCGCCGTTTCGAGTGGTGCGCTCGGCGGCCGATCTGGCGCATGCCGTGAGCGAAATCGGTTGCCCCGCGGTGCTGAAAACCGCCGCTTTCGGCTATGACGGCAAGGGGCAGGCGCCGATTCGCTCCGCCGACGCCGCCGGCGCCGCCTGGGACGAAATCGGCCGCAACGACGCCGTGCTCGAAGCCTTCGTGGATTTCGAATGCGAGCTTTCGCTGGTGGCGGCCCGCTCCACTCACGGCGATTTCGCGCATTACGGCTTGGTCGAAAACCGCCATCGCGACCACATTCTGGACGTCACCATCGCGCCCGCGCCGCAATCCGCCGGGGTGACCGAGGAGGTGACCAAGGAGGCGATCGAGATCGCCCGCACCGTGCTCGAAACCCTCGGCGTGGTGGGTGTGCTCTGCGTCGAATTCTTTCTCACCCGGAGCGGACGCCTGCTGGTGAATGAGCTCGCGCCGCGGCCGCACAATTCCGGCCATTTCAGCGTCGACGCCTGCGTCACCAGCCAGTTCGAGCAGCAACTGCGCGCGGTCTGCGGCCTGCCGCTAGGGTCGACGCGTCAACTTTCGCCGGCCGCCATGGCGAATCTGCTGGGCGATCTCTGGTCCGAAGGCGAGCCCGATTGGCCTGCCGCCTGCAGCCACCCCGATGTGAAGTTACACCTCTATGGCAAGCTGGAGCCGCGGCGAAGGCGCAAGATGGGCCACTTGACCGCCTTGGCCAACGATGCCCGCGAAGCCGCCAGGATAGCCGTCTCCGCGCGCGAGACGCTAAGTCGTGGCGCGGGCCGTCAGGCCTGCTGAGCCGAGATTCATCTCGGCTTTTCCTGCCGCGCTTGACCACGGATAATCTTCAGCATTCGTTGAGGTTTCATGACCCGTTAGTGGCTCCTCACCAGAAGAAATCTCCGGAGAAAGCCGAGAAGAATCTCGGCTCAGCAGGCTGACAGCCCGCGCCACGACTTAAGAATCACCGGCGCCGCCAGTCCTGCCAGCGTGAACAACGCCCCCAAGTAGAACAGCCACGGCCGGAACTTTATGACCACTTGGTGGTTGCCCCTGGGCAGCATGATCGCCTGGAGTTCTCCGTCCGCGCGTAATAACCGCGCCGAGCTGCCATCCACGCTGGCGCTCCATCCGTTATTGAATCTCTCACTCAGCACCAGCAGTCCCGCGCGTTTGGCGTCTACTTCTAACTCCAGCCGCCCGCCCGCCGCGCTGTGCCACGTAATCCACTCGGATGGGCTCGACGCCGCAGACTCTATATTCGCCCAGCCATCCAGTGCCGCAGTCTTGCGGGGTTCGAACCCGGCGCTCCTCAAACGCGCCAACTGGCCTTCCCGCGAATGTTCATACACGACTTGATGCACCATCCAGGCCCGTGGATAAGCGAACGGGTTTTGGTAGATCTTCCAGAACGGGTCGGTGTAAATCGCGCCGGGCTCGCTGGCGCTGGCCGGTGTCACCCGGTAGGCCATGTTGCGCAGATCGGGCGAAACGGCGCCGCTGCGGCCATCGATTTCCACGCGAAACGCATCGCCGAGGTTCGGCACGCCGGGAGCGGTTTCCGCGCGCACGGGGTCGTGCTGCCAATGGAGGAATTGCGCCACGCCGCGCAGGCTCAACAAGCGGTCCAATTGGTTGGCCCCGGCCCGATCCGCCTCCTGCCGATTTTTCAGCAGGCTTTCGAAACCGTTCAGGTCGAACAGAATCAGCACCAGCATGGCGCCACAACGAACGCGCGCGCTAGCGCCCGTCCGGGTCACCCAGCGGAAGATGCCATAGGTGGCCGCGAGCGTCATCGCCGAAAACGCCATTCCGGAATTGACTACGGAATTGGGCTGAACCGCCAGCCAGACGAGCGCCACGCCGCTCAGTAAGAGCAGGGCCTGAAAAACGCGGCTTACCTGCCGCCAATCTTCCGCGGAGAAGCCGCCGGCAGTCACGGTCGAGGCTCCGAACGCTGCCAAAATCGCTCCGGAAAAACCCACCAGGTAGAGCCCGTGGCTGGACACCTGGCACCAAAGCCCGCCCAGCAGCGCGCCGGGAATCCCGTAAAAAAGCGAGCGCGAGCCCAGCGAAACCAGGAATCCCGCCGCCGCAAGTACGCACAGATAACGCACCCAAGCGTTGCGCCAATTCTTCCAGACCCCAACGATCGCCAGTAGCAGCGGCAACACCCCGAAGTAAGGGCTGACCACCTCGCCCGCGCCCAAAGCGCCATGGAAGGCTTCCGGCATCAGCAGGGTCAAGATTCCCTGAGGCCATAGCTCCCCGCCCGCGCTTCCGCTTCGCTGCCCATATGCCCACGCCGGCAGCCATTGAACCGCTCCCGCCGCAAGTCCCACCGATCCCGCGACGACGATCGCTAGCGCCGCGCGCGCCGCCGATTTCGACCCTACAATCGCGGCCGAGATTACCACCAGCACCTGCAGCACCGCCATGTCCGTGCCGCCGGCCAACGTCGAAATTCCCAGTGCCACCCCGCATAACGCCGCCTCGCGCGCCGCCGCCAACGCGTCTTCGGAGCGCAGCGCCCGCAGAAGCAGCAGAAAAACGAGCGGCAGCCAGATGCCGCTCTCAAGCAGGTCCAAACCGCTCGTTCTGCCCAGAAAGCCGCCTACCGAAAAGCAGATCGCCGCCACCAGGGCGGAAAAGCGTTCGAGCCCGAGCTCCCGTACCAGCGCAAACAGAAAGCAGGCGCCGAGAACATGGGCGAACACGAACCACAAATGATAGAGCCGCGGCGAGAGCATCCCATCGGCGCCGAGAGGCGCCAGCGCGAGCAAGAGGTGCAACGGGTAAAACGCGCCCGACGCAATCTGGCCGCCCATCGCATAGGGGTCCCACAGCGGAAGCGTCAAATGCCGCACGCTGAACACCCAGAACTGGAGCCGGCTGTAAGAACGGTTCACTGCCTCGGCATCCGTCAGCAGCGAAAACTGGCTGGTCAGAAGAACCTTCCAATAAAAGGTTCCAATGGCCACCAGAACCATCCCCACCGAAGCGAGCGCCCCCCGGCGCGCCGCAATCGCCGCCGCCAAACGCGCCGGCCGCAGCCGAAGCCCGTGCCCCATGTTCTGCACGGCTTCCCGGCAGGGCGCGAGCAGGGCGTGTGGCCGCGGGTCCGCCCTCCACCCGGCCACGAGCGTCCCCATCAGCGCGAAAAGGCTGATTGCCAGCGCGTAGAACAACGATCGCGGCCGATACTCCATCGCGATCCGGCTCGACCCCGCCGGCAGCGCCAGGCCGCGAAATGCGCCGTTGGTCATGAGCAGCGGCTGCGGCGCGCCGTTGACCGTCGCTTCCCATCCCGGATACATCGTCTCCGAACTAGCGAGATACCCTGGACGATCGAGCCGAACCGTCAGTTGAATCCGGTTCGGCCCGTACGCATTCACTTTCACTTCCGCGGCTCCCAGCCCGTCGCGGTCCCGTGGGATGCCCTCCACAATCGCTTCCTGCGCCGGATCGAACGAGTCTGCGGATAACAGCCGCAACGTCTCCGCGGCGCCGCTCGATCGCCGCAACCGCGGCGCCAGAAAGAATCGCGGTAAGGGGTGCGCGGTGCCGTAAATCCGGTAGGGGTCCACGGTGTCGACCATGGTCAGGCCCGCACGCGCCGCTTCCTCTTGCGGAATGGGATTGGCGCCCACCAGCGCGGCGACGTTGAGCATCCGCAGTAGGGGCGACCCAAGCCGGCTTACGGCATATTCCCGCGCCCACGGATGACCCGTCGAGAATAACTCCCTTACATGCCACGAACGCAGCAGCAGGAAAGGACTGTTGCTGTCCGGCGTGGGAACGCGAATCATTCCCGGACCGAAGATTCCTTGCGAATACCGGATGTCCATGTAGTCGGTGCGCGAGGGGGGATAAGACCGCTCCGCCAGGCTGCGCAGCTTTTCCGCGAGTTTGTTATCGGTAGCCTGGTAGTCCATCCCCCGATAACTTCCCCGCGCGGAATTCATGGGCCGATCCGCGCCAGTGTGAATCAGGTCATACGACGTAAAGAGCGCCACACACCACAGAAGCACCGGCCAGCGGCGCCCCATCCGGTCCAACACCACCGCCGCCGTGATGGCGGCGAAAAAACAAAACGCCATCAGCGCATATTCCGGATACAACGCCCCGCGCAGCAGCCGCGGAAGGTGCGGAAAAATCGAGCGGTAAACCGGCGTGTTCTCGCCCAGCATCCAAACCGCGCTGATAACGGTCAGCGCCAGGAACACAATCGCCCGGGCCTGGCGCACAAACAATGCCGCCGCCAACAAAATCACCGTCGCGATCCCGCAATAAGTGTAAAGAAACGTGAACTGGTAGGGCGCCCGGTACAGCGAGGGAAACTCGAAGATGTGGAAGTAGTCCGGCAGCACCAGCGAGACCAGCGAAGCCAGCGGCAGACCGCCCCCAAACAGGTACCAATCGGCCCGCAGCGAGGCGATGCTGCTATTGGTAAGCGTCCACAGGGGCACCAACTCCACCGCCGCAATGGCCGCGCCCGCGAGGCAACCCAGCCCCACCCCCGGAATCATGCGCCAGTCCGCCTCCCGCGTGACAAACAGCGCGCCCATGAAAAACAGCACGGCCACGCCAACGATGACAGCGGTCGCCGCGAATCCCGAAAGAATCGCCATCGCCATTGTCAGCGCCAGCACCGCTACCCAGCGCCACTTCACCCGCAGCCGCAGCTCCCAGGCGCAAAGAATCGCAAGCGGCAGCCACGCTCCGGTCGAAATCGCGCAGAGGTGCTGCGCTTGCGATGCAAAGTAGCCGCCCAACTGGTACACGCTCGCGCCCATCAGCGCCGCCGGCCTGCCGAGCCCCATCCGGCGCAGCAACCAGAACGCGAACAGGCCGGCCAGAATCATGTGCAGCGGAACCAACGTCTCCACCCAATAGAAGAGGTTGCGCCCCTGGCTCAGATTGCCTGCCAGAATCGCCAGCCAGGTGAAAGGGTAGAACACTTGCGCCTGAAGATCGGCGTGAATCGGCATCCCGCACATCACGTACGGGTCCCACAGCGGCGCCACTCCGTTTCGCACGCACTGCGCCACATAGGCGATCAACGGTAAATGAAAGCCCTCGATATCGTAGGGAATATGCCATCGCGGATTGACCAGCACGTGCCAAAAGAACACGACGGGCTGCAGCACGAGCAGTGCCGCGCAGAACGCAGCCGGTACGGCTCCGTGCCGAGCGCGCGCCGGCTTTTCGGGCTGGTACGTCGAGGGGCCGGAAGTGAGAGTTTTCATCTGAGGGTAATGCCGCCGTTCGCCGGCAATCGGCGCAAGCGCACCATAACCTACCAAGACCCGGCAACGACCGTTCCAACTACACCGCGGAAGACGATTTTATCCCATCGCCGATTGTGGGGCGGACGCCCTGAAGCCGAGTCCAGCCTGTACCAGCCTTCCACAGTCTCACCGTCTGTGCCGGGCGCCATCGGCCGCCGGCACAGACACAGGCGTCTGCGCCATCGCGGCCGCAAATGCCAGGAAGAACACACTGGTTCGCATGGCCGCGCCTCATTTGCCCGCCCAGGCCGGCGAGCGCTTGTCGAGAAACGCGGTCATGCCTTCCTGCGCGTCGGCGGCGAGCGCGTTCATCGACATCACTTCCTTGGCGTAAGCGTAGGCTTTCGGCTGGTCGAGATCGATCTGGGTGTAGAAGGCCTGCTTGCCGAGGGCGATTACCAGGGAACTGGCCGCGGCCACCCTGGCGGCCAGCTT
>JBEKYD010000034.1:0-36503 GCA_049511335.1 Bryobacteraceae bacterium | reverse complement strand
CCTCCTGCCGCGCCAATTCGGCGTTATCCACGCGGCGCATGCGCTCCATGAACTCTTCGGGAACGGGAACGCGCAGCTCGTTCACCATAAACTCGGCGTTGCGATAACTGGTGAGCGGCCAAACCCCGCACACCACCGGTATTTTGGCAGGGGCGATACGTTTCAGGAACTGTTCGAGCAGGTTGAGGTCGAATACGGGCTGGGTGACGACGTATTCGGCGCCGGCTTCGAGCTTCCATTCGAAGCGGCGGATTTCTTCGTCCAAGTTGACCGCGCCGGGGTTGACGCCCACCCCGATCAGCAAAGCGGTCTCGGAACCGATGGGATTGCCTCCGATATCCAGGCCGTGATTGAGATTGCGCACGATATTGACCAGCCCGATGGAATCCACGTCGAAAACCGCGGTGGCATCGGGGTACGTGCCCATGCGAGGCGGATCGCCGGTAATGCAGATCAGGTTGCGAATGCCCACGGTATGCGCGCCGATGAGCTCGGATTGAATGCCGAGGATGTTGCGGTCGCGACAGCAGAAATGATTCACCGCCTCAATGCCGGCGTGCTGCTGGATGAGCTGGCAGGCGACCTGGGCCGACATGCGGGCGCTGGCGCGCGGGCCGTCGGGAACGTTGATGGCGTCGATACCGCGCTCGGCGCAGAGCCGCGCGCCGGCGATTTCGCGCGAGGCATCCACACCGCGCGGCGGCAGAATCTCCACGAAGGCGACAAATTTGCCCTGGGCGAGTTTTGCGCCGAGCTTGGATTTCCGTTCCATGGGAACCGGCGGCAACGACTGCGAGCGCATTTCGGGCTCGTCCACGGTTGCGGCCAGCCGCTTGTGCCCGGGCTGTAAGGAACGGGCCTCGGCCCGGATCATTTTGATGTGCTCGGGAGTGGTGCCGCAGCAGCCGCCCACGATGCGAACTCCCGCCCACAGCATGCGGCGCGCGTATTGCGCCATGTATTCCGGGGAGCAGAGATAAATATTGCGCCCTTCGACTCGCATGGGCAAGCCGGCATTGGGCATGGCGCTGACCGGCTTCCGGGTAAAGCCCAGCATGCGCTCGACGGTTTCGAGGGTGGCCTTGGGACCCACGGAACAGTTCAACCCGATGGCATCGACCGGCCAGGAATCCATGACGCGGGTGAAACTTTCCGGATCGGCGCCGCCCGGCAGATGGCCGAAGTCGTCGATGGTGACCTGGGCGATAATGGCAAAATCCGGGCCGGCGGCTTCCCGCGCGGCCCATACGGCTTCGCGCAGTTCGTCGAGATTGCCGAAGGTTTCCAGAATCAACAGGTCCACGCCGGCATCGAGGAGAGCGTCGGCCTGTTCGCGGAAGGCTTGCCGCGCTTCGGCGAAGGAGGTGGGACCGAGCGGTTCGATGCGCACCCCCAGCGGACCGATGGCGCCAGCGACGTATGCGCCATCATGCGACGCCTCACGCGCCAGGCGCACGCCCGCGCGGTTGATATCGGCCAGCTTTTCCGCCAGGCCAAACGCCGCCAGCCGGACCCGGTTGGCCCCAAAGGTATTGGTCTCCAGAATCTCGGCGCCGGCTTTGACGTATTCGGCGTGGATCTGACGCACCATGTCCGGGGCGGAGAGGTTGAGCTCGTCGAAGCAGCGATGGATAAAGACGCCGCGCGAATAGAGCATGGTGCCCATGGCGCCATCGGCCACGAGCACGCGGCTGGCCAGCCGGTCGCGAAATTCCTGAGCACGCGTGTCGGTCGCGGTTGCCATTTGGGATGTGATCGCAAAGTTGTTTCGGGTGCGGAACTTGCGATATTTCGATTCTAGCGCGGATGGGAGAGAATGTGCTGGCGGCGCCACCTATTGATGCCGCGCCGGTCGGCGTGTGACAATTACGGTTCGCTCCATGGATGAATTAAAGAAGCTGCTGCGGGAAGTGCCGGACTTCCCAAAACCCGGAATCCTGTTTTACGACATCACGACCTTGATCAAGGCGCCGGAGGGTTTTCGGGCGGTCATCGACGGACTCAAAGCGCATTATGGCGGGGCCCACATCGACCTGGTGCTGGGCATAGAAGCGCGAGGATTCATCTTCGCGCCCGCCTTGGCGTATGCCCTGGGCGCGGGCTTTGTGCCGGTGCGCAAACACGGGAAGCTACCCGCGGAGGTGTGCTCGGTCAGCTACGATCTGGAATATGGAACCGACACGCTGGAAGTGCATCGCGACGCGATCGGGGCCGGCGATCGGGTTTTGATTGTGGACGATCTGCTGGCTACGGGAGGCACGGCCGCGGCCGCGACGCGCCTGGTGGAACAACTGGGCGGCACGGTGGCCGGGCTGGCTTTCGTAATCGAGCTGACCTTCCTGGGCGGCCGAAGAAAGCTGGCCGGCTACGAGCTATTCTCGCTGCTTCAATACGACAAATGAGCGCGACGCGCCGGGCGCGGGTGCGCGCGCTGGCGAAAATCAATCTCGACCTGCGGGTGCTCGGGCTACGGCCGGACGGCTATCACGAGCTGCGCACGATTTTTCAGACCGTATCCCTGGCCGACACCATCGACCTCGCATTCACCCCCGGCCGCGGTACCAGGATCGATCTGGCCGATCCGCTCGCCATACCGGACAACCTGGCGCCGCGGGCGGCGCGCCTGGTGCTGGAAGCGGGCCAGGTTTCCGGAGCGCTCGAAATCCGGCTAGGCAAGCGAATTCCTCTGGGAGCGGGTTTGGGCGGGGGATCGAGCGACGCCGCGGCGGTGTTGCTGGCGTTGCCGGTTCTGGCCGGCTGCCGTCTCACCCTGGAGACGCTGCTCGCCCTGGCGGAGCAACTGGGCAGCGATGTGCCTTTTTTTCTTTTGGGAGGCCGCGCGGCGGGGATCGGACGCGGGACTGAACTTTTCCCGCTTCCCGATGGCCGGCCGATGACGGGGGTGCTGGTGGCTCCGGGGATCCACGTTTCGACCGCCGGCGCCTACCGCGCGTTGAGCCCCCGATTGACAAGTGAATCCGCACAAAATAAAATAGTTAGTTTCCAGTCGCAAGTGTGGGAAGTGGCTGGCTTGGGGACCGGTGTTAACGACTTTGAAACGGTGGTCCTCAAACAGCATAAGGCGCTGGCGGAGCTGAAGCGGCGCTTGGCGAAGTGTGGAGCGGTTCAAGCCATGATGACCGGCAGCGGTTCCGCGGTGTACGGTTTGTTCTCCTCGGCTGCGTTGGCGGCGTCCGCCCTTCGAACCTTTGGAAAGGAAAACGCAGTTCGCATCTCGTTGGTAACCAGGGCGCGCTACCGGTCCCTTTGGTGGCGGGCACTGGAGGGACATTTGTCTGGTAAGATATGGCCGCCCCGAAGCCGATACATGCCATGATGCACGACCGCATCGAGATTTTCACGGGCACAGCCCATCCGGCTTTGGCCCAGGAAATTTGCGCTCACCTTGGAATTGAGATGGGCGCCGCCGACGTGCGCCAGTTCGCCGACGGCGAAATCCGCCTGCAGATCAATGAAAACGTGCGCGGCGCGGATGTTTTCGTGATTCAGCCCACGTGTGCCCCGGTGGAGCGCAACCTGATGGAGCTTCTGCTGATGATGGACGCGCTGAAGCGCGCCTCGGCGGAACGCATCACGGCGGTGCTGCCTTATTACGGTTATGCCCGGCAGGACCGGAAGGACAAGCCGCGGGTTCCGATTTCGGCCCGCCTGGTGGCGGCAGTGCTCGAAACCGCCGGCGCCAGCCGGGTGCTGACGCTCGATTTGCACGCGGCGCAGATCCAGGGTTTTTTCGATATTCCGGTGGATCATCTGTTTGCGTCGCCGGTGATGATCGAGTATTACCGCAGCAGCATGTCGGCGGATTGGACGGTGGTGTCGCCGGACGCGGGCGGCGTGGAGCGCGCGCGGGCGTTTGCCAAGAGATTGAGCGCGCCGCTGGCGATTATCGACAAGCGGCGGGAGGAAGCCAACGTCACCGAAGTGATGAACGTGGTGGGCGACGTCAGGGGCCGGCATTGCCTGCTGGTGGACGATTTGATCGATACCGCGGGCACGCTGGTGAAAGGGGCCGAAGCCTTGATGCGGAGTGGCGCATCGGGTGTTTCGGCCTGTGCTACGCACGCCGTTTTGTCCGGTCCGGCAGTGGCCCGGATCGAGGAGTCCGACTTACAGGAAGTGGTTTTTACGAATTCGATTCCCCTCTCGAAAGAGGGGCAAGCTTCGGAGAAGATCAAATCGTTGTCGGTGGCGCCTTTGCTTGCGGAGGCGATCAAATCGATACACGAGGAGACTTCGGTGAGTGTGTTGTTTATTTAGGAGCTTTCAGCGATCAGCTTTCAGCTTTCAGCTTGGTTTTGGCTGACGGCTGAAAGCTGACCGCTGATTGCTGACCGCTAAGAGCTTTAAGAACGCGGAGTTTTACGAACCCACGGTAACCGGGGCTTTTGTTCTGCCGCGGCCAACGGACTTCGCCTCCGCAGGAAGAGGATCGAGTGAGAAAAGAGATTACCGTCAGCGCCGAGGTGCGTGCCTCGCGCGGTAAGAACGAAGCGCGCCGTACGCGCCGCGCCGGGCAGATTCCGGCTGTGGTTTACGGCGCTTTCAAGGATCCGGTCAGCATCGCGGTGAATCCGCGCGAGCTTCTGAAGATCGTGCGCAGCTCGACCGGTTTCAACACCATTTTCACCCTGTCCATCGCCGGCGGGGAAACCACGCCGGTGATGTTGGTGGACCAGCAAGTCGATCCGCTCAAGGGCCATCTGCTGCACGCGGACCTGAAGCGCATCGACCTGACACGCCGCATCCGCGTCACCGTGCCTGTGCACACTACCGGCGAGCCCAAGGGCGTGAAAGTGCAGGGCGGTTTGCTTGAAATCATTACCCGCGCGATTGAAATCGAGTGCCTGCCGGACGATATTCCGGAATCCTTCACGGTGGACGTGGGGGAACTTATGATCGGGCAGAGCAAGCGATCGAGCGACGTGGCGCTTTCCGGTTCGGTCAAGCTGATCAGCTCTCCCGAGACGGTGATTGCGCACATCGTGGCTCTGCGCGCCGAGGAAGTGCCGGCCGAAGCCGCACCGGTTGCCGGGGCCGAAGCCACACCCGCCGCGGGCACGGAGCCCGAGGTGATCAAGAAGGGCAAGAAGGAAGAAGCCGCCCCGGCCGAGGAAAAAGGCGACAAGGGCAAGAAGAAATAGCCCCGTATGTTCCTGGTTGCCGGCCTGGGAAACCCCGGCGAGGAGTACGCTCTTACGCCGCACAACGTGGGTTTTCTCACCGTGGACCGGCTGGCGGAACGGCATGGCATTCGCGTCACGCGCAAGGATTCCAAGGCACTGGCCGGTGTGGGCGAGATCGGCGGCCATGCGGTGATGCTGGCCAAGCCGCAAGCGTATATGAATCTGAGCGGCGTTTCGCTCGCGCCGCTGATGGAGAAGCACGCCATCCGGCTGGATCGCCTGGTGGTGGTTTACGACGAGCTGGATCTGGATTGGCTGGCGCTCAAGATCAAGCCGAAGGGTTCGGCCGCGGGACACAACGGCATGAAATCCATCATCGGCTGTTTGGGAACGAGCGAGTTCGTCCGGGTTCGGTTGGGAGTTCGGCTCGAAGTTCAGGGGGGTCATCCGCGGCCGGGTGGCAAGGAATATCTGCTGGCGCCGATGCGGCGCGGGCAGACGAAGGAATTGGACGACTTCATCGGCTATGCGGCCGATGCGGTGGAATCCATAATCGCCGAGGGCGTCGAAAAGGCCATGACGAAATACAATCGTCGCGCCCCAGGCTTAAATAAAGAGGAAGCATGAGGATTTACGAAGAGCTGTTTATCGTGAAACCGGATGCGCCGGACGAAGAAGTCGATCAGTTCGTGGAAACCCTGCGGACCCAGTTGACTTCAGCCGGGGCGACGGTGGACAAAATCGACAAATGGGGTAAGCGCAAGCTGGCCTACAAAGTGGACAAGTACCGGGAAGGCGCCTACGTTCTGTTCCAGTTCTCGGGCGGCCCGGAAATCGTGAAGGAGCTGGAGCGGCGCCTGCGCGTTTCGGACGTGGTGATCAAGTTCCTGACGGTGCGCATCGATACGACGCTCAAGAGGCTGGACAAACGCAAGAAAGCGCGCGACAAGCGAGCCGCCAAACGGGGTTCGACCGCGCCCGCGGCCAATGCGCCGGCGCAGCCTGCCCCGGCCCAACCCGGCCCGGCCCAACCGATCAGCGAAGCTCCGGCCATGCCGGGCTTACCGAAGGAGTCCTAATCATGGCGGAATCGAAAGGTAGACCAGGTAGCGCGGGCCAGCGGCCCACCGGCGGCGATAAGGCCGTCGCCACGCAAAAGAAACAATACTTCCGGCGCAAGAAGGTATGCCGCTTCTGCGTCGAAAGAATGGACGACATCAATTATAAAGATGTCAAAACGCTGCACGCCTTCGTGGCCGAGCGGGGCAAGATCGTTCCGCGGCGCATTTCCGGGGTGTGCGCGCCCCACCAGCGGCGCCTGGCCGACGCCATCAAGAAGGCCCGCAACATCGCGCTGCTGCCGTTTGCGGCGACGCTGTAAGGCAGGAGGATTCCGAATATGGAAGTCATTCTCAGAGAAGATATCGATAAGTTGGGCGCTCGCGGCGAGGTGGTGAAAGTGGCCCCGGGATTTGCCCGCAATTACCTCCTGCCCAAACGCCTGGCCGTAACGGCGACGGATGCCAACAAGAAAATCGTCGAGCAGGAACGCCAGGCCCACCTTCGCAAGGAAGTCAAGCTGCACAGCGAGGCCCAGGATCTGGCCAAGCTGCTCACCGGGGTTTCGGTTACGATCGTCCAGAAAGCCGGCGAAAACGACCAACTCTTCGGCTCGGTAACCGCCAAGGACGTTGCCGACGCTCTGGCCGGCAAGAACTTCACCATCGACCGCCGCAAGATTCAGCTCGATGAACCGATCAAGCAGTTGGGTGAGTTCAAAGTGCCGGTGCGGATTCACAAGGATGTGACGGCGGAAGTGACGGTGGTGGTGGCGAAGGAAGAGTAGGTGTAGTTCTGTGGGGCAGACCATCGTTTTGGGCGGTCTGCCCTCAAAGCAGTGGCCGAGGCTCGCGAGTCAAGCGCCGATTGGCAATCTGCGGCAGGATGCCATCCCGCCCCACATTGCGGCGGACCGTAAATGTCGTGGCGGGAAGGCCGCCCGGGGGGTCGGCCGCGGACCAGGGGGTCCGCTCTACTGAATTGCCGTAGTAGCTGTTGACTGATGACTGACAACTGTCAACTGACAACTCTTACCCTCCCCACAGCTCATTGATCGGCGCGTATTGCACTGGGTCTGTTGTCGGCACATACGAGAAGCCGCGGCCTAGCGGGTCGTCGTGTCTCACGGTGGTCCAGTCGATTCCAACGGCGCTATAGATGGTGGCTTCCACATCCTCGGGGTAGACGTAGCGGTTTTGGGACCAACCGTAATCGGCGGTGTCTCCGCCGCTCGCGTTGGTGGCGCCGACAATCGTTCCGCCTTTCACTCCGCCGCCGGCGAAGAAGGCGAACTGCTGCACCAGATGATCGCGTCCGGCCGTCGCGGTCAAGGGGCCAACGGTTCGTCCGAATTCGCCCACCATCACCACCAGGGTTTCGTTCAGCAATCCAAATGCCTGGAGGTCATTCAGCATGGCCGAGACGGCGTTATCGAGCAGCGCGCCCTTGGTCGGCAGATTGGCCGTGGCGTAGATATTCTGGTGCATGTCCCAGCCGTCGTTGGAGGTGATTTGAATGAAGCGCGTGCCCTGGTTGGCTTTCAGGATCTGGGCGGCGACCAGGCAGGCGTTGCCGGTGGACGTGCTGCCGTAACGCTGGCTATCGGCGGTGGCGAAGCCGAAGGCCGCGTTGACCACGGAGTTATACATCAACTGCTGGCCGGCCGTGTAGAAATCGTTATAGTCGCTCATCGGCTGGCCATCGGGCGAGTTGATGCGCAATGGGTCGTCGAGCGAGTGCATCAGGTTCCAGCGAGTATTGAATCGCGTCTGCCCGTCGGGATTGGTGGTGTAGGTGACGCCCCCGCTGGAGGGCGTGACCTTGAACGGCGCATATTCGGCGGGGAAATAACCGTTGCTGACTCCGCTGGGCGAGTTCAGCGCCACGAAGGTGGGAAACACCTGGCCGGGAGAGCGCTGCGAGTCCTTTTCGATGGCCACCACGCTGCCGATATTGGGCGCGATGTTGCCGAGCGCAGCCGCAGGGTTGCGGCCGATCTGGGTCCAGGTCTGGGCGAGCGAGTGCACCAGCGCGTGCGACTGCATGGAGCGCACCAGGGCGAACTGGTTGTTGGCTAACGCCTGCCCCAATTTCGGGAGCAAGCCTGCCGGCCACATGACTCCGTTATTGACGGTGGTGGGCGCGAAGCTGGCGGGAGTAGTTCCCGGCACCACCTTCAGATCGAACGTGTCGGTATGGCTGGGCGCGCCGGCCAGCAGAATGAAGATCACGTTCTTGGCGGTATTTTGGGTGGGCATGCCGGAGTTGGTTTCCACCGATTGCTGCGCTCTGGCGTAACGCTCGGCGAGAAACGAAACCGTGACGCCGGCGCCCGCCAGCTCGAAAAACTGGCGCCGCGTCCAGTCCGGACGGCGGAAGAAAGTCTGATGATTGTATGGGTACTTCTTCCAGAACCGATTGATCTTTTCCTGCTCGTTGCCGATCATTTGCTTATCCCTCATGGCGCCGCCGTTCTAGTAGTTGAAGATGAAATCCACTTTGTTGTAGAGCGACCAAACCAGGTCCTGGACGGCCTGCGACCGGTTGCTGGCGCTTCCCAGCGAAGCCGTCGCTGTAGCCATTTCCTGGCTGGTGGGGTAGCGCGAAAGGATGTTGAGGAACAGCGTGTCGATCAGGTTGGTATTGGAAAGCGAGAGATTCTGCGCGATGAGCGGCGCGGCCGCGCTGCCGGTATACTGCAGGCGCGCTTCCACGAAGGGATTGTTCATCATGCTGAGCGCTTGCAAAATGGAACCGTCGGATTTGCGCGGCTGGTCGTCGCGGTTGCCGCGCAGGAAGTAGTCGAGCATGTTGCTGGCGTTGCCCGCGCCGGCTGTGCCGTCGAGCGTGGGACCGGTGACGTCGGGCAGTTGCATCGCGTAGCTGAATCTCGAGTAGCCGGAATCGGTAAAGCCAGTGTAGCTGTAGTTGGGTATCAGGCCGCTCGATTGCGCCACGGCGTCGTGCACTTCCTCGCCCCACAGCCGGCGCACGTATTTGCGGGCGAAGTAAGGCTCCCAGGCGGCGTTCCAAGTTCCGGGGTAGGCGCTCGAAAGCTGGTAGGTCTGGGAATTGGCGATCTCGCGCATCAGCGCGCGCAGGTCGTAACCGTTCTGGATGAAATGGGTGGCGAGGGCGTTCAGCAGGGCCGCGTTGGTGGGCTGCAAGGTCCAGGGCGCGGGCGGAGGATTGTTGGGATCGAGCCGCTCCGGATCGAAGGTGTCCGGCGGATCCACGATTCCCATACCGAAGAAGTGCGCCCAAACGTAATTCACCGCCGCGCGGGCAAACTGGAAATCGCCGGTGACTTCGCGCGCCAGCGCGGCGCGACAGCTTTCGCCGCTGTGGGGCGCGTCACCCGTAAAGATGTATTGCGGCGCTACGTAGTTGCAACTCTGGCCGGACTTACACCCCGCGGGCGGCTGCCGCGCCGGCCGGTTTCCGGAGGTGGTGTTCAAGGTGTAATCGTTGGTGTATCCCTTGGTGTTGTCGGCAATCGACCAGTAGTACACGTTGGTGTTGCTCGGGTTGACCGGCGTGTGACTTAACTGGGTGTGAGACATATAGGACGACATTTGCCAGGCCTGGTAACGGGTGATTCCCGAGCCCCACAGATTGACGTTGGTCAGGTGCCCGGCGCCGCTGTGGCAGAGCAAGCAGTTCACATAGGTGTTGCCCAGAAAAACATCGGCCACGTTGGCGGTTTCCTGGTCGAAGGTGTCCTGCACCGGACCGTTGGAAATATATGCGCCAATGAGCCAGTTCGGCGGCCCGTCGGTGTAACTGTTGGCGGAAAGCGAGCCGATCAGATCCGTCGCCATTTGGTTATACGGTTTGGCGTTGGCCAGTGAGTCATGGATGTACTGGTAGAAGGCGTTGCGACCCTGGGCGAAGCGGTCCACTCCGGTAGTGTTCTTGACAACCGTATTCTGGAACAAGTCGCCATAGAACATGGTCCACTTGTCCACCCACTGGGAAGAAGCCAGTAACTGGTCGATCATCTTAGCCCGCTTATTGGGGGTGGTATCGGCCACAAAGCTCAACACGGTACTGGGAGCCGGGATACGTCCGGTCAGGTCCAGAGTGACGCGGCGGATGAACTCCCAGTCGGAGGTGAGCGGCGCCGGAGCGATGCCGTTCTTCTGAAAGTCGGCCCAAATGTAGGAGTCGATAGAGCCCTGGCCGGATTGCCCATAAGTGTAACTCGGACCGCCGGGCGGGGTGTATGAGATCATCGCCCGAACGCGTGAGGTGGTCTCGCTCAGGGTGTGGTTCCCGCGTTTGCCCATCGCGGCCAGAGCAAGAGCGACGAACTTCTCCCGCTCCGCGCGGAAATAAGTACAACTGGTTGGGGTGGAATTTTCGTCGTCGGCGTGAACGGGTACCAGGCAGGAGCCTAGAAGCAATGTAAGGCCACACGTGGCCGGCAGGAACCGAGGAAACTGCACTGTTCACCCTCCTCCAGCTTGCTACAGGCCCATCCGCTGGGATCCCCTGCCTGACCACAGGCTGGTACACCCTATTTCAACACTTCTCTCTGTCAAGAGTTCCACGATTCCAGCAGTAAATGGAAAGAATCCGGGGGGAACGGCCGCCTGGCGGGTTAGCATTTAAGGAATGATCAGAACGGGGTGCAGTTTGGCGCTTTTGGCAAGCGCGTGGATTGGGTCGGCCGCATGGGCGCAAACCCTTAGTAATCAATCGCTCAGCGGCAAGTATTTTTTTCGGCAGGTGTCCCTGGGAACGCCGCCCTACCCCGCCTCTCTCAATGGCATCACCGTGCTGATCGATAACGTCGCCGCGCCTATTTATTTCGCCGGCCCATCCGGCAGCCAGTTCCAGATCAACTGCCTGGTTCCTTACGCCACCAGCGGCGCCGCCGCCACCATCGTGGTTCAAAGCGGAAGCGCCAGTTCCAATACCGTCACGGTTCCGGTAGCAGCCACATCTCCGGGAGTCTACTCGCTCACCAGTAACGGCTGCGGGACCGGCGCCATTCTCCACGCCGACTATACCGAAGTAACTACCGCCAAACCCGCTCAGGCAAGTGAAACCGTGTTGATCTATCTCACCGGCCTGGGCGCTGTTACTCCCGCGGTGGCCGATGGAACCGCGGCCGGCAGCGACCCGCTCAGTTTCACTGTCAACGCTCCCCTGGTATACGTTGGCGACGAGCAGGCCCAAGTAATTTACAGCGGCATGGCCCCAGGATTTCCAGGTCTCTACCAAATTAACGTCACATTGCCGCCCTATTTTCCTAGTACCGGCGACCTACCGCTTGCCATCTCGACCGCCAACGCTTACAGCGATCAAGTATATATACCCATACATTAATCCACGCGGAACCGTAAGATTTGATTGTTATTGCGCCATAAACGTAATACACTTCGAATAGGTACTTATGGACCTGGCGAAAGTGCTGGTTGAGTTGCGCGCTGAGCTGAGTAACCTAGATGCTGCGATCTTGAGCTTGGAGCGACTCAAACAGGAAGGTCTTCGGCGGCGCGGGCGTCCTCCAAAAATACTTGCGGAATTGCGCAAAGCAGAAAAAACAAGTGAGCGGCCCCCACGCGCGGCGCGGGTAAAGAGCGGATCGGAAGGGTCTTTAGCTTAAAACCGAAGCTGGCGACGGAGGGAGGTTCCGGTTTGGCCAAGGTCTATGTGTGTGCTCGCCGCCCGGAACTGCGCTCCTCCCAGCCGCTTGGTTTGACAGGCGCCAACCCGGGATCTTAGTCTGGTAGTAGATTGACCGCTTTAGCTGACCTGGAAAAGGCCTCGGCACTAGAACTTCTAACCTGGGCCATTGGATCGTTCGGCCACTCGTTTGGAATCACCACCAGCTTTCAGAAGGAGGGCATGGCGGTGATCGACATAGCCGTGCGAATCGATGCGCGCGTTCGAGTGCTCACGCTCGACACGGGGCGTCTGCCGCAGGAAACTTTCCAAATGATCGAAACCGTGCGGCAGCGCTACGGGATCGCCGTGGAAGTGGTGGGTCCGGATGAGGCCGAAGTTAGCCGTATGGTGACCGAGCACGGCCCAAACCTGTTCTACCGAAGCGAAGAATTGCGGCTTCTGTGCTGCGAGGTCCGGAAGACCAGACCGCTCGAGCGTAAGCTCGGCGAGTTTCGGGCTTGGGCAACCGGACTGCGGCGCGGGCAGGCTGCCGCACGGGCCGGCATTCGCAAAGTGGAGGACAGCGGCGGGAAATGGAAGCTGAATCCCCTGGCCGACTGGACCGATGCCGACCTGGAAGAATACACCCGGCGGAATGACGTTCCGGTGCATCCGCTTTACGCCGCGGGATACACCAGCATCGGCTGTGCCCCCTGCTCGCGCGCCATCCAGCCTGGCGAAGATCCGCGGGCCGGCCGCTGGTGGTGGGAAATCGACAGCCAAAAGGAGTGCGGCATTCACTTCCTGCCGGATGGCTCGGTGCGCCGCCTCAAGTCGGGAAACTGAACCGTGGACAATGGTTTCACTCTTTGGTTCACCGGCATGTCCGGCGCCGGCAAAAGCACGATTTCGGCCATCCTCGCCGAGCGTTTGCGCGCGGCCGGGGGCAGAGTCGAGATTCTGGACGGCGACGTAGTGCGCACTCACCTCTCCAAAGGACTGGGTTTCAGCAAGGAAGACCGGGACGAGAACGTTCGCCGCATCGGTTTCGTATGCGAGTTGCTTTCCCGCAACGGGGTGGTGGCGATTGCCGCGGCCATCTCCCCGTATCGGGCCGTGCGCGACGAGATTCGTGCGCGCATACCGCGCTTTGTGGAGATATACATCGAGTGCCCCGTGGAGGTGCTGGCCGAGCGCGACGTCAAGGGACTATACCGGCAAGCGCGAAGCGGGGAGATCGGCCAGTTCACCGGGATCAGCGATCCCTACGAGCCTCCTCTCAACCCTGAAGTGACGGTAAACTCTTCGCGGGAAAGCCCGCGGGAAAGCGCGCAGCGAATCTGGGCTACACTGGTACGTCTAGGTCTCATCGCCTTTGATCGATCTACACTCCCACACCAATGAATCCGACGGCTCCTCGTCGCCGCAACAGCTCATAGACGAAGCTTTCCGCGCCGGAGTGGAAATTCTGGGCATTACCGATCACGATACTTTTACCGGCTACGATCTGGCGCGGGAAGCGGCGCGGGAGGCGGGGATCGAATTGATTTGCGGCATCGAGCTCTCCACCAAACTGTACGGGAAATCCGTGCACCTGCTGGGATATTTTCCCTTCGAGGACGCGCCCGAGAGCTTTCGCGGCTGGGTATTGGACCAACAGGCCTCGCGGCGGGAACGGAATGGACGGCTGGCCAAGCGCCTGCGCGAGCTGGGGCTTGACGTAACGGTGCAGGAAGCCGAAGCGCTGGGGAAAGGCATGACGGGCCGGCCGCACTTCGCCAAGCTGCTGGTGGATAAAGGCTACGTCGCCAACTTACGCCAGGCCTTCGACGATTACCTGGATGAATCGGCCAAGGGCTACGTGTATCGGCGCGAGCCCGGGTTTGCCGAGGGCGTGGCGGCCATTCGGAAGGCTGGCGGTATCGCTTCGCTGGCCCACCCGGTCCGCGTCCACGGAGACGTTGCCGCCCTGATGCCGGAGCTTTGCGCCGCCGGGATGAACGCGCTGGAAGCGTATCACAGCGACCATAGCGCGGCTGAGACCGAGTTCTATTTACAGCTTGCCCGGCGCTATGGTCTGCTGGTCACCGGCGGGTCCGACTACCATGGAACGCTAAAGCCCGATGTGCGCCTGGGCACCGGGAGCGGCGGCAATCTTCACGTGCCGCCCGAAGTGGTGGACGCTCTCAAGGCCGCTGCCGGCGCGTAGCGGTCTGGCTTTCCTGAGCGGCGCCAGCCGCCGCGCCCAGCCGAATTCGCCAGGGCAGCCAAACCGACTCCCAGATCTTACCCATCGACATCTTTGACTCACCCTCCCTCCGCTCCTCGAAGCGGATGGCGTATTCCCGAAACCGGCAACCCTGCCGGAAGAGCGTATATTTCAGCTCGACCAGGAAGGCGTAGCCGTCGGAGGCGATGGCATCCAGCCGGAGCGCAGCCAGAGCACGCTTGCGCATCGCCATGAATCCGGAAGTGACATCGCGGATGGGCAAACCGAGCACGGTGCGCACATAGAAGTTCGCCGAGCGGCTCAACAAACGGCGCCGCAGCGCCCAGTTGCGGACCGAGCCGCCCGCCACATAGCGCGAACCCAGCACGACGTCGTTGGCTTCGAGGAGATCGAGCAGTTTGGCGATCACCGCCGGATCGTGCGAGAAGTCCGCATCCATGGTGACAATGGCCTGGCACCACTCCGCGGCCAGCACTTTGCGAAATCCGTCCCGGTAGGAGCCGCCGAAGCTCTGCTGGCCCGTGCGCGGCAGTAATTCCAGATTCGGATGGCACGGCTGCAGGCCGCGCACGATCTCGCCGGTGCCGTCCGGAGACCGATCATCGACGATCAGGAAATGAATGTCGGGATAAAGCCCGAAAACGGTCTCGACAAGTTTGGGAATATTGTCGGCCTCGTTGAAGGTGGGCACTACTACCACCGTGTTCCGCGTCGCGATCTTCATGGAATGGTTAAGTGGTCGCGAGCCGCGGATTTGCAAACTGCTGAGGCTCGCACAATGGAGTGACGGCAAGCGAAACCTATGGGGCAGGATGGCATCCTGCCGCCGATTGTTAATCGGCGTTTCGCGGGCCGCTGAGGAGCTGCCGAAAGCGGGTTACCAACCCGCTGCAGGTTACCAACCTGCCCCACAGTCTGCGGCCATCCGTAACTGTAATTTGCGAGTCTCAGTAGGTCCGTGGTTTCGAAAGCTAAGTAATGTATTTGAGTGTGATCGATCCCTGACGGTCGCGGCTCGGTTTTCGCGTGCTTCAGAGCCGCGACCGTCAGGGAGCGGTTGCCGGCAAATATGTTGGTGGACGTATGAGGTAGTGTACTCAGCAACATGTATTCCCGTTTAGAGCACGCTGGCTGGCCGGCCCGCAACCGAGAGCGCCGTACCCGGCTCCAGGTATTCCGCGCGCAGATAGGCCATGGCGGCCACGTGCTGGGTTCGCGGCGAATAGACGGAGGAGGTCACTTCGCCCGCTTCCTTCTCCCCGGCGAGCACTTTACTGGCGGGGGGAACTTCCGCTTCGCCCTCGATTTTGAGGCGCACCAGCCGCCGGTTGACGTGGCCGCGCGCGCGAATCCTTTCCACGATTTCCTGTCCGATATAGCAACCTTTTTGGAACGACACCGCGTGCATCTGCTGGCTCTCCTGCGGCAGCGTGGTATCGAAGATATCTTGGCCGTAGCGCGGCTTGCCGTTTTCGATGCGGACTCGCCGCGCATCTTCCCCGCTGGCCGCAACCGCACCGGCAGCCTCCAGGCGGCGAATCCACTCCGCGGCGGCCGGGCTGTCCCCGTAAACACGGAAACCAGGCTGACCGGTGAGGCTGAACGGCGCCACGATCGCGTCCGGCACTTCGGCCCGCATCGCCTCCGCGCCGGGCCCTTCGATACCCAGGGCGACGATCGACGAAGTGACGTCTTCGAGCTCTACCTGATCGGCCACTTTATATCGCAGAATGTGCGCCATCGCTTTTTCCCGCAAATCCGGTTCGGTATCGATCAGGAAATGGTCTTCCAGGCACAATAGCTCGAAATCCGCCTGAATGCGCCCTTGCGGGCTGAGCAGGAACGCGTAGCAGGCCGAACCCGGCACGAGCTGCTTGATATCGTTGCTCGAAATGTTGTGCAGCAGCCGCGCCCGGTCCCGGCCGCGGACCTTCACCCGCCCACGCCCAGCCAGATCGATCCATGCTACCCCCGTCGCGAGGGCCTGGTAACCCGGAGTCATTTCTCCATCTTACCGAGCGGCTGGGAAAAATCGGAATATAGCCACCGATGAACGCCGATAAATACTTTGATTTCTTTATCGGTGTTCATCGGCGTTCATCGGTGGCCATTACTTAAAATATCCGATGCAGGTACGCCGAAATCGCGATCACAACGAAACCCGAAATGGCGCCGCCCGCCAGCAGGCGCGCGCGGCGCGGATGGTGAGGACGGCAGGCCGCCAGCGCGGCCGCGAAGATATGCGCCACCAGCAGCAGCTTGATCGCGAGCACGACCTTGTAGCGGGTGGAGTGGCCCGCGTTCGCGAGGATATTGTAGACTCCCGAGAGCAGCAGCCCCGCCACGGCCACCAGCACTATCCAGCGAAACCTGGCAGCCACGCGTTCCGCCAGCGCCGTACCAGCCTCCACATCGAGCCTCGCGGCAGCCGGCGCCAAGACCGCACTCGCGTACGACATGCCGCCAATCAGAGCCGCAAACGAAGCCAGATGAAGCCACCGCATGAATACGCTAAACGCTTCGATCATCAAGCAAAGTATACAGCCGCCGGCCAGGACGCTGGCGGGCGAGCGCCGGGAAGCTCCCGAAAGCGGGTTGCCAACCCGCTGCAGGTTGCCAACCTGCCCCACAGGCTCCAGTTGTGGCGGGCCGATTATGGCTTTCTCGACCGCAGCTTGACGATCTCGCCATCCACGGCGAAAGTGCCGTATCCGCGGTGGTGAATCGTCTTCGCATTCTTTTGGGTGGGATCGGTCCAGGCCTTGAGCACCTCAAGGACGAACAGATTGTACCGGTTGACTAAACGGGTATCGGCCACCTTACATTCGAGATTGGCGAAACACTCCGCGATGAGAGGCGCCGCCACACGCTCGGCCGGCGCCGGAGTCAGACCGAATTTCTCGAATTTGTTCCCGTCGCGGCCGGAGTAGTTGCCCACGGCTACGACCTGGGGCGCCAGTTCCAACCCCGGAACAGCGATCACACACTGTTTCGTGGCACGAAGTGCGGCAAAGCTATGATTGGCGTCGCTGACGACGCAGGCAACCAGGGGCGGCTCGAATTCGACCATCATGTGCCAGGACATCGCCATCACGTTGGCGCGTCCCTTGTGGGCGGTTGTCAGCAGCACGACCGGACCCGGCTCAAGCAATTGGTAGACTTTCGCTAACGGGAGATCTTTCATCGCGCCTATTGTAGATCCGGGCATGGAGAGCGCGGGGAGCGCAAGCGCGGATGCGGATACAATCTGAATGATGCAGATTTCTTTTGAAACCAAGCCTCTGGAACAGATTGCCGCCGGCGCGCTGATTGTGCCGGTTTTTGAAGGGAAAAAGGAAACTCGCTTTGGCGCGGCGAAACTGGCCGACGATGGCGAAGTCACGGGGAAGGCGCTGGAACTCACGCTGCTGCACAAGCCCGCCGGGCTGGCCGCGGAGCGCGTGCTGCTGGCGGGCGCGGGCAAGCCGGAAAAATTCGATTCCGGTGAACTGCGAAAGCTGGCCGCGGCGGCAGTGCGGCACCTGAAGGGCAAGTCCATCAAGAATATCGCGATGCTTCTGGAGGGTGAGCTGGCCTCCGCCGATTACGCTTCGGCGGCGGCAGAGGGTGCGCTTCTCGGGAATTACGAGCCGGACCGCCTGAAGACCGGGGACGACAAGAAATTCGCGGACGCTTTCGCCGTGGCGGCGGTGGATGGCGGCGCGACGCTGGCCGCGGCGGTGGAGCGCGGACGGGTTTTGGGGGAAGCGCAGAATTTCGCTCGCGACCTGGCCAACGAGCCCGCCAATCTTATGACGCCGCTGAAGCTGGCCGAAGCGGCGCACGAGTCCGCGCAGAAGTTTGGTTTGACCTCGGAGGTGCTGGAGCGCGAGGCCATGGAGAAGCTGGGCATGGGCGCTCTGCTGGGGGTGGCGCAGGGCAGCGCCGAGCCGCCGTGTCTCATCGTGCTGCGCTATTTCCCGGCAGCGGAAGGCCACAGCGTACATCTGGGATTGGTCGGCAAGGGCGTGACCTTCGACACCGGCGGCATCTCCATCAAGCCGGCCGAGCACATGGAACAAATGAAATACGACATGTCTGGCGGCGCGGCCATGATCGGCGCCATGCGCGCCATCGCCCAGCTCAAGCCACCCATCCCGGTGACGGCGTTCATTCCCGCGGTGGAGAACATGCCGGGCAGCCGGGCGCAGCGGCCGGGCGACATCGTCACCGCTATGAGCGGCAAGACCATCGAAGTCATCAACACCGATGCCGAAGGGCGGCTGATTCTAGCCGACGCGATGGCATATGCCCGACGCCAAGGTTGTACCCACCTGGTGGACGCAGCCACGCTGACCGGCGCCATCGTCGTCGCCCTGGGCCATTTGCAGGTGGGCCTGTTTTCCAATGACGACGCGCTTCGCGACCGCGTGCTGGCCGCTTCCAAAGCCGAGGGAGAGCGGATGTGGCCCATGCCGCTCGACGAAGATTACATCGAATACCTGAAATCCGCCTTCGCCGATCTGGCCAACGTGGGCGGCCGCTGGGGCGGAGCGATTACCGCCGCCAAGTTCCTCCAGGAATTTGCCGAAGAGACGCCTTGGGTACACCTCGATATTGCCGGGACGGCCTGGCTGGATGAGAGCAAACCCTATATGGCCAAGGGGCCGACCGGCCTTCCGGTGCGGACTCTGGTTCGCCTCGCCATGGACTGGCGGTAAACTGAAAGCCATGCTACGTCCACTCTTCGCTGTCCTTCTAGGCGCCGGTTGGCTCCTCGCTCAAGGTTACACCAGCCCGGCCGCCAGCACGTCGGTCACTATCGATGGCAAGACCATTCGCATCGATTATCACGCGCCCTCCATGCACGGGCGCAAAATCTTCGGCGGTTTGGAAGCCTATGGCAGGGTGTGGCGCGCGGGCGCCAATCAGGCCACGGCGTTCCACACCGATGCCGAGCTCGATCTAGGTGGATTGAAAGTTCCCCAAGGCGATTACACCCTGTTCGTGTACCTCGACCCCAAGCAGTGGAAGCTGGTAGTCAACAAGCAGACCGGGCAGTGGGGCCTCGCTTACGACGAAGCTCAGGATCTGGGCCGGGTGGCGATGAACATGTCCAAGCCGCTCGCAGCCGTCGAAACCTGGAAGATCACACTTTCGCAGGCCGGCCCGCACGCAGGCAAGCTACGGATGGAGTGGGAAAACACCGTCGCGGAAGTGCCATTCACGGTTCGTTAGGGGCAGCCCCGCCATTCCCTGCCGCCGCAGCCGCGGTGGGAGAATAGCATCTTCATGCCCAGTGAACCGGTTCGTTACACCTGGTACAAGGATCTTTCCCGTTATCAGTGGTTTGTGGTTGCGATTGCGGCCGTGGGGTGGATGTTCGACACCATGGCGCAGCAATTGTTCAGCCTGGCGCGCAACCCGGCCATCCGCGATTTGCTGGGGCCGGGCGCGGCCGCGCGGATGGTGGACGAGCAGGCGGGAATTGCCACCTCGGTCTTCATGATCGGGTGGGCCCTGGGCGGTGTCATCTTCGGGGTGCTGGGCGACCGCCTGGGACGCGCCCACACGATGATCCTCACGATTCTGTGCTACACCGTTTTTACCGGTCTGAGCGTGTTCTCGACCAGCGTCTGGGATTTCAACGTTTACCGCTGCTTGTGCGGCCTGGGAGTGGGCGGACAATTCGCGGTGGGGGTGGCGCTGGTGGCCGAGGTGGCGCCGGAGCGGGCGCGGCCCTATGCGCTGGGCATGGTGCAGGCCTTTTCCGCGGTGGGGAACATGGTGGCCGCGCTCACCGTGATCGGTCTGGGGCAAGCGCAGTTGGCTGGCTGGATTCACCGCGCGTGGCGATATGAGTTTCTGGCCGGCGCGCTCCCGGCTCCCTTGGCTTTGGTGGTTTTCAAGAAATTGAAAGAGCCGGAAAGCTGGCTGAGGGCGCGGGCGGAGAAGAAGAGGCTGGGCGCGTTCGCCGACCTGTTCCGCGATCCGCGCTGGCGCCGGAATTCCATTGCCGGCATGCTGCTGGCCGTGGCCGGCGTGGTCGGTTTATGGGGCATCGGCTATTTCAGCTACGACCTGTTCCGGCCCGTCCTGGAGAAGAGTTTCCGCGCCCAGGGACTAGCGGAGCAGGTGGTGGCTGGGCGCGTCACGAGTTGGATCGGCGTCACCAGCCTGCTGCAGAATTTCGGCGCGTTTTTCGGCGTGCACGCCTTCACCTGGCTGACCCAGCGGACCAACCGGCGCCGGGCGTTCGCGGTGAGTTTCCTGGCAGCCATGGGTATCACCGCTTTCACTTTTTGGAATCTCAAAACCCTGACCGATATCTTCTGGATGATTCCGCTGATGGGTTTCACGCAGCTTGCGCTATTCGGCGGCTACGCCATCTATCTGCCGGAGCTGTTCCCCACCCGCCTGCGCAGCACCGGCACCAGCTTCTGTTATAACGTCGGCCGTCTGGTAGCCGCCGCCGGACCGCTCAGTCTCGGGCTTCTCACCAGCCGCGTCTACCACGGGCCGGACGCCATGCGGTACGCGGGCGTCACCATGTGCGCGGTGTTTTTGGTGGGCCTGGCGGCATTGACAATTGCGCCGGAGACAAAGGGACAGCCGCTGCCGGAATGAGGAAGCTCTCAGCGCTCAGCGATCAGCTTTCAGCTTTGCCAGCGACACACGCGCTGCCGGGAACCAAAGCCGCCTGCTGAGTGCTGAACGCTGAAAGCTTCCTCCGGCCCATCGGCGGCGCAAGGGGGAAAACGGTTACAATTAGAACATAGTGGGTGATTCGGTAACCGTACCCGCATGTAGTGTCCCCCCGCCGACTTTGGACCCGGTGGAAGAGCTTTACCGCGAACTGGTAGCCAAAATAGGCGAATATCGTCCCAAGGACGATCTGGCGCCGCTTGAGAAAGCTTTCGCCTTCGCCCGCAAATACCACGAAGGCCAGAGCCGCGATTCCGGCGAGCCGTACATGTTTCATCCCATCAAGGTGGCGATGATTCTGGCCGAAATGCGGATGGATCTAGTGGCCATGGAAACCGGGCTGCTGCACGACGTGGTGGAAGATACCAGCGTGACGGTGGAGTTGGTGCGCAAGGAATTTGGCCCGGACGTGGCGCGTTGCGTAGATGGCGTTACCAAGCTTTCGAAGCTGGATTTCTATTCCGCCGAAGACCGCCAAGCCGAAAACTTCCGCAAAATGTTGCTGGCCATGGTGGAGGATATCCGGGTGATCATGGTGAAGCTGGCCGATCGCATCCACAACATGCGAACGTTGGGCTTCTTGAGCCCGGAGCGGAGGGAACGGATCGCCCGCGAGACTCTCGAAATCTACGCGCCCATCGCGCACCGTCTGGGTATGGGCAAAGTGCGCGGCGAACTGGAAGATCTCGCGTTTCAATACCTGGAGCCGGACGCCTATCGCGAGATCCTGGGCGCCATCGAGAGCCGCCGCCACTCGAGCGAAGAATTCCTCGCGGAGATCCGCGCCACGGTGGAGGCCGAGCTCAAAGCGGAAAACGTTCCCGCGCGCATCGACGGGCGCATTAAACGGCCTTTTTCGGTCTACCAGAAGCTGCGGCGGCAAAAGATCATGGTGGATGAGGTTTACGATCTCATGGCGCTGCGCATCGTCACCGATTCGGTGAAGAACTGCTATGCGGCGCTGGGAGTGATCCACAATCGCTGGCGGCCCATTCCGGGGCGAATCAAGGATTTTATCGCCATCCCGCGGCCGAATTTGTATCAATCGCTGCACACCAGCGTAGTGGGCCCGCACGGGCAAACCTTCGAGGTGCAAATCCGCACCGAGGAAATGCACCGCATCGCGGAAGAAGGCATCGCCGCGCACTGGAAGTACAAAGAGGGGCGCAAGGGGCCGGCCGCCGACGATCAACGCATCGCCTGGCTGCGGCACCTGGTGGAATGGCAACGGGATATGCAGGATCCGGGCGAGTTCATGTCCACGCTCAAAGTGGACCTGTACCCGGAAGAAGTCTACACCTTCACGCCGCGCGGCAAAGTCATTATTCTTCCTAAAGACGCCACGCCCATCGATTTTGCCTACAGCATTCACTCCGACGTGGGCAATACCTGCTGCGGCGCCAAGGTGAATGGGCGCATCGTGCCGCTGCGTTCGCAATTGCGCAACGGCGACATTGTCGAAATCATGACGCAGCCCGGGCACCAGCCAAGCAAGGATTGGCTGGGGTTCGTCAAGACCTCGCGGGCGCGCAACAAAATCAAGCACCTGATCAACGCCAACGAGCGCGCCAAGGCGATTGAGATCGGCGAAAAATACCTGGAGAAGGAAGCCCGCCGCCTGGGCGTGCAGATGGCGCGGATCGACAGCCAGCAACTCGACCGGGTGGCGGCGGATTACGGCTATTCGAAGGGCGAAGACCTGTACGCCGCGCTGGGATACGGCAAGGTGTCGGCGCGCCAGGTGCTGAGCAAGGTGGCGCCCGGCGTGGTTGCGGAGGAAGCGGAGGAAACCAGGCCAGCGCCCGGCGACCTCGCGCTCGGGGCTCCGGCGGGTGCGCCTGTTCCCGGACGCCCGGCCGACCACGACGCGGTGATTCGGGTTCGCGGGATCGACGACCTGCTGGTGTACCGCGCCAAGTGCTGCAATCCGATTCGCGGCGAGTCGATCGTGGGCTATGTCACGCGCGGGAAGGGCGTGGCGGTGCATTCGAAAATGTGCCCTAACGTGCAGAACCTGATGTACGATGTGGAGCGCAAGATCGACGTGGAGTGGGTGCGCACCGCCGAAGACGCTTTCCCGGTGCGCATCGTAGTGCATACCGACGACCGCCCCGGCATGCTGAGCGAGCTTACCGCCCTGCTTACCGATGAAAACAGCAACATTCGCAGTCTGCAGGCCAAGACCGAGCTGGATCAGGACGGCGGGATCGTGGAGATGACGGTGGAAGTCCGGGACAAGAAGCAGCTCGAAAAGCTGGTCGCGGCCATGCGCCGCATTTCCGGAGTGCGCGACGTGGAGCGCTTACTCAACTGAACATGACCCGAGCACCCGAACCGGAACACATTGCCATTTCGAAATCCAAGGGCATCAAGATCGATTGGAAGGACGGGCACCGCAGTGAATATCCGCTGGTGTACCTGCGCGACAAATGTCCCTGCGCCAGTTGCACCGGCGCCCATGGCACGCCGCCACGCGAGCCGCAGGCGGCCTCTCCGTTTCCCATGTCCCAGCCGGCACTGAAAATTCTAAACGCCGAACCGGTAGGCCATTACGCCGTACGCATTCACTGGAGCGACGGGCACAGCTCCGGCATCTATTCTTTCGACCATTTGCGGGAAATCTGCCCTTGCGGGGAGTGCGCGAAACTACGGGAAGAGAATTAGCCGCGGAACAACACAGATAAACACGGATAAAACGGAGGCTCTTATCTGTGTGAATCCGTGTCCATCCGTGGCCAAAAGTGTTCTTGCGGTGGGTTACAGCAACCGGAAGTTGACCTGGATGGTGGCGGCTACGGTGACGGGCTTGCCGTCTTTGTAACCGGGACGGAACTTCCATTGCTTCACGGCTTCTTCGGCCTTTTCATCCAGCCCAAGGCCGAGACTCTGGACCACGCGGACGTTGGTGGCGCGGCCGCTGGGGTCGACTTCGATGTACAGCGTCACCGTGCCCTGGAACTTGGCTTTGCGGGCTTCTTCGGAGTATTGGGGCTCTACTTTGTACAGCAGTTGAGGAGCCGAGACGCCACCGCCGACGCGGAACACGCCGCCGCCCGCGCCGCCGCCGGAACCGGGGCCATATCCACCGCCCGAACCCGAGCCCACACCGCCGCCGTTGCCCGAACCGATGCCGCCGCCCGAACCGGTGCCGTTAGAGGCGCCACCGAATTTGGAAAGCGGGTCGCCATACTGATTCATGTTGACGTTGGGAAGAGGAACGTCGGGAGGCACCAGAATGCTGGGATCCATCGCCAGCTTCGGATTGGGATTGTTAATCACCGCCGAAGGAGGGGTGAACTGCCGCGGGGCAATTTTCGGCAGCCGCCCTTTGCTCGCCGGAGTGAGGGAACGGTCGCCACCGCCGCCACCGCCTTGATTGGCCTGCTTCTTCGGGGCCATGGCTAAATCGGGTGGAATATCCGCCGGCAGTATGATCGCGGTAGCGTGCTGAAGCGTCTGCTGCACCCTGTGGTTGGAGAGCACCGTAAAGAGCAGAAGCACCAGGCAGGTCTGACCGCCCGTGGACATCATGAACGACTTCTTCTGGCGGCCGTACAGGCCCCAGATGTCTTTCACGGCAACCGGTTTCGAGGTAATTTCGAGAGGCGGGAGTTGCGGAGGGTGAATCAGGTCCCGGATGGTTTGAATGAACGACTTGTAGAAAGGTGTTTCGACTTCCGCCGGCAGCAATCGTGACAGGTGGTCATCAAACGGATTGTATGGATGGTTAGGTTGCGACAAGTCAGCCATGACAACAGTCCCCAGTTCTTAACCGTGCAAAAGGAGCCGGCTTACGCTAGTATGGACGAACGAGCCATGATAGCCGTTACAGGTTTTGGAAGCTTTCACGTCTCAGTTTAACACAGCTCCCCCGGTTTTCGCCCCAAAGCATTGGATCTGCGACTGCCTGGATGGATTCAAAAAATGGGAGTTTTTGGCTCAGTGTGCATTTCCGGGCACGGTGGAAAGAACTATGCGGGGGAATTGCTCGATGGAAAACACCGATTTCGGATCGGCGGGCGGCCAAGCGGTGGTTCTCTTCGACGGTGTCTGCAACTTGTGCAATTGGTTCGTGGATTTCATGATCCGCCGTGACCGTGGCGGAAGATTCCTTTTCGCCGCCCTCGAATCCGCGACCGCTGGACGCCTCCTGGGCGATGGCATCGCCGGCGGACCGCCAGACGACACCGTTTTTCTGGTGGAAAATGGCCGCACGTACCGGAATTCCACGGCGGTTTTGCAGATTGCCAGAAGGTTACGGTTTCCCTGGCCGGCCCTATATGCGCTGATCGCCGTGCCGGAACCGCTGCGCGATTGGGCCTATCGCCTGGTGGCGCGGAACCGCTATCGCTGGTTCGGCCGCAAGCATAGCTGCATAGCGCCGAAGCCGGAATTGCGGGCACGGTTTCTGAGGTGAGCGCCCGGGTGCTTAACCGATCTGGGGATTTCGCAGTTTTAGGCGCGACAACCGCTCCCTAAAGAAGCTGCAAAAAATGATTTGAGCCGCCGATGAACGCCGATAAGAGCTGAAATCCTTTTGTTTTAAATCTGTGTTTATCTGTGGCTAAAAAAGTTCTTGTCTCCCGCCCTAGAACACCTTCAATCGCAGGTATTTCTGGGGATCCTGGCGGAAACTCCGCAGCGTATTTCGCAGTTCTTCGGCCATTCCGTTCAGGTTGTCGTAGGCAGCCGAGGTCGCAAACCCGGGATTGGCGTTGGCGTCGTCCACGGCGATAATCCACTGGCCCAGCTTGCGGTTCCAGTCCGCATACAGCGCGTCGGAAGCAAACAGCGGACCGCTTCTCACCTCGGCAAGGCTTTTTCGCAGGTCCGCCAACTGTTTTTCCAGGTTTCGGTACTCGGCGTCGTCGCGTATCAGGTGTCCCGCCGTTCCCTGCCCTTCCTGAATCAGCTCGACGCTGTGGTCCAGGGCTTCCAGCGGCTCGGCGATTCGCTGGTAAACATCGCGCCCGTAAATCACTTGCCCCACCCCTCCGGTCACCGCCACGGCGCGCCGCAGACCCTTTTCCAGTTCCGTCAACTGGTCGCGCAGACTGGTATATAAATCGTCGGTCAGCACCAGTTGTCCCACCTCGTTCCGTCCGTTTTCGATGTCCGAGAGCTCGGCGTCGATCTGGCGCAACTGTTTGGCAAACTGCGCCAGATCCAGACTCTTCATCAGGTCGGTTTGCTCTTTCAACTTCAATTCACCGCCCGGAAGGATCGGCGCAACCCCGGGACCGCTCGATATGCCGACGAACTTGTCGCCGATCAGCGTGTCGGCGGTGATTTGCGCGGTGGAGTCGGTATGGACGGAGGGCAACTGCGGGCGGTTCACCTTCAGGCTGACCCGGATGACCCGGCTGGGCGCCTTCGATCCACTCAACCCAACCGCCGCGACTCTACCCACGTCGATGCCATCCACCCGCACCGGCGTGCCGGGGCCAATCCCCGTGGCGTCCGGCACATACAGGTAAATCACCACTTTGTTGGTGAAGATGGCGCCGCCCGAGAGCAGGTAGATCAAGGTGCCAAGAATCAGCAGTGCGACCAGGCTCACTGCCGTGACCCGAAGCTGGGCCCAGCTCAACTGCCGCATCTGCCGTGAAGATGCCATTCAAAAGGGATTGTAGCGAAAAGCAAGTAATCAGTTTTCAGTCGTCAGTTGTCAGTTAAAACCAAACCCGCCCGCACTCGCAGGTTTCAACTGAAAACTGACGACTGAGAACTGACAACTGAAACCTTTCATTGCGTTACAATAGCGCCGTAAGTCTGACTCTGGCTCCTTGAAGATTCGAAGCCGCAAGTTTGAGGGGCGCTGTTCGCGCCACAAGCGTTATAACCCCGCTGTCGACGGCCTGGCGGGCGTCAAGGGAGGGTGCCCGCGCTGCACGCTGTTGCTCGAGATTTGGGAAGCCTCGCTCCGCATCAATCAACTCATCCGCCGCTGGGATCCGAACCATGACGATCTGAAAAAGCCCAACGAGGCACGGCTCAAAGACGAACGCCCCTGGGTGGACCCCCGCCAGCTTAGCCTGATTCCAGACTAAAATCTCAATTTCATGCCATCCACCTTATCCGGCATCATTCCACCGTTGGTCACGCCTCTCGATGAATCGGCTGGTGTGGACGAGCCGGGTCTGGCGCGGCTCATCGAGCGCGTGGTCTCTGGCGGCGTTAACGGGCTCTTCCTTCTGGGAACCACCGGGGAAGCTCCCAGCCTCACCATCGATTGCAAAACCAAGCTGGTGCGGGCCGCGTGCGATCTCGCGCGAGGCCGCGTTCCGGTTCTGGTCAACCTCACGGCAACCGCGATTTCCGAAGTTTTTGCCCTGGCCGAGGCCGCGGCGGAATGTGGCGCCCAGGCAGCCGTGCTAGCCCCGCCCTTCTATTACCCGCTTAGCCAGGGCGAGCTTTCCGGCTATTTCGAGCGCATCGTTCCTCGCCTGCCCCAGCCGGTCTACCTGTACAATTACCCGCAAATCTTCAAAGTGCCCATTGGCATCGAAACCCTGGAGCGGGTCTCCGCGATGCCCCGGGTTCTGGGCCTGAAGGATAGCTCGGGCGATATGGAGTACTTCGCCGCCGTGCGCCGCCGCTTCCCCGCGGGCGCCGGTTTCGGCCTGTATTGCGGTCCGGACCGCTGTTTGAGCGAGGCGCTGCGGTTGGGCGCCGATGGCGGCGTTTCGGGCGGCGCGAATCTCTTCCCGCGGCTGTACGCCGATCTCTTCGAGGCGCACCGACACGGCGACAACGGGACCGTGGACGCGCGCCAGTCCGTGGTGGACGAGTTGGTGCGGACGATTTGCGGCGTCGGTGAACCAGGCACGGGCACGATCCAAGGAATCAAGTGTGCCTTGGCGGAGTTGGGAATCTGCAGCGCGATCACCGCCGAACCCTTGGGTCCGGTGCCCCGCGAGCAGGTTGCCCGCATCGCCAGCGCCGCCCGCTCACTGGAAGCCCGATTGGTTGGCGCAACAGGCTCAAGAAACCAAAACACCGGCTAACTAAAGCCAGGCTAAAGCCCGCGCCACCGGGCACTACTTCCGCTTGGACACGATTTCCTCGGTCACAGATTTGATCAGGGCGTCGACTTCCTCGGGGGTGAGATCGGCGGTGACGGGAGCAGTCGGAGCAGGGGCAGTGCCGCCCGGAAGGATGGCGATCTCGCCCGGCTTGGTGGGCAGGTCGCAAAGATCGCAGGTCGGGCTGTCGTGGCGCGGGTCGGGCAGGCCGAGTTTTTTCTTGATGGCCAGCAGGTCGGCGGCCTTCTCTCCCGTGAAATGGGCGATGGGTGTGCCGAGCTGGGCGGCCAGCATCAGCGTCCAGCAGTAGGTATCGGTGACCTCGACGTACCATTCGGCGTGGGTGACGGTGTCGCCCCAGCATACGATGCCGTGGTTCGCCAGCAGGATGGTGTTGTGCGTCTTGACGAACGGAAGGACAGTGCGGGCGAAAGCCTGCGTGCCCGGGGTTTCGTAGGGAGAGACGGCGATCTTGCCCACGAACACGTCGAATTCCGGAATGATGCAGGTGGGCGGCACTTTGCCGGTGATGGCGTAGGCAGTGGCGTGGGGCGGATGGCAGTGCACCACGGATTTGGCCTCCGGCACTTCCTTATAGATCTCCATATGCAGCAGAATTTCGCTGGTGCGGGGCTTGCCGCCGGCCAACTGTTTGCCTTCCAGATCCACCAGGCAAAGGTCTTGGGGGCGCAGGTCGTACTTGCTGACCAGGGTGGGAGTGCAGATCACCTCGTTGGGGCCGACGCGGCAGGAAATATTGCCGCCGTTGCCGTCGACGAACTGGCGCATCCAGAGCTTCCGGCCGACGGCGCAGATTTCCTCTTTGATGGCTTCAGCTTCGGGCGAAGTGAACAGGGCCAGGCGGGCCGGGTCGACGCCGGTTGCGGCGCCGTCGGGGACGGCCGAGCCGCTGGTGGCCGTAAGATTCTTTTCGGCCAAAGCTTCCCGGGCGGAAGGGGTGAGGATGGCGCCGGGTGCGATGCGGATCCCGGTGGCGGATTCGCGCACGGCGGCGTCGATGTCCGCGAGCGTGACGACTTTGAGGTGCGAGAGGTCGGTTACCTTCATTTCGGTCCAATATCCTAATTACACTACCCGCAATGCCCCGCCGCCAACCACGATGCGCCGCTCCCGGGTGAAGGTGAGCGGGGTGGTGACTCCTTCGCCGGTGGGCGTGGCGATGCTATGGCTCAGGTAGCTGGGGCCGCCGATGCCGAGCGCAGCATAGCACGGCGCATTTTGGATGAACAACGTGCAATTCATGGCGCGGCCCATTTTGGTGACGTTCTCCACGTTGCGGGAATGAATGATGGCGGTGTGCCGGTAGCCGTGCTCGGCCTTGACGGAGGCGGCGATGGCGGCATCCACGTTGGGGAAACGCACCACGGGAATGAACGGCATCATCTGCTCTTCCTCGACGAAGGGGTGGTCTTCGGCGGTTTCGCCGCACAGCAGATCGACGGGAGAAAGCAAAGAGATTCCAGCGGCGCGGGCCAGCACGGCGGTGTCTTTGCCAACGTAATCCTTATTGACATGGGGCGTGCCATCGGCATCGAAGCGGAAAGCGGCCTGGGTGAGGCGGGCGATAGCGGCGGAATCGAGCTCGATCGCGCCGGCGCGGCGCATGGCTTCGAGAAAAGCACCGGCCACTTGATCCAGCACGAAGATTTCCTTTTCGGCGATGCAGAGAATGTTGTTGTCGAAGCTGGCGCCCAGAATGATGGATTGGGCGGCCAGGTCGAGATCGGCAGTTTCATCCACGACTACCGGCGGATTGCCGGGCCCGGCCGCAATCACGCGCTTACCGAAGCGGGCGGCGGATTTGACCACGGCCGGCCCGCCGGTGACGCAGAGCAGGGCGACGCCGGGGTGGGCGAAGATCTCCTCGGCGGCCTGAATGGAGGGCTCAGCCACGGTGGTCAGCACATTGGCAACGCCGAGCTCGCGTTCGATTTCGCGGTTGAACATGCGCAGGCCGAGGGCGGTGACTTTGGCGCCGGCCGGATGCGGGCTGAACACGGCGGTGTTGCCGGCGGCGAGAATATTGATGGCGTTGCTGGCCAGAGTGGGCACGCAATGGGTAGCCGGCAGCACCATGCCGATGACCCCCCAGGGAGCGTGCTCGATGACGCACAGGCCGGACGCGTCGCTCATGGCCTGGCTGGTCATGGCTTCCGGGCCCAGTACGTACCGGATATTTTGGAGCTTGGCGATTTTGTGATCGAGGCGGCCAAGGGTGGTTTCGGCCAGCTCGATGCGGGCCAACTCGGGGGCGTTATCGGAGCAGACGCGCTTGACGATGCCGCACATGCGCCCGCGGTCGGCGAGGCTCATGGCGGCGACCCGCTTTTGGGCGGCGGCGGCGGCGGCAACGGCTTCATCCACGGTGGGGAACACGCCATCGCCCAGCGAGGGTGTAGCACCGTCGGACAGGCGCGCCACCACTTCGCGCGTGATCCGCGCGATCAGTTCCTCCCGGTCTATGACCATGAATCTTTCAAGGTAGCATCCCGCGCGGGAGGAGGAACGGCGACAAGTTGCCGGCTGCTAGGGTAGCAGTGGATCGACTACCGCCAATCCCTCTGCGGCGGCAATCTCGCAGACGGTTCTGTCGGCAGCGACGATCCACTGTAAGGCGCCCTGGCTTTTCAGGTCCAGGGCGACAGCCAACTGGAGCCATGATTGCGATCATCGAATGCATTTCGAGCACGGTAAGCCGGGAAATCAGAATCCGTCGTCCGGGTTCCGGAAAGATCGACGTGACCTTTGGTGTACCTGGCTCGGCATGATAGAACTTCGCCAATGCACTCGAATCGAAAAAGTAGGCCGCCACCTCAGAAGCGTTCCTCGCGTTCGGCAACGATCGCGTCCGACCAGGAAGCCGGATCCTTGGAAGTCATCTCCAAGATTTCCTCGTGGCTGGAAACCTGGTGCAACGCTTCGACTTCTCGCCTGATCGTTTCCATGTACGGAACGTCCAGATAAGTCCGCCCGGAGACCGTCTGAGGGTCGGTGATGAGCACCGTAACGCGCTGCTGTTCTGCGAGCGACACTGGCTCCACTGGCCGGAATACTCCGTTTTCGTATACGGCTTCGACCTGTTTGGTCATGACGCTCCGATTTTACGCCGTTCCGGTCGCCCGATGCTTCGGCAGCGGAATGCCGAGGGAGCCCGGTTGGACCGGTATCAAGCATCGGCCGACAGGATCGCCGGCGGTACCGCCTGCGCGTGCTATCCTTTCGACATACGAGGGCATGCTCGAAATGGCGGGGCGCGGACGTTTCCCTCAGCCCGGAAACTTCGGTAACGGCCTCCCACCACCTGCGCGTCTATCGACTCATGTGCCTCTGACGTGGCTCCATGTTCGAATTCCTATTCAAATACCCGGCGGCGCTTTTCCATAAAGGGCAATTTGTGTTTCTCACCCCCTGGCCCATGTGGCTGCTGGTGCTGACGGTGGCTGTGGCGGCCGGCCTGTTGTTCTGGCACGTGCGGCGCAACCACGGCCTGCTGAGCGGGCTGAAGCCGGTGGGGATCTGGCTGCTGGAATCCGGGTTGGTGGCGCTCATCCTGCTGCTTTTGTGGCATCCGGCCCTGAGCGTGGCCACGCTTCGGCCGCAGCAAAACGTGGTCGCGGTTCTGGTGGACGATTCGCGCAGCATGGCGATTCGCGACGAGGGCGGCACGACCCGCGAAGCCGCGGCCAAAGCGGTGTTGTCGGACGGGCTGCTGAAGAGCCTGAGCGACCGGTTCCAGGTGCGGCTCTATCGCTTCGGCAAAGACTTGGAGCGGGTGCCCAAACCCGACGACCTGAACCCCAACGAGCCGGCCACGCGCATCGGCGACGCGCTGGAGCGGGTGCTGGCCGAATCGTCGTCGCTGCCGCTGGGAGCCATCGTAGTCGAGAGCGACGGCGCGGACAATTCCGGCGGCTTGAGTTTGGAGACGGTGGCGGCAATCCGCCGGGCGCGCATTCCGGTGCATACGGTGGGCTTCGGCAAGGAGCATCCCGACCGCGATACGGAAGTAGTGGACGCGGTGGTGGCCCCGCGCGCGCTGCCGCAATCGCGGCTTTCGGCGGTGGTGACGCTCCAAAGTTACGGCCTTTCCGGGACGAGGGCCAGGCTGAGCGTACGCGACGGCGGCAAGGTTCTGGCCGGCCAGGACGTGACGCTCAAAGGCGATGGAGCGCTCCAGACGGAAACCATGACGTTCAATTGCGGCGACGCGGGCGCCAAAACGCTCGCAATCGGCGTCGAACCGATCACCGGAGAAACCAACCAGGCCAACAACCGCGTGGCGCGGCTGGTCAATGTGGAAGCCCGCAAGCCGCGCATCCTTTATATGGAAGGGGAACCGCGGTGGGAGTTTAAATTCATCCGCCGCTCACTGCCGTTTTTGCCGGGCGACGACCACGCCGATCAGGAAATCCTCAGCATGCTCCGCACCACGCAGAACAAGATGTATATGCAGGGGCAGAAGGACGCCAAGGAATTGGCCGACGGTTTCCCCAGCAAGGCGGAAGACCTGTTCGCGTTTCAGGGGTTGATTATCGGCAGCGTGGAGGCCAACTACTTCACGGCCACCCAGCAGCAACTGATTCGCGATTTTGTGGACCGGCGCGGCGGCGGGGTGCTGTTCCTGGGCGGCCGGGCGACGCTCTCCGATGGCGGCTGGGCGAATTCGCCGCTGGCGGACCTGGCGCCGGTAAATCTGCCGAACACGCGCCCCACTTTTCACCGCGATTTTACCGGCGAGGAACTGACGCCGCAGGGGGCGCAGAGTAGCATCTGCCGGCTGGACGACGACCCGGCGCGCAATGCCGAACGCTGGAAGAAGATGCCGATGATGGCCAATTATCAGGAAGTCGGCGATCCCAAGCCCGGCGCCACCGTGCTGCTCGAATCCACGCCGCCCAAGCGCAAGTACCCGCTCCTGGTCACGGAAAACTACGGGCGCGGGCGAACCGGGCTGTTTGCCACCGAAGGAAGCTGGCGCTGGAAAATGTGGCTGCCGCACGACGACCACACGCAGGAGACCTTCTGGCAACAACTGCTGCGCTACCTGGTTACGGATACGCCAGGCCAGGTGGTGGCGTCGGCGCCTAAGCAGGTGTTGGATGACGAAAGCCGATTGCCCTTGCGGGTGGAAGTTCGCGACAAAGAGTACAAGGCGGTGACGGACGCCAAGGTGCAGGCGCGGATCCTGAAGCCGGACGGGCAGAGCGTCACGGTGGAGTTGACGCCCAAGCCGCTCGAGGAAGGCATCTACACGGCGGACTGGACAGCCGACGCGCCGGGGTCATACGTGGTGGAGATCATCGCAGGGCACGAGCAGGAAGAGATCGGGCAGGACGTGCTGAGCTTCCGGCGCGAGGACGGCGTCGCTGAGAATTTCCATACGGGACAGAACAAGGAACTGTTGCAGAAGCTGTCGGACGAAACGGGCGGACGGTACTATCGCCCCAACCAGGCGTCCAAATTAGGGGAGGAGATCGCGTACTCCGAGGCCGGGATCACGGCGCGGGAGACGCGCGACTTGTGGGATATGCCGGCGGTATTTCTTCTGGCGCTGGGATTGAAGACCGCCGAATGGCTGCTGCGGCGGAACTGGGGCGTGGTATGAGAAACGTGGCGCACGCACTCATGCGTGCCGCGTCGAGACTCATCTCGACGCCCGCTTCAGATCGATTGAGAGTGCCAGTCAAGGCAGGACATTTGGCCATCCTGTTGGGACCGCCATCCGCAGGGCTTTCCCCGGTCGAGCGGGAGCGTCGAGATGAGTCTCGACGCGGCACGCACGAGTGCGTGCGCCACAATCCGATGTCAGCTTTATTGTGCGGGCTGCTGGCATGCGCGCTCTCGGCGCATGCCGCGACTTACTACGTGACCATATCCGGCCTCGGCGGCGAGCCCGATTACGACCAGCGCTTCAAAATGTGGGCGCAAGATATCGATAGCAGCATCAAAAAGGCCGGGGGAAACGCGATCACGCTCATTGCTCCAAACCGCGAGCAGATCCGGGCACGGCTCACCGAGTTGGCGAACACCGTGAAACCGGACGATGCCGTGGTGCTGATGCTGATCGGCCACGGCACTTACGACGGCGTGGACTACAAGTTCAATATTCCCGGGCCGGATATTACGGCGGGGGAACTGGCGGCGGCGCTCGATCGCATTCCGGGCACGCGCCAGTGCGTGGTAGTGATGACCAGCTCGAGCGGCGGGGCGATTGCCGCGCTGCGCAAGGAAGGCCGGGTGGTGATCGCAGCCACCAAGAGCGGCCCGGAAAAGAACGCGTCCATCTTCGCGCGCTACTGGGCCGAGGCGTTGCGCGACCCGGCGGCCGATACCGACAAAAACGAAGCGGTGACGGCGCTGGAGGCGTTTCTGTTCGCGCAGCATAAAGTGGCGGCGTTTTTCGATTCGGAGAAGCGGCTGGCCACCGAGCACGCCGTGCTCGAAGATACGGGCAAGGGAGATGGCGAGCGCACGCCGGATGCGGAGAACGGCGAAGGCAGGCTGGCGGGCAGTTTCACGGTGGTTCGTCTAGGCGCCAATGCGGCGGCCTCGCGCGACCCGGCCAAGCGGGACCTGCTGGCTAAGAAAGAAGCTCTGGAGCAAGCCATCGACAAGCTGAAATACGACAAAGCTGCGCTGCCGGCCGCGGAATACAAGCGCCAATTAGCCGGCTTGTTGCTGGAACTGGCCAAGACCCAGGAGGCGCTAGACAAGCCATGAAGGTCTTGTGGAGCGGACTCTCAGTCTGCCACGCCGGGACTCGTCCCGGCGCGTTCCGCCGGCGCCGCCGCACTGGACCACGGATAGTCGCCAGGACGCTGGACCAACCCGGCTTTCACCGGGTTGGATTCGATATACGCGACAATCCGCTCGAACTCGTCCACATTCCGGACCCAATGATCGTAGCTCTCGGCCTGCCAGAACGCCTCCCCGGTGCGGCCCAGGATCCGATTCCCTTCACGGGCGGTGGCGCCCTTCAGCGCTCCCAACAAGCGGGACGGCGAGACCAGCGGCAGCAGCAGGACGTGGACGTGATTGGCCATCACAACCCAGGCCTGAAGCCGGTAATGTCCCAGTTCCACCCCGCGCCGCAGCGAGGCCACGATGGTTCTGGCGATCGGTTCCTGGCGCAGATAAAGCGGTCCGTCCCGGGTCGTGTCGAGGTAGCCATCCATCCACACGAAGGCTTTGCCCGCGCTGAGGTGCGCGGGTGGAGGATACCTGGCACGAGGAAGGCTTCCGTGCAAATGCCAGGTAACGAAGAGCCAGCGGCCCGGCGGGTAGCGATGCGGGAGACGGCGAGAATCCTGCATACAGATACAGTCGATTCCGATCGCGGAATTCTCGGCAAAATGACGCAGGCCCCGTGGAGCGGACTTTCAGTCTGCCACGCCGGGACTCATCCCGCCGCGTTTTCCCGGGCTCATACGGATACAGTCGC
Source organism: Bryobacteraceae bacterium (assembly GCA_049511335.1). Lineage (GTDB taxonomy): Bacteria > Acidobacteriota > Terriglobia > Bryobacterales > Bryobacteraceae > JBEKYD01. Next base: position 1,283 of record JBEKYD010000034.1, on the reverse strand, counting down.
CGCCGATTCAGGAATTCTCGATAAAATGGCGCGGGGCAAGCACCGGGATGAGTCCCGGCGTGGCAGACTGAAAGTCCGCTCCACGATGATCGCGGCCTTGCTAGCTTGTTGCTTTTCGCTTTCCGCCCAGACTCTCGATCGGGCTGAGGCTCTCTGGAAAGCCCGGCGCTATCAGGATGCCAATGAGGTGTTCAAGGTTCTGGTGGCGCGCGAGCCGAAGAATGCGCATTACCGGGTTCGCTGGGGGCGGCTCTATCTGGAGCATTGGCAGCCCGGCGAAGCCGACGGGCTTTTCAATGAGGCGATCGCGATCGATCCGAATTCCGCCGAAGCTGTGATGGGGAAGGCGCTGGTGGCGGAGGATTCGTTCGAGGGCGAGGCCGCCGGGCTGGCGCACAAGGCGCTGGAACTCGACCCGAAGCTGGTGGAAGCTCAGGAGCTACTGGCGCGGTTGGCGCTCGAAGACGACGATCGGGAAAAAGCGGCCGCGGAAGCGCACCGGGCGCTCGATCTCGATCCGCACTCGGTCCAGGGCAAGGCCATTCTCGCAACTATCGATTGGCTGGAGGATAAGAAAGATTCGCCCTGGGATCCGAAGGCCGCGCGCGGCTACGAGACCGCGGGGCATTTCTTCATGCTGAACCGGCGCTACACCGAATCGGTGGCATTTTATCGCAAGGCGATCACGCTCGATCCGGCGTTGTACGCGGCGCAATCGGAGCTTGCGGTCAACCTGATGCGATTGGGCCAGGACGAGGAAGCGCGGGCGCTGCTGAAGGATTGCTGGGCTCACGATTTTCAGGACTCGGCTACCGCCAATTCGCTGCGGCTGCTGGACAGTTACAAGAACTACGTCACGTTTCGCACCGACCGCACGATTTTGAAACTGAACAAGAAGGAAGCGGACCTGCTGCATCCCTATTTTCAAGCGGAGATGGAGCGCATCATCGCCACTTACGAGAAGAAATATAAGTTTCATTTGCCCGGGCCGGTGCAGGTCGAGGTTTATCCCGATCACGACGATTTCGCGGTGCGGATAGCGGGCATGCCGGGGATGGGCGGCCTCCTGGGCGTGACGTTCGGGATGGCGGTGGCGATGGATAGCCCGTCGGGCCGGCCGCCGGGGAGTTTTCACTGGGCTTCCACGCTGTGGCACGAAATGAGCCACGTGTACACGCTGACCATGACCCAGTCGCACGTGCCGCGCTGGTTCACCGAGGGCATCGCGGTGCACGAGGAAACGGCGGCGTCGCCGGAGTGGGGCGACCGGTTGGGGCCGGAAG
>JBEKYD010000033.1:0-36689 GCA_049511335.1 Bryobacteraceae bacterium | reverse complement strand
CCTTCACATGGGCTCTGGCCCGCTCCCTGCGCAGCGCCGACGAGCCCATGCGGCAGGTTTTCGCGCGCGCCGTGACCGCTATGCGCGCCAGCGCCGTTCCGCAATTACCTGTGATGGGCGGCGTCGGCCGGGCCGACCGTGGCATCTTTGGCGACCCCGCCACGGCGGTCTCCGGCCTCACCGTCATGGTGCAGTCTTACGACGGCAAGACGGTCCACCTGCGCGGCGGTACGGCGATTGGCGTGTACCCCCACTCGACGTTTAAGAGCGTTGCCAGGCCGCCCCTCGAACTGGAAATCGCCTCCGCCGACGCGAGCACTTCGCTCGCCACCGCTACCGGCTTGGGCACGCTCAAAACCGGCGATCTTTTCGTCGTCGATAAATGGGTGGTGCCGCCTGCGGCCGCTTTGCGCGTATACATTCCCAACCCGGCCCCGGCCACCGCTCTGCTAGCGACTGCCCGCGAAATCGGCAAGCTGCGCGCCGATTCCGGCATTGTCTGGCTGCCCGACGCAACCGCCGGCAATCCCACCTACGTGATGAGCTGGACCGGCACGACCTGGATTCTGGAGCAAAACCCCGCCACTGGCCATCCGGCCGATCTCGGCGCCGCACCCAGCGCGGAGGCTATCCGCAAGCTTCTTCCGGCGGGGGCAAAATTCCTGCTGCTGGTGCCGCCGTCGACCGAGTTCGCCGCCGCGCTTCCCTTCGGCAGCGGCCAGTACTCGGCCATTGAAACCCGCGGCAAGGGAAAGCAGAACACTCCCGCCGGCGCCCACTACTGGTTTCACGGAAGGCTCAACGGCGACAACATCGAATACGCCTGGGTGCTGCCGGATTCCACCGAAGAGAGCGTTCGCGATCTCGCCGGACAGGCCGCCAACAACCGGCCCAGCGGCTACATGCCCCTTCCCATCCGCAGCGATTGGGCGCCATTCGTCAACACGCCCGAAGGCATGCGAAGCGCCGCCGCTTCGCTCTGCGATTACGCCCTCCGCCTGGCGCGGATCCGTTCCTGGCTCGCCCTCACCACGCCCGATACCAGCGGCGCCTTTCCCTACCACCTGGCCTTCAAGAACGTCGCTACCGGCCAGTTCCGCGAAACCGGCGACATGCGCGACGGCGAGAAATACAAAATCTATCTGCGCGCGGACCCAAGCGCCCTCACCAACCCCGCTCGGTTGAGCCAGCGGTATGTCTACGTCTTTGCCGTGGACCACTTCGGCAAAGGCTCGCTGCTGTTTCCCCCCCTGGGCCGCGGCAACCTGGGCAATCGCATGCCATACACCATGATCCACGAGCAACCCAAGTTCGAGCCGTCGATCGCCCTGACCGGCGGCGAAGATTACGACTTTTCCATCGGCGAGCCGTTCGGCGTGGATAGCTATTTTTTGGTGTCGAGCGACGAGCCCATCGACAACCCCGACGTGTTCGAGTTCGAAGGCGCCCGCACCAGAGGCGGCGTCGAGCCCAACTACGCGAACCCGCTTACGGCCCTGCTCGCCGACGTGGGAGGCGCGGCGCGCGCCCCCAAGCCCCGCCAGGTGCCGGCACAGTGGTCAATCGAATCGGTGACGATTAGAAGCGTACCGGGGAAGTAGCGGAGCGACTCACCTCGCGGATCGCATCGGATTCACAATCCTCAGGCCGGCAAAATCTTTCTCGTTGCCGGTGACCACGATGCAGCCGTTGGCTTCGGCAATCGCCGCCACGATCATGTCCAGCCCGCTTCGCGGACGCCCCGCCGCGGTCCCTTCAGCCATCAGCCGCGCCCAGATCAGGCCGGCCCTTTCGTCGAACGGGAGCACGCGTCCGGCAAACAGTGCTTGCGGCCCCTCGGGACCCGAAAACCAACTTTCTAACAGCTTGCGTCTTCTTCCAGCGGGTTTTTGCAGCACGCCGCGCCGAATCTCCGCGATAGTGAGAGCAGAGACGAAAAGATCCTCGTCGTTCTGTTCCAACATCCACGCCGCCAGCGACTCCGATGGCACCGGTTTAATGGCGTCACTAACGATGTTGGTGTCGAGAAGGTAGCGCGTCACAAGCCGGCCGTGCGGCCGGGCGTGACCTCGCGGGTGAGGTCGAGATCGGCGCCAACCAATGGGGAACGGCGCAGCGCATGAAAGATGCCGCCCTTTTTCGGCGGCTCTCCCGAGATCGTCCGGCGAACCGCGATGCGAATCCGCTCCGCGTCCGGCCCTCCTTCTGCAAGCAGCTTGGCGAACGTCCGGATCAGCTCGCGATCCGCCGCCCACGCCAGAACTTCAAACCGAATCAGCCCGCGTTGGTTCAGACGCTTACGATAGTTCTTGATCGCACGTGCCTGTGCCGCACCCGTCATATCCAGTAATATACCCGGAAATCGTCGCGAATGCAAGCCCCCATTTGCGGCCACCGGATAAAGCGTTCCTACTGCCCCAGCAACTCCTTCAACAGCGCATCGGCGTGATAGAGCTTCTGGAGCGCTTCGGTCATGCCGGCGGTGTGTACGGCTACGGTGCGGTTGCTCGTCCCGTCATACACGAAATCGCCCACCAGCGATTCGATGTTGCCGTCGAACACCAGGCCCACCAGCTCGGCGTTGCGATTGATCACCGGCGATCCCGAATTGCCGCCCACCACGTCGTTGGTGGTTACGAAATCGAGCGGCGTGGCCAGGTTCAGCTTGTCGCGTCCCTCCGCCCAGCGCGTCGGCAGATAAAACGGGCCTTCGAAATTGAAACTGTTGGCGCGGTCGTACAATCCGAACAGCGTAGTTTTGTACGGGGCCTTGGTGCCGTTCATGGGATAGCCGGAAGCGGTGCCGTAGGAGAGCCGGAGGGTGAAGGTGGCGTCGGGATAAGTCGACTTACCGTAGATCGCGAAGCGGGCTTTGCCCAGGTCCTCGCCCGCGCGCTGCTCCACGCTTTCGACGTTGTCCTCCAGCCACTTGATCAGTTCGCGCCGCGCCGGATCCACTTCCCGCGCCATCACGATCATCGGATCGCCGGATGCCGCCACCGCCTGCTCGCCGCCTTCCACCAACTTCTTCCGCACCGCCGGGTCTGTCAACTTCGTCCCGTTCACCAATTGCTCAGCCGTCTGCTTCGGCGTTCTTCCGCGCAGGATCGTCTTCAGAAACGGATCGTTCGGGCTCATCTCCGATAGGTCCAGCTCCAGCGCGGCGGTGATGCGGGCGATCTCCAGCCCCGGGTAAATCGGCGCCGGCGAAAATAAACGGAACCGCAGCGACTCGAGCTGCGCGTCGTGGTAGCCTGGCAGGCGCTCTCCATCCGGCTTCTTCTCTTCCGCCACAAGCTGCACGATGTTCATCGCCAGCGCGGTGAGCTGCGAATCGGTGCCGTGAAAATAGCGATCCTTGGCCCGGCTGTCGGCTTTTCTCTCCGCTTCCGCCAGCGCCTTCCACGCGCCCCCGTAGGCCGCGGCCATTTTCGGATTGGCCATCACTTTTTCGCGAAATTCGGTTTCGTCCTTTTGCTTGGCCGCCATCACGTTCTTGTCCATGAGCCCCTCGAGCACGCCACTCTCGGCCTTCAGGCTGTTCTCCAGGCCGAAAATCAGCGAGGCCGCCTGCCGTGCTTGCTCGTTTCCTAGAGCGGAGTACTTGCGCAGCGCATCCAGCCGGCTATTCACCATCTTGATATACAGCGGTAGGATTGCGTCGCGCTCCCCTTCGAGCTGCGCCATGGTGTCCAGCCGGGCCGTCGATCCCGGATTGCCACTGGTGAACACCAGCTCGTTCTCCTTCGCGCCTTCCCGGTTCCAATGCAGGTAGTTCGTGCTGTCGATCGGCTTGCCGTTTTCATACACGCGGAAGAGCGCCATATCCAGGTCGTAGCGCGGGTAGGTGAAATTGTCCGGGTCGCCGCCGAAAAACGCCGTCTGTTGTTCCGGCGCGAACACGATGCGCACGTCGGTGTACTTCTTATAACGATAGAGCCAGTATTCCCCGCCCTGGTACAGCGTGATCACGTCGGACCGCAGCCCGGTTGCCTTCAGACTCTCGCTCTCGATGGCCGCGATCTCCGCCTTGCGCGCCGCAAATTCCCGTTCGGCGCCGTTGGCTTTCTTCACCGCGGCCTGCACCCGCGCGGTGACATCCTCCATGGAGACCAGGACGTTCACTTCGAGGTCCGGCGACTTCATCTCCTGGTCCTCGGCGGCGGCGTAGAACCCATCCCGAATATAGTCGTGCTCCGGCGAAGAGTTCTTTTGCAGTTGCCCCCGCGCCACGTGATGGTTGGTCAGCAGCAGTCCGTGAGGGCTGACGAACGACCCCGACCCTCCGTCGTTCAGCCGCACTGATGAAAGCCGCACATGGTCCAGCCATTCCTTGGTCGGCGTGAAGCCGTACTGTTCCTGAAGCTGTTTGGCCGGCGGATTGTCGAAGGTCCACATGCCTTCGTCCGCCACCGCCGTTAGCGGCGCGCAAACCAGCATTGCTCGAAATACCACGCTACGAAAAATGCTCATGCCCTTCAGCCTAACACCGAAGGTCGCGGCTCGGACCCGCGGCTCTTTCGCCAACCAGAGCATGTTGGCATCAGGATCGAATGTTCGGGTCAGAGCCGCGATTGTCAAGGAGCGGTTGCCGACTACGTGACCGTAATCGCGAAACCGAATACCTACTGAGGCTGGCAAATTACAGCTACAGATGGCCGGAGACTGTGAGGCAGGTTGGTAACCTGCAGCGGGTTGATAACCCGCTTTCGGCAGTTGCTCACCAGCCCGCGAAACGCCGATTCACAATCGGCCCGTCACTCTACTATGCGAGCCTCAATAGCTGTTTACTTATCCTCGCCGGGAGTCTCATTGCCGCCGGCCGGCGCGCCGCGAGGATCCGGCTTCACCGTCACCGGCTGCGTATAGGTCTGGCCGTCTACGGTGAGGCGCACGGTGTACTCGCCGGGCTGCAAGCTGGCTGCGCCACGTCCGAATCCGCCGCCACCGCCGCCTCGTCCACCGCGCCCGCGTCCACCGGCAGTCTGGCTGGTGGCCGGTGCGGCTCCCGCCGGATGGCAAGCATCCGGAGCGGGCGGAGGGGCGGCGCCGCGTCCGAATCCGCCCCCGCGGCCGGCCGTCGCGCCGAGAGCGAAACGGTGCATTCCGGCCGCGGCCGATGGCGGCGGCGCCGGCTGCATCCAGATGGCCTGCACGTTCAGAGTCTCGGTGTCGGGCGGGTGCACCGGCGTATCGCTGGCGGCGCACGCGCGCACCGATCCCCTGCCATCTACCAGTTCGAGCTTCAACGGCTGCGCGGCGGCGCTCTTGAGCCAGTAGTAAGCCACTACGCCAGAGGGCGGGTTCTGCTGTTGCGGTTCATCGTGCGGCATCGGCGTTCCGTTCATGCCGCCGGCCCGAATTCCGTAGCTTTCGCCAGGTTTAAATAGGTGCGCGCTGGAGGTGACGATCTGGCCGCCCTGAGCCGCGATCTCCCGCAGCGGAGTCATCTGGTCCATCACCCAGAAGCCGCGCCCGTGGGTGGCAATGTCCAGGTCGTCGCCGTGCACCACGATGTCGCGCACTGAGGTCACCGGCATATTGTTCTGCAGCGGCTGCCATTGGTCGCCGTCGTTGAAGGAAACATAAACTCGCAGCTCGGTGGCGGCGTAAAGCAAACCCTTCGCCTGGGGATCTTCCTTCACCGAGTTCACGTAGGCGCCAGCGGGAATCCCGGCAACCACGTTCTGCCAGGTCTTGCCGCCATCGTGGGTGCGATAGATGTAGGGCTTCATATCGGCCAGGCGATGGCGGTCGATGGAGGCGTAGGCGGTTTCCGCGTCGAAATGGCCGGCTTCGATTTGCGAGACCTTGCTCCAGGCGGTCATGGCCGGCGGCGTGACATCGTTCCAGTTCTTGCCATCGTCGCGGGTGACGTAAATCAGGCCATCGTCGGTGCCCACCCAAACCGTGGTGGCCTGGAGCGGCGAGGGGCCGATGGTGTAGACCACGCCGAAACGGTCGGTCATGTCCTCATCGATGTCCTTGGCCGTTACGGGGTCCAGCGTGGCGGGCACGGCCGGGTGCAGGCGCGCGAGGTCGGGACTGATTTTTTCCCAGGTGCGGCCGCGGTCGCGCGAGCGCATGACGAACTGGTTGGCGTAGTAGAGCGCTTCGTCGGCTTGGGAAAACACCTGCGGAAGCGTCCAGGTATGGCGATTGCGGTCCGCGGGATCTTCGGCGGGCAGTTGGCCTCCCAGCGGCACCGAAATGTTCAGTGCCTGGTCGCAACGGCCCGCGCCGCTGCCATAAAGAATGTTGCCATCTTTCGGATCGGGCAGCACGGTCGCGCTTTCGCCGGCCAGGCAGGTGGGTTCCCAATTGCGAAAACTGAGCAAGCCCTGGCGCGACCATGTGCTGACGCCCACGCCGCCGCTATCCTGCTGCGCGCCGTAGAGCCAGTAGGGGAAGCGATTGTCGGCGGCCACGTGATAGATCTGCGCGGTGGGCTGGTTATACCAGGAGCTCCAGGTTTTGCCGCGATCCACGCTCACCACGGTGCCTTGATCGCTGCTCAGCACCATGCGGTTCGCGTCCTTGGGATTGATCCAGAGTTGATGATAATCGTCGCCGCCCGGCGCGCCTTTGAGCGGCACAAACGTCTTGCCGCCATCGGTGGTCACGTAGGTCGCGGTGTTGATCACGTAGGCGCGGTCGGGGTCGGTGGGATCGACGGTGACGGCTTCGAAATACCAGCCGCGGCCCCAGAGCCGGGTCTCGTTGTTGACCAGTTTCCAACTGGCGCCGGCGTCGTTCGAAACGTAGACGCCGCCCTTGCCCGCCGGCGCGCTGCCTCCACCTCCGCGCAGTGGCGCCGCCACGCCCGTGCCCAGATCGTCCACCACCGCCCACAGCCGTTTGGGATTGCTGGGCGCGACCGCGATGCCGATCTTTCCCACGAACTGCTCGTTGGGCAATCCGCCCGTAAGCTGCTTCCAGGTATCGCCGCCGTCGGTGGATTTGTACAGCCCTCCGCCGGGCATATTCGATGGCGCGTAGACCGCCCACGGCGGCCGGCGCGTGGCCCAAAGCGACGCGTAAATCACCCGCGGATTTTTCGGATCGAGGGCGACGTCGATGGCGCCGACGTTATTGGGGTCTTTGGCGCTGAACAGGATCTTTTTCCAGGTTGCGCCGCCATCGAGGGAACGATACAGGCCGCGCTCGGGATTCGCGTCGTAGACATGGCCCAGCGCCGCTACATACAAGCGGTTGGGATTGGCCGGGTCCACCGCCACGCGCCCGATATGCTCGGTGGCGTCGAGGCCAATGTGGGTCCAGGTCTTGCCCGCGTCGGTCGATTTGTACATGCCGATGCCGTAGGAATGCTGGCTGCGGATATCGGGTTCGCCGGTGCCGGCGTAGATCACATTGGGATTCGACGGGGCCACCGCAATGGCGCCGATCGAGCCGATCGGAATGCCCTGGTCGGAAATCGGCGACCAGGTGCGGCCGGCATTCTCGGTTTTCCACACGCCGCCGCCCACCGAGCCGAAATAGAAAGTGTCGGGCTGGCTGGCGTGGCCCGCCACGCCAAACGAGCGTCCCCCTCGCATGGGCCCCACGTCGCGCCACTCGAGCCCGGCCAGCAAATTGCCTGGGTACGAATTTCCGGTGCTCATCGATTGCGCAAAAGTTCCGAGTCCCACCAGCGCCGCGAGGCCCAGCGAGGCAAAGAGAAGAAGCAGGCGGCGTCGACCGATCATTTCGGGGCAACTCCTGTGCGGCTTGGCTCCATTACCAGCCGAATTGAATTACTTTAGCAGAAGCGCTACGCCTTGCGAGGCGGCGAGTCGGGATCGAACGCTCGCTGGATGGCTAGGCTGACCTGCCGCATGCGAGCAGCCGAGAGCGGGCGCGGCAAGCGCTCTCCCAGAAGAGATTTCTTGAGCGTCGTGATGAAGTGGCCTTTGAGCCAGGATGGTCCGGGCAGCCCCGTTTCTCCCGGCTCAAACCGCACGGTGGTCGGAGCGTCCGCACCTTGGCTCCCGAAAGGAACGATCAAAACCGAATCGACCCGGTCGCTCATATTTCGGGAGTCGAGCGATACTACCAACACCCAATGGCGCACCGCCGGGGCTCCCAGCATAGCGGCCCAGATCTCGCCGCGCCGGGGCGGAGCGTTATGGCTGGTCAAAATCCATCTCTTGCGATGCGGCGCTCAGGGCATTTTCGAGATCGTTCTCTTCTGCGGCTGCCTGAGCGGACATACCGCTGAAATAAGCCGCGGTCTGACGCTCCAAAGTAGCCCGATTGTCGAGCCTGCGAGTCATTTCCACGACCTTATCTACCGCTTGTCCGACGCTGTCGGCCCTGCCGGCCCTCACCATTCCGTGCAAGTAGGCGTAGCTGCGGGCGCCAATCGTGGTCGATAGCTTTTTGCGTGACAGCACGTCTCCTATTTTAGGAGATACGATGCCCCCTGCACAAGGAGGCGGGGGTGCTTAACCGATCTGGGGAAATCCGTTCCCGCCAACCGCTCCCTTACGGTCGCGGCTCGGTAAGTGATTGCAAACACGCGGCATCCGTAACCGAGCCGCGACCGTTAGGGAGCGGTTGGGGTGCCTAAATTGCGAAATTCCCAGATCGGTTAAACACCCCGGAGGCGAGGAGGCCATTCAGCCGATTTCCGCTCCGCGCTCCGCCAGCAGCTTCTTCAGAATGGAACGGTGACACCGTTCCTCATTCTCGCAGTAGCAACCTAATGAGAAGTTGGTCTGATGAGAAAGAGCGGCCAGTAGATTGAGGACTCTCGCCGCATCCGGCTGGTTCATCTCGGCCCGGTACTTACGCTCGAACGCTTTCCACGACCGCTCGTCATGGGATCGTTGGGCAATCGCCACTAACTCCGCGCTCGGAGCCAGATTCGGCAGCCAGACATCGTAATAATCGAGCTTCGCGAACTGAGTTTTGGGCACTCCGCGCGGCGGCCTGCGTACCGTGCCGAGCCGCAGTCCCTCGTTCCCTTTTCTCGGGCACCCGAGCCTCACAACTGCAATGGGCAAGTTTGCATCCTCCTTTTCGCAACTCCGGCAACCGCTCCCCAACCCGGCGGAACCGGCGCCAAACAGCAGCGTCATCGAATATTATCCGTCCAGGCAGGCGGGGTCGCCCGGTTCCCGCGCACGTTCTGACGGTGCCCGTCACCCTGTTGTACGATAAGGCATTACTGCATGAAGGCACTTTTGGAATCGCTGACGCCAGGGGAGCGCGACTGGCAACTGGCCCGAGCGATCGACGGTTCCCGTCTTCCGGCGCACATCGCCATCATCATGGACGGCAACGGCCGCTGGGCGGGCCGCCGTCTTCTGCCGCGCGTGGCGGGACACAAGGCGGGCGTGGGCCCGGTGCGCTCCACCGTGGAAACCTGCGCGCGCATGGGCATCAAGGCCCTCACCCTCTACGCGTTTTCGGTCGAGAACTGGAAACGCCCGCAGCATGAAGTGGAAACCCTCTGGCGCCTGCTGCGCTATTACCTGAAGCAGGAGCTTTCGAACCTGCAGAAAAACGACATCCGTCTGCAGGCCATCGGGCGGCTGGAAGCGTTGCCGCCCGAGGTGCGCCGCGAGCTGGAATCGGTGGTGGAAGCCACTTCCGCCAATCGCGGCCTGCTGATGAACCTGGCCATCAATTACGGCGGACGCGCCGAAATCGTCGACGCCGTAAACTCGATTCTCGACATGGCGCGGCTGGACGGCAGCATCGCCTCGCTCAAGCTGGATGAAGATCTGATCGCCACCAACCTCTACACCGCCTCCTGTCCCGACCCCGATCTATTGATCCGCACCTCCGGCGAAATGCGCATCAGCAATTTCCTGTTGTGGCAAATTGCCTACGCCGAACTGGTAGTCACCGAAACCCTGTGGCCGGATTTCACCCGCACCGACCTGTTGCAGGCGGTGCTCGAATACCAGAAGCGCGACCGCCGCTACGGCGGATTGAGCAGCGATGCCGGCCCCGGCGTCGCCACCGGTGAAGACGCGTTGATGCCCGCCCTCGGCACCTCATGAAGCGGGTTCTCACCGCGGCCGCGCTGATCCCCATCGTCCTCTGCCTGGTGCTGCTGGGCAGTCCATTGGTTCTGTGGACCGCGGTGGCGGCCGCGGCTCTGCTCAGTTATCGCGAATATCGCGAGATGGTCCGGGCGGCGGGCTTCGGCGATTCCGGCCTCATCGGCTACTGCGCCGGCCTGCTGCTGCTCGCCAGCGCCGTTCCCGCGGCGCCGCCCGGCGCCGGCGCGCTGGTCATGGTGGCCGGCGCCATCGCTTTCATGGCCCTGGCAATGCGCGCGGCCGATCTTGCCCATGCCCTGCCCCGCGCCTCGGCCGGCCTGCTGGGCGTGGTGTACATTTTTGGCTGCTGGAGTTATGCCATTCCGCTCCACCGCGCCAACCGGCAGTGGCTGATGTACGCGCTGCTGGTCTCATGGGCCGGCGATGTGGGCGCGTATTACGTGGGCCGCGCTTTCGGAAGGCACCGGTTGGCGGAGCGGGTCAGTCCCAAAAAGTCCTGGGAAGGGGCGGTCGCATCGGTGGTCACTTCGGTGGTCGTGGCGGGCGGATACCTGGCTTACTTCGTCCGCGGCGTGGCCTGGTGGCATGTGGTGGCGCTCTCGGCGCTGGCCAATGTGGCCGGGCAAATCGGGGACCTGGCCGAATCCGCCCTCAAGCGCGGCGTCGGCGTAAAAGACAGCGGCTCGCTCCTGCCAGGCCACGGCGGCTTCCTCGATCGCGTGGATAGCACCCTGTTCGTGCTGCCCGTGGTGTGGGCATACGTGGCGTTTGTGCTGGGGCGGTAGAGCGCGATGGTCTAGAATCGAATTTGGTTCTGGTCCAGAAAGTCTCCAAGCTGTATCGTCTTTATCGGCGCCCGGCGGACCGGTTGCGCGAAATCCTGCCGGGCTCGGGCACCCTGCATACGGATTTCTGGGCGCTCCGCGACATCAGCTTCGAGCTCGAAAAAGGCGAAACGCTGGGGCTGGTCGGGCCCAACGGTTGCGGCAAAAGCACGCTGCTGCAGATCGTGAGCGGAATTCTGCAGCCCACCTCGGGGCGGGTGGTCACGCGCGGGCGCGTGGCTGCCCTGCTCGAGCTGGGCGCGGGCTTCAACCCCGAGTTCACCGGCCGCGAAAACGTGTACCTGAATGGCGAGATCATGGGCCTGAGCCGCGCCGCCATCGAAAAAGCCATGCCGTCCATCGAAGCCTTCGCCGAAATCGGCGCCTTCATCGAGCGCCCGGTGAAGGAATATTCGAGCGGCATGTACGTGCGCCTGGCCTTTTCCACGGCCATCCACGTCGATCCCGAGATTCTGATCGTCGATGAAGCCTTGGCCGTGGGCGACGCGGTCTTCGCCAATCGCTGCGTGCGCAAGTTCGAGGAGTTGCGCGAGCGCAAAGTCACCGTGCTGTTCGTTTCGCACGATCTCGGCCTGGTGAAGCAGCTTTCCGACCGCGCCATTCTGCTGCTGGGTGGCCGCATCGCGGCCGAAGGCGCGCCGCGCGACGTCATCAATCGCTACATTGGCCTGGTGCTCGAAAAACAGGCGCCGCAATCGCGCAAGCGCGAGCCGGGCAGCGGCAGCTTCCGCCACGGCGATGGCACGAGCGAAATCTTGCGCGTCGCGATTCTGAACGCCGCCGGCGCCGAAGTCGCCTCGGTGGCCAGCGGAGAGCCCGTCACGGTGCAGGTGCGGGCGCGCTTCCATCGCGCCGTGAAAGATCCCATGGTGGGAATTCTGGTGCGAACGCGCATCGGCATGGACGTGTACGGCACCAACACGCGCATCGAGCAGACGCCGCTGGGCGAGTTTGCCGCTGGAGACGAGTTGGAGGTGGATTTTCACTTGGAGTGCTGGCTCACCCCGCAGCCGTATACCCTAACCGTCGCCACCCAGAGCGACGATGGGTCGAGCCACGATTGGGTGGACGATGCGATTGCCTTCGACGTGGTAGATACGCGCGTTGCCGCCGGGGTGGCCAACTTGAGAGCCAAAATCGAATGGCGCGCATCACGGTAAGAGTGCAGCCGCGCGCCCACCGCTCCGAAGCCGCCGGGCGCATGGGCAACGCGTGGAAGCTTCGGATCGCCGCTCCGCCGGTGGATGGCAAAGCCAACGAGGAGTGCATTCGCCTGCTGGCCGAGCTGGCCGGCGTCCCGCGCGGGTCGGTGCGAATCGTGCGCGGCGAAACCGCCCGCACCAAGCTAATCGAAATTGACGGCATCGAACAGGCGGAGCTCGAGCGGCGGCTGAGCGGGTGGTGGCACAGCGCGGCTTCGCCGCAAACAAATTGAGTGGCAAGGTGCTGGCGTTCTCCTTGTGTAATAATCGTGTCGTTAAGTATCCAATTCAGCAACTCAGGAGAACGCCAGGCAACAGTTTATCGAAAAGTACCGTGAGCGGATTAACGGGGTATTGACGGGCTTTGACCATCTGGTTTTCCGCGGTTCGCTGCGGCGGCTACGGCAATGTTACGAGGAAGGACTCTGAACAACGACGATCCACATGATCGTGCGGCGACCGGCGACGGCCTAGCCCGCGAATGGGTTGCGGATTCGCACGCCGAGGATCTCCTGTCCGTCGTTCAGATCCTCGGTGTAGAGCACCGCCGCGCCGGCTCTCGCGGCGGCTACAACAACCAGCGCATCCCAGAAGGAAAGCTTGTCCGCGTCAGCCACCCCAATGGCCGCTCGAATTGCCGCATAGTCCACTACCGTCAGCGGCCAAGCAGCCAGATCTTCCACAACGGCCAGAGCCTCGTTGGTCGAGCAGGGCCGGCTCACTTTCCTGGTTAGCGTGACGAAAAGCTCCTGCAGCACTTGGGTGCTCATCCGCAAGCGCTCCCCGTCCATCAGATCGCCGATGAGCTGTTGTGCGACGCGCTGTTTCGGTGAGCCGCTCCTATCGAAGGCATACACCAGCACATTGGCGTCGACAAAAGCCGGGCCTTTCTCAGCGGTCATACAGATCGTCGCGGCTCCAGGTCTGATCGCCCACTTCGACCAAACCGGTTTCGAAAGCCTTTTTCAGCCGTGCCCGGGCCATCCGCCTCCGGCCAGACTCCTCCACCAGCGACGCCAGGTAGTCGCGGACCAGTTGATTCACGCTGGTACGCCGATCGAGCGCTATTTTTCTGGCCGCCAGAAGCAGGTCCTCTTCAACAACCAGGGTCAGATTCTGCCGAGCCTTTTGTTTGGCTATGTCGTCCACGGTTTCAGTGTAGCACATAATACGTGTTGAGTGGTTTTATGAGGGCTGATTTTGGCCAGCCAATTCGTGCGGGCAGCGACTATACTACGTGGAGGAGAAATTTTGCCCCGACTCTTGCCCCTTTTGGCACTCGTTGCCGTCTCGGCCGCGCCCGGCATCGCGCAGCCTGCAACCGCGAAAGACATTCTGCCGGATGAGAGCCTCAAAGGTTGGACGCGTATTCCGATTCCCCCTATCGACGGGCTCCAACCCAAGCTGCAGTGGCGCGTCGATGCGGCCCAACACACTCTGATCTGCAGCGGCGATGGCGGCCATGAATGGCTCCGCTACGACCAGGAAGTCGGCGATTACATCCTCGAAGTGGACTGGCGCTTTACCCCGCGGGGGCCGGAGGAAAAGCGCTACAACAGCGGCATCGGAGTGCGCCTTTCGGCTTTCGGGGAGCTTTGGGTGCAGGCCCAGACCGGGCTCGCCGGCGGCTACCTGTTTGGCGTGAACTTCCTCGATGGCGCTCTGGCGCGCTTCAACCTGAGCAAGCAGATGAAAGAGAACCGCGTCAAGCCGGCCGGCGAATGGAACCACTACCAGATCCGCGTCCAGGGCGCCCGCGTCGTTCTATCCGTAAACGGCGAGGTAGTGAGTGAAGCCGATAACATCGGCCTGCGCCGCGGCTATATCGGACTCGAAGCCGAACACTACGAAGTCACCTTCCGCAACCTGCGGCTTCAACCGCTCGATTGATAAGGTGGCGCGAACTTAGTGGCGCACACACTCTTCGGGGTGGGACAGACCATCGTTTTCTGTCGTCCTCGCCAGGGCAGTCCCGACAGACGACAAAAAACGATCGTCTGTCCCACCTGCCACGCAGAGGCTTAAGGAACGGCTCGCATGGTTTTGAGACTCGCGGAACGCTTTGCCCCGGATGCCTCGCCGCACTTGCGCATTCGGTTCGTTCGTGACAAACGCGACGCCTTAAGTCCGGTATCTTGAGCAATGGCCTTGCGATGAGCTGTTTCCCGGCTCGGCGAACGGCCCGGCGCGTGTCTCGGGCTTTGCCGGACAGCCTGCACACTCTGGTCTACCCGCACCGCTGGCGCCTCTTCGGTTTTTGCCTTTGGCTCTATGATATGGCTTGGGCTTGAAACTACCGCGGGACTTATGCCATTCATTTCCGCCAGAGCCGCTCTGCCGCTTTGGATGGCTCGGGTTTGGTCTTTATGGCGAATGGCAATAACCATCGTCCGCACGTGCGGCATGGCCCGGCTCAGCTTCTCGGGAATGCTGCTTTGCGCGTTGGAGCGCGCGTTCAGATTGTCGGATTTATAAGCCTTGTAGTGCCGCCCGGACATCTGGTGCATCTCGTAAAGACATGCATTTCCCGATTCGGTTTGGTCGTCCCACGATGCCTCGTCGCCCGTCTCGAGCGAATGCAGAATGCTCTGCAATAGGTTCTTCGTGCTGTCGTACAACATTACAGATGCGCTCCCTCTCTCTATTACTGCGCCCCGTACTGTTACCGGGATCGAACCGTGCCCGCACCTAATGGATTGGAAGAATTTACTGACTTCATTCTAACACACCCGCGCCTGAGCTACACGACTCACGCCGCCATCGCCGTTTACACTCAGGCGCGGGCACGGCCGCCATGGGAGAAGGCAGCCTGGATTGCCATGCCATCTGCTATCATTCCAGCCAATGAACGCCGTCGAGATCTCGAACGTAACCAAAACCTTCGGGAGCGTGACCGCGGTGGACGATCTTTCGTTCACCGCGCCCCAAGCTTCCATCTACGGGTTTATTGGGCCGAACGGCTCGGGGAAGACCACCACGATGCGCATGCTCGTGAACATCTTCTATCCCGATCGCGGCCAGATCCGCCTTTTCGGAGATCGCCGGCCGGAAACCAGCACGGACCTGATTGGATACCTTCCCGAAGAGCGCGGCCTTTACCCGAAAATGACCGTCCAGGCGCTGCTCGAATTCTACGGTGAATTGCGCTCCGGCCGCGATGTCAAAGCCGAAGTCGCGAACTGGCTCGAGAGGCTGGACTTGGCCAGCCGCGCTTCGGATAAAGTCGAAACGCTCAGCAAGGGAATGAGCCAGAAAGTTCAGTTCATCGCCACCGTGATCCCCGAACCGAAGCTTCTCATCCTCGACGAGCCCCTCAGCGGCCTCGATCCGGTGAGCGCGGACTCCATCCGTTCCGCCATTCTGGACCTCCGCCGGCGCGGCGTGACCGTGATCTTCAGCACCCACGACATGGCCGTGGCGGAAACCATGTGCGATTACATCCTCATGATTTTCCGCGGCAGAAAAGTGCTCGATGGCACACTCAACTCGATTCAGGACCGGTACGGCGACGACACCATACGCGTCACCGCCCATGGCGGCTTCGCGGCTGTACAGGGTCTCGCCGGGGTCGAGCAGATCCGCGACCTGGGACAGGTGCAGGAGCTTCGGCTGCAACGCGGCGCGGACCCGCAGCAGGTTTTGCGCGCTCTTTTAGCGCAGGCGCAATTGACCGGCTTCGCCCTCATGAAACCATCCCTGCACGACATCTTCCTGCGCATTGCCGGCCCCGCGGCCGAGGAGGCGAACCATGCGAATGCATAAGGTCCTCACCATTGCCAAGCGCGACTACATCGCCACCGTCCGCACCAAGGCCTTTATCTTTGGCTTGGCGGTTGCCCCTATCCTGTTTGGCGGCGGATCCATCGGGATGGTGCTTCTCACCAACAAGCCCGATTTGGGGGACCGTCACATTGCCATCGTCGACCGCACAGGCGTCGTGGCCGGAGCCCTGGTCGGGGCCGCGCGGGACAAGAATGAGCGCGATCTGCTCGACAAGAAGACTCGCCAGCAGGTCGCTCCCCGTTACGTTTTCGAGGTGATCGCGCCTTCCGATAATCCGCAGGGGCAGTTGCTGGCCCTCTCCGGCCGCGTCCGCCGCAAAGAACTGGCCGCGTTTCTCGAAATCGGCCGGGATGTGCTGCGCCCTGCCAACCCCGCCGAGGCAAGCGACGACACCGGCGCCGACGCCCGTGTCTCTTACTACACCAACGCCGGCGGCATCGATGAGACGCGCAACTGGCTGAATGGCCCGGTCAACGACGGCGTGCGCTTGGCGCGCCTGGCGCAGCTCGGCCTGGATATCGGCCGCACCCAGGGCCTGTTGACCCCGGTTCCGGTCGAATCGCTCAGCCTGCTGGAGCGCGACGCGAGAACCGGCGCCGTCGCCGAAGCGCACAAACGCGGCGAATTGGAGGGCTTCTTCGTGCCTTTCTCCTTGGCCATGATTCTCGCCATGATCGTTATGGTCGGAACGGCCCCCATGCTGCAAAACGTCACCCAGGACAAGAGCCAGCGCGTGGTGGAGACGCTGCTGGGCGCGGCCAGCCCGTTTGAGCTCATGACGGGCAAAGTGCTCGGCACGGTGGGAGTCTCCGTCACCAGTTCCCTGTTGTACGTGATCGCCGGGGTAGCGGCGGTGAACGCCCTGGGAGTGTCCGGCCTGCTGCCGCTCACCATCATTCCCTGGTTTTACGTGTACTTGCTCACCGACCTCATCATGCTCTGCTCCTTCGCCGCGGCGCTGGGAGCGTGTTGCAGCACCCCGCAGGACGCCCAGAATCTCGCCATCGTGCTGCTGGCGCCCTGCCTCATCCCCATGTTCATGCTGGTGACCGTGCTGCGGCAGCCCAACGGTGCTTTGCCTACCGTCATGTCGCTCGTCCCGCCATTTACCCCGATTCTCATGCTGTTGCGCCAGGCCCTGCCCAACGGCGTTCCGGCGTGGCAACCGTGGGCCGGGTTGGCCGGCGCCTTGGCCTTTGCGGTGGCAACCGTCTGGGCCGCTTCCCGCATTTTTCGCGTGGCTATTCTGATGCACGGCAAACCGCCGCGGCTGGCGGAAATGCTGCGCTGGGCCGTGAAAGGCTGACTTGGCGCCCAATTTCGAAAACTCAGTGACGTAACCCAGGGCGACCGCTCCTTGACAGTCGCGGCTCTGACTCGCGCCTCCTTCGCAAACTCGATCACGTTGGCATCAGCACCGAATGTTCGGGTCAGAGCCGCGACTGTCAAGGAGCGGTCGCTGAATCCGTCACCGTAATTGCGAAACCGTGTACTTAGAAGCGCCGGCAATCTGGTTTCGGCGCAAAACCGCCCTACCCGGCGGAGCGAAGATCCCCCCCGCCAATAAAAAGAGCCGCCGGAGCATTTCCGGCGGCTCGTAAGGGGTGCTTCGCTTTGGATACGAGGCCTCTAAAACCGCAAATATCCGCCCACCTGCAAATACCGCGGGCTGGATTGCGTGCCCGTGATCACGCCGAAGTTGTTGTAGTTGGTGGCGCCGCTCGAGAGGGTTGTCCAGCAGCAGCTTCCACCCGGGTTCGAGAAGACCACCGTATTGGTCAGGTTGAACGCCTCGCCGGTCAACTGGAACTTGAGCCTCTCTCCCTTCAAAAGGAAAATGCGGGAGACGCTCGCGTTCAGTTGGAACAAGCCGGGCCCGACCAGCAAATCCCTGCCGGTCGATCCCAACACCCCGCCCGCCGGATTGGCGAACGCGGTGCCGTCGTAGTAGGGATCGACCGAATCGTGGCCGCCCAGAATTTTCACGCTCGGGTTGATCTGGTTGGCGCTGTTGGCCTGGCCGCCGGCGTTAATGCTGGCGCTGGTGCCGACGTTGAATGGCAGTCCGGTGAACCGGCTGACGATGCCGGTGATCTGCCAGTTGCCCAATATATACGAGGCTACGCCGTGGTTGACCATCGTGTGCCCCTTGCCGAACGGCAAATCGTACACGTAAAAGATTTGCAGGTTCTGGGCGCGGTTGATGCCGGACAGCGCTTTGTCCAGCGTGAACGACACCGGGTAGGCGCGCCACAAAGTGCCGTCGCCATTGTCGCCATTGGAATTATCGATGGCTTTGGAGAACGTATAGCTGACGCCGAACAGCGAAGTGCCGATCCGCTTCCGCAGCGAAGTCTGCAACCCGTTGTAGGTCATGTCGCCAAACGGCTCGTACATGTTCATGTCGCTGGTGACGTAAGGATTAAGCTGCCGGCCGGCGGTGCCGGTGCCGGGCGCCGATCCGTTGATGTTGACGCCCTCGTTCACGTGGACCCCGTGCGTGCCCACGTATCCGATTTGCGCCACCAGACTGGGTGAAAACTCGTGCTGCACGAAGAAGTTCCAGCTCTCGTAGTAGCCCCGGTTGAAATTGGCGGGGAACGTGACCGTGCTGACGCTCGGCAAATACGTCGTCGGCGTGTTGACGGTGGACGGCTTGATGATGCCTTCCGAGATCTGTGGATAGGTGGGCAAGGGAACGCCGTCCGCCAATTTTACCTGCGTGGCGCCATCGGAATTGGGAACCCCGGCGTAGCTGATGAACTGATAGGTATTCAGCGGCTGGTAGACCTGGTTCACAATCGAGGGGTACTGGTTCCGCTGGTTGCGCATGTTATCGGGATCGATGCTGATGCCGTAACCGCTGCGGATCACCGTTTTCTCGGTCAGGCGGTACGCCGCGCCGAAGCGAGGAGCGAAACCCTTCTTGGTAGCCGTCGCGCCGGCATCCCACGGCACCCCGCCTTCCCCGCCGACGTAAATATAATCCGTCGAGGGATCGAAGCGGACCGCGCCGTAGTGGTCGTGCGAATAAATCGGGTAGTATTCCCAACGCAGGCCGTAATCGATGGTCAGTTTCGGGGTCACCTGCCACATATCCCGCGCGTAGAGGCTCCAGGTGGAAAAGCGCAGCGAGTTGGGATCGGTAAACTGGGTGACCTTGCCGGTCTCGGACGGATACCCGAGTAGAAACTGTGCCCAGGAGTTGGCCGGGCTGGCGGGCAGGGTGGCGCCGGCAGGATCGGAATTGATATTAGCGGGTCCACCCTTGAGCGCCGTTATCGAGCCGTCGAAGCCGAACGTGCCGCGCGCCGTGCCGAACGTGCCGCCCTGCGGCTGGAACTGGTTCAGCGCGAACTTATCGTATTCGAAGCCGAAGCGCATGTTGTGCGCGCCCTTGATTTTGGTCACATTGAAGGCGCCGGTATATTGGTTATCGCGGAACTTGAAGGGGCTGCCGGTATTGGTGTTGCCGATATTGGCGATGCTCGCGATTTGGAAGCCCGGGATGCCCTCGTAGTTCGGGCCGACGCCGTTGGTGCCGGGAATGTGCAGCACGTCGGTTCCGTAGTAGCCGTCTTGCGGATCGCCATTAGCGCCGATGTTCTGCCGCGTGTAACCCGCATTTCCGTCCACTAAAAGCGTAGGCGTAATGGTATAGGTTAGGCCGGAACCCCATACCTGTGCGCGCCCTCCGGCATGACCCGGGTTGCCGCCGTTAAAAGCATCGCCACCCGCCGGACCCAGGACCAGCGGGGCTAAGATATCCATGGGCGATAGGCTGTAACGCCCCCAAATATTGGCTTTCTCTGTGGGATTGTAGTTGACCTTCCAGTCCCACCGGGCCACGGAATAGCTCGTGTCGCCGTAGGCGTCGTAGTTGCTGAGGAACGAGTTTGGCCTGGTAAGCGCGGGCAGCAGGGCGGTCAGCGCGCTTGCTTGCGAAACGATGCGGCTGGAGGGAATCATGTTTAAGGGGAACTGGGTGCGGCCGGTGCCGTCGGCGTTGCCCGTCAGCGGATCGTAGACCGGCGTGCCGGTAGCGCTGAAATCGCCCGAGCGAAAGGCCGCCGAGGGCAGCGTCAGATTCACGTCGGACGCATATTGAACGTTCTTCGTGTTCTCGTAATCCATGAACCAGAACAACTTATTCTTGCCGTGAACGATTTTCGGAATCCAAATCGGCCCGCCCACCGCGAATCCGTACACGTTGATGATGTTCTTCGCCAGGCGTCCGGGGTGGCTGAAATAGTTGTTGACTGCCTGCAAATCGTTGTTGGTATTACGCTCGAACGCAACGCCGTGCAGTTCGTTGGTCCCGGACTTGGTGATGACGTTGACCGCCGCGCCGCCCGCCGCGCCCTGCTCGGCATCGAACGCGTTGGTGCTCACGTTGACCGTCTGGATGGCTTCCGGCGATGGCACATAAGCCACGTTGACCGGTAGCCAGGGATAGGAATCGGTGACACCGTCGAGCCTGGTCATGTTGGCTTGCGAAGAAACGCCGTTCATCGATACCGTAATGGCACGCTGCGGGTTCCCCGCCTGCGAATTGGCTTCGCCGGTGCCGGCAGTGGTCTCCGCGCCGGGCTGCAGCAGCAGCAACGCCTGGAAGTTCTTGCCTTCCGACCCGTTGTACGGCAGTTGTTCCATTTCCTGCGACGTGACTTCCGTATGGATATCGGCCTTGTCGGTTTCGAGCACTACCGCATCGGCCGCAACTTGTATCGTGTTGGTGGTTTGCGCAATCTGTAGCGACACGTCCACGCGCCGCACTTCGTTTACCTGAACTTGTACGTTGGTCTCGATAAAAGTGGCGAAAGACTTGGCCGTCACCGTCACCTTATAGAGGCCGACTTGCAGGTTGGTGAAGCGGTAGACACCGCGTTCGTCGGTGTTTGTTTCGCCCTTGACGTTCGTGCCCTGATTCACCGCTTCGACACGCACTGCGGGTACGGCTGCGCCAGCCGGGTCGGTCACGTTTCCGGTGAGCGACCCATATAGGACCTGCGCCTGACCTAGATTTGCAAGACCGCTGAGAGCTAGAACCAGCCCCGCAGCCGCGATTGAAAGACGACCTAGTACTTTCATTCTTTTTACTAACCTCCCAGCCAGATCTAAACGGAGCCCGATTAGTCTTGGACTCGAACTATTTCGCGACACCCGCTTACTACATGGAAATACCTTACCTCTATTGTGCTAAGATGTTGCCCGATTCTGCGTTGCTGGGGAAGTTGTGCCACGGTGGAATAACCGTTACGGGTCCGGTTTAAGCGTTATAATAATCAAAGGGTTTCGAGGTATCGTGGGAGTTTCCATGTGGTCGGCCGTTCCGATCGAAGAAAAGCGCAACGCGCTTGATCTGGTTCTGCAAAGCCGGGTCTTCCTGCGCTGCGATCAGCTCAAGCGGATGCTCCGATTCATCTGCGAAGCCGAAATCGAAGGCCGTACCGGTGAGCTAAGCGAATATATCATTGGCGTGGAGGCGCTGGGCCGCCCGGCCTCCTACAATCCGGTTGAGGACTCCACAGTCCGCACGCGGGCCTATGAGCTTCGCCACAAACTCACAAGATTCTACTCGACGGAAGCGCCGGACGCCCCGATTCGCATCGAAATCGAAAAGGGAGCGTACGTTCCCCGCTTTGTCCGCTCCCAAGACACAAGAGTTCCCGCTGCGGCGCCGGGTGTTGTGGCCGAGCCGGAGGCGCCGCGCCGCGCCGGGCGGAGATGGCTTTGGGGAGCGTTGGCGGCGGCCAATTGCGTCGTCCTGATTCTGGCTGTGACCTTATCGCTGAGGGGGCCGCGGGCGGCTAAGGGAGTTCAGGCGGCAGCGGCCATCTGGACGCCCGAAATGGAGGCCTTCTGGAAGCCGTTTTTGACTGACGATACTCCCCTAATGTTGAGCTATCAGACCCGGCTGTTTCTGTTCGTGCAGCCGCTGGACCTGGTGGTCCGCCACTGGAACACCAATGACATGAGCGAGGTGCCCCAATCCGAGCCGTTGATGCACCTCAAGAAGCAAATGGGGATACAGCAGTTTACCGAAAGCCGAAACTACACCGACTTTGGCGCCGTGAATTCCGTGTTTCTCCTGACGCAAACCGTAGGTCCGCGCCAGCGCCGGATTTCACTAAAAGGGTCGAAAGATCTGGATTGGAACGATATCTCCAATAACAACATCATCTTTATCGGCCAAGCCGACATGCATCCGGGGCTGAGGAGGGTTCTGGAGGCCGGCGATTTTGTCGAGGAAATCGACGGAATTCGCAACTTGCACCCCAAACCGGGAGAGCAAATCCTCTATCCGGTGGCGCAAATGGGATCCAACGATGGCGACAAGTACGCGCTGCTTTCGCGCTTTCCCGGCCCGCAGCGTGGCCGCTACGTGCTGATCCTGGGCGCCTCGCATTCCGAGCTGCCTTGGGCGCTGGCCGAATACGTCACCAACCCGCTTTCCGTCCGCGAGTTGGTGGAGCACTTGAAGCTGCCATCCGGCGAGATTCCCGAAGCTTTTCAATTGATCCTGCGGGTGACGCTCCAATCGCAAGTGCCGGTTCGTGTGCGCTACGCCACCCATCACGTGGTGCACGCTCCGGAATTCCAGCCCGAAGCAGCGCGCCGAAGTAAGTAATCGCCCGCCGGTCTCGTTCGAGAGTATCGTCTTAGGCTCGAACTATGTGCCCGACCAGGCAGCGGATTCCAGGCTGGGACGGATTGCTCTCGCCCAATTGTTCACGGGATTCTGGTGGCGTCTGGTCCTTGTCCTTACCGCCCTTTTCAGATTCTTATGCTCGCCAGCCACGATATCGTTGTAAGCTGAAACAAAATGCGAATTCAGGACATTCGGGCGACCACCGTCACCGCGCCGCTCGAGGCTCCTTTGCGCCACGCGAACGGATGCCATTGGGGCCGCTTCGTCCGTACCGTCGTGGAAGTGGAGACCGATAACGGCTTGATCGGCCTGGGCGAAATGGGAGGCGGCGGGGAATCGGCGGAAGCGGCTTTCCGGGCCATGAAGACTTATCTGGTGGGCCACGATCCCGCTCGCCTGGAGGAGATGCGCTTCAAAATCGCCAATCCCACGGCTTCCCTTTATAACAACCGCACCCAGGTGCTGGCCGCCCTCGAATTCGCCTGCCTGGATATTCTCGGCCAAGCCTGGGGCGTTCCCATATCGGAAATCCTGGGAGGCCGTCTGCGCGACCGCGTTCGCTTCGCAACCTATTCCTTCTTCCGCTACCCGGACCCGCGCTCCGGGCAGGGCGAAGTCCGCACCGTGGATCAGGTCGTCCGGTACATCGCCGCCGCCAAACAGCGTTTCGGATTTACCACTCACAAAATCAAGGCCGGCGTCTTCCCTCCCGATTACGAGCTGGAAGTGTACCGCGCCGTCGCCGCGGAATTTCCCAATGACTCGCTCCGCTTCGATCCCAACGGCGTTTGGTCCACCGAGCAGGCGATTCGTTTCGGACAGGCCATCGAAGGCCTTCGCAACGATTATCTGGAGGATCCCGTCTTCGGACTGAACGGCATGCGCCGCACCCGCCAGATGGTGCGCGTGCCGCTGGCAACCAATACCGTCGTGGTGGACTTCGAGCAACTCGCCACCAATGCGCTCGCTCCCGCCGTCGACGTCATCCTGCTCGATACCACCTTCTGGGGCGGCATTCGCGCCTGCATCAAAGCCGCCGCCATCTGCGAAGCCTTCCGCCTGGGTATCGCCGTGCACTCTTCCGGCGAGCTGGGCATCCAACTGGCCACCATGCTCCATTTGGGCGCCGTCGTGCCCAATCTTACCTTCGCCGCCGACGCTCACTATCATCATTTGAAAGACGACATCATTGAAGGAGGGTTGTTACCATACCGGGAGGGCGCCATCCAGGTGCCGCAAGCTCCGGGCCTCGGTGTGCGCCTCGATCGCGAAAAGCTGGCCGAATACCACGAGTTGTATTTGCGCCTGGGAAACTATCCCTACGACCAGGACCCGGGCCGCCCCGGCTGGGTCCCGCTGGTGCCCAACGACCGCTGGGCCGACCCGGAAGACGGCCGCCCGGTGGCCATCCCTCAATAGTCAGGCCCTCATGATGCGTAACTCGCTCGATCTCACCGATCGCGTGGCCGTGGTAATCGGCGCCAGTTCCGGCATTGGGCGCGCGATCGCCCTCGGTTTCGCGCGCCATGGCGCCCACGTAGTGCCCACCGCCCGCCGCGCCGCATGCGTGGAATGCGTCTGCCGCGAAGTTCTGGGGCTTCATCGCCGCACCCTGATGCATCTCACCGATGTTACCAGCCGCGCTTCCATCGATGCCCTGCGCGACGCCGTGCTGGCCGAGTTCGGCGGCGCCGACATCCTGGTAAACGCCGCCGGCTTCACCGTCAAACAGCCCACCACCGATATCGCCGAGGAAGACTGGCACAACGTCATGGACACCAATGTCAACGGCGTGCTGCGCGCTTCGGTGGCGTTTCACGACGCGCTGGCCTCGAGCGGCCGCGGGCGGGTGATCAACATCGCTTCGCTCGGATCGTTTCTGGCGTTTCACGAAGTGGCCGCCTATTGCGCCTCCAAGGCCGCCGTCGCCTCGCTCACCCGCAACCTGGCCTGTGAATGGGCCAAGCATGGAATTTCGGTCAACGCCATCGCCCCTGGCGTTTTCCCCACCGAGTTGAACGGTGAAATCATTTCCGGAACCCCGCGCGGCGAGGAGATCCTGCTGCGCACGCCGCTCGGCCGCTTCGGCGATCCCGCCGAATTGGTCGGAGCCGCGGTTCTGCTGGCTTCCGATGGCGCCAGTTTCCTCACCGGCCAAACCATCGCCGTCGATGGAGGCTACCTGGCCAGCGGCGTGAATACCTGAGGGAGAGACATGCCTTCTGGCTTCCGCCATTTTGAGAATCTGAATGAAGTGAACCGCTTCGGAAACTTATTCGCTCTTAACCGCTCCCTGACGGTCGCGGCTCGGATAGGCGCGTTTCCGAGCCGCGACCGTCAGGGAGCGGTTGCGGCAGCGAAAGCCGCAATCGCAAAGCCGACGATTAAGTGAACCTTATGGAAAATAGCCACCGAACGGCACCGCAAGCGCTCTTGCTCCTCCTCCTGCTCTTCCTTCTCGCCCCCCTCTTCCTCCGCGCCGAGACCGGGGCCGACGCCTGGCTCCGGTATGCCCCGCTCGAAGACGCCGCCCTCGCCCAAGCCCGCGCCGCCATGCCCGCCGTGGTTGTCACTTTCGAAAACTCCGGCCTGGAATCCACCGCGCGGGCCGAGCTGATCCGCGGCGTCCGCGGCATGCTGGGTCGAACCCTCCGCGAAGAAACGGCCCAGGTGGCACCGGCTTCAGCCGGTGGCCTTCCGGCCGAAGACGCCATTCTGCTCGGCACCGCCGATCAACTGCGCCGCGCCGCTCCCTCTGTGCACGTGAACGTTCCCGCCAACCCCGAAGGCTTCGCCATCCGAACTGTCGCCGATGGCCCGCGGCGATACCTGGTGGTCGCTTCCGCATCTTCGCGCGGCGTGCTCTATGGCGCTTTCGCCCTGTTGCGCGCTCTGGCGCTCGGTGAATCCATCGCCGCCTTGAATGTCTCCGAATCGCCCTATGCGCCGGTCCGCTGGGCCAACGAGTGGGACAACCTGGACGGCACCATCGAGCGCGGCTACGGCGGCCGGTCCATCTTCTGGGAAAACGACCGCGTTCGCGACGATCTTTCGCGCGTCGATGCTTACGGCCGCCTGCTCGCCTCCATCGGCATCGACGCCTGCGCGCCCAACAGCATCAATGTCAATCCTCGCGTGCTCACTCCGGAGTTCGTTCCCCAATTCGCCCGAATTGCCGATCGCCTGCGCCCCTGGGGCGTTCGCCTGGCGATCTCGGTCGATTTCGGAAGTCCTCAATCGGCCGGCGGTCTCGACACCTACGATCCCCTCGACCCCCGCGTCGCCGCCTGGTGGCAGGCCCGCGCCGACGATCTGTACCGCGTCATCCCGGATCTTGCCGGCTTCGTGCTCAAAGCCGATTCGGAAGGCCGCGTCGGCCCCTCCACCTACCGCCGCACCCATGCCGAAGCCGCCAACGTCATTGCCCGCGCGCTCGCGCCCCACGGCGGGCTTCTTTTCTATCGCGGTTTCGTCTACGACCACCACATGGATTGGCGCAACCTGAAAAACGACCGCGCCCGCGCCGCCTGGGACAACTTCGCGCCTCTCGACGGCAAGTTCGATGCGAACGCCGTCATCCAAATCAAGAACGGTCCCATCGATTTTCAAGTCCGCGAGCCCGTTTCGCCCCTGTTCGGCGCGCTGGAAAAAACCAACCAGGCGATCGAACTGCAAGTCACGCAGGAGTACATGGGCCAGGCTCGCCATACCGTCTTTCTCGCGCCGCAATGGAAAGATACGCTGGATTTCGACATGCATGCCGTCCCTGGCGCCCCCACGCCCGTCAAGGCCTTGGCCGCCGGCCACATTTTCCATCGCCCCACCGGCGGATTCGTGGGCGTGGTCAACGTGGGTCTCGACGACGACTGGTTCGGCAATCAACTCTCCCAAGCCAATCTCTATGCCTTCGGCCGGCTGGCCTGGAATGCCGATCTCTCGAGCGAGCGCATCGAGCGCGAATGGTCCACTCTCACCTTCGGCGCCGACCCCACCGTGCTCGACACCGTCGATTCCATTCAGCTCACCTCCTGGCACACCTACGAAAACTACACTGGCCCACTTGGCCTGCAGACCCTCACCGATATCGTCGGCAACCACTACGGCGTGAATGTCGAAGCCAGCGAACGCAACGGTTGGGGCCAGTGGCATCGCGCCGACCATGAAGGCGTGGGCATGGATCGCACCGTCGCTACCGGCACCGGCTTCGTCGGCCAATACCGCCCCGCCGTGGCCCGTGTTTTCGAATCTCTAGCCACCTGTCCGGACGACCTGCTGCTGTTCTTCCATCACGTCCCCTATACCTATCGCCTCCACGACGGCCGAACCGTCATCCAATATATTTACGATTCCCACTACCAGGGCGCCGAAGCCGTAGCCGCCTACGCGCGCCGCTGGCAGGCTCTGCGCGGCAAAATCGACCCCGCGCGCTACCGCCAAATTCTGGCGCAGCTCGAGTATCAGGCTGGCCAAGCCGTGGTGTGGCGTGACGCCGTCAACACCTGGTTCGAACATGCCTCGGGCATCGCCGATGCGCGCGGCCGCGCCGGCCATTATCCCGGCCGGGTAGAAGCCGAGGCGATGAAGCTCTCCGGCTATGCCGTGAGCGATGTCACGCCACCGGAAGACGCTTCCGGCGGCCAAGCCGTCGCTTGTCCCGCGGGCATCGACGCCTGCTCCGCTTCGTATTCCTTCCCAGGCGCTCCCGGCTGGTACACCGTGAACGTCGAATACTTCGACCAGAACCAGGGCGCCTCGCACTATACCCTCGTGGTCAACCGACAACCCATCGACGCCTGGGAAGCCGCCGTTTACCCTCGGCCCGTGCGCCCGGATCCGCGCCTCGATTCCACCTCATCCACGCGCCATACGATTGGCGGCGTAGCCCTGCGCCCCGGCGATACCATTCGCATCGAAGGCCGCCCCGAGGACGGCGAAGCCGCCGCCCTGGACTATATCGAAATTCATTCCGAACCCGAAAAGAGAAAAGAACCATGACCGTTCCAGACTCCCATTTGATGGCCACCCCCCCGTGGCGCGGGCTGTCTAGCCTGCTGGGTCGAGATTCTTCTCGACCTTGCGCCGCGGGCCCTTGCTCATGGCAGGCCAAAAGCCTACCCGCCGATTCGTGGAGCAGGCGTTTTCGCTTGCAATCGGCTGCAGGCCGACTTCTGCTGGCCTCGTCCTTCCTCTTGGCCCTCTGCCTCTCCGCCCGCGCTCAGACCAAGCCTACCTATCTCGATCCCACCGTGCCCCTCGATCGCCGCGTCGACGACCTCGTCTCCCGCATGACGCTCGAAGAGAAAGTCGGCCAGCTCATGAACGATGCTCCCGCCATCGATCGCCTCGGCGTTCCGGCGTATAACTGGTGGAACGAGTGCCTGCATGGGGTGGCGCGCGCCGGCCGGGCCACCGTTTTCCCCGAAACCATCGGCCTCGCCGCCACCTGGGATACCGCCTTGCTCGGCCGCGTTTCCACCGCCATTTCCGACGAGGCCCGCGCCAAGTATCACGAGTTCGTCCGCCGCGGCAAACGAAACATCTATCAGGGCCTCACTTTTTGGACGCCCAACATCAACTTATTCCGCGATCCGCGTTGGGGCCGCGGCATGGAGACCTACGGCGAAGACCCGTATCTCACCGGCCGCATGGCCGTCACCTTCATTCACGGCTTG
The DNA here is from genome assembly GCA_049511335.1 of Bryobacteraceae bacterium. Taxonomy (GTDB): domain Bacteria; phylum Acidobacteriota; class Terriglobia; order Bryobacterales; family Bryobacteraceae; genus JBEKYD01. Next base: position 8,522 of record JBEKYD010000033.1, on the reverse strand, counting down.
CAGGGCGACGACCCCAAATACCTAAAAACCGTCGCCACCGCCAAACACTACGCCGTGCATAGCGGTCCGGAATCCGAGCGCCATACCTTCGATGCCTTGCCCGGCGAGCGCGACCTGGTGGAATCCTACTTGCCGCATTTCGAGATAGCCGTGAAAGACGGCGGCGCTTACTCGGTCATGTGCGCCTATAACAGCGTGGATGGCCAGCCGGCGTGCGCCAATTCGCGGCTGCTCCAAGACACGCTGCGCAAGCAGTGGGGCTTCCAGGGCTATGTGGTTTCCGATTGCGGCGCCATCACCGACATCTATCAAGGGCACCGGTATGTGTCGACCGTCGAAGAGGCCTCGGCCAAAGCCGTCCGGACCGGCACCGATCTCGATTGCGGCACCGAATACGCCGCGCTCGTGCCCGCCGTCCACGCCGGTCTCATCGCCGAATCCGATATCGATCGCTCCGTCAAGCGCCTCTTCGCCGCGCGCTTCAAGCTGGGTATGTTCGATCCCGCCGAGATGGTGCCGTACGCCAAAATTCCCTACAGCGTGAACGACAGCCCGAAGCATCGCCAGTTGGCGCTCGAGGCTGCCCGCAAATCCATCGTCCTGCTCAAGAACGAGTCCCACACCTTGCCGCTTGCGAAGAATCTCAAGACCATTGCCGTCATCGGCCCCAATGCCGACGATCCGGACGTTCTGGTCGGCAACTACAGCGGCGAACCCTCCGCCCCTGTTACGCCCCTGGCCGGCATCCGCCGCAAGCTGGCCGGCGCCCGCGTACTCTACGCCCACGGCGGCGACCTGGCCGCCAACCTGCCCTCCTTCGAAACCATTCCGGCTTCCGCCTTGCTCTCCTCCGACGCCGCCGGCGCTCCCCACGGCCTTCGCGGCGAGTATTTCCCGACTGCCAATTTTGACGGCAAGCTGCACCGCCCGCGCGAGATCACCTATCCCAGCTCCGGCAAAATGGTGGGTACGCCCGCTCCCGATGCCAAGCCCCGGTTCACCCGCGTCGACCCCGAAGTCAACTTCATGTGGTGGGACCGCTCGCCCCGGGCCGATCTGTACGACGACGATTTCGGCGTCCGCTGGACCGGCTTCCTCCGCGTCCCCGCTTCCGGCAAATACCAGATCGGCGCCAACGGCATGAATGCTTTCGAACTCTATCTCGATGGCAAGTTGCTGGCCGATACCAACAATATCCACGAACGCGCCTATAGCTATGCCACCCTCGACCTCGAAGCCGGCAAATCTTACCCCATCCGCCTCGACTATCACGAATACGCCGGCGACGCCTCCATCCGCCTGGTCTGGGCTCACCCATCCGGCCCCGCAGACGTGGAACAAGCTCTCGCCGCCGCCCGCCAGGCCGACACCGTCGTGCTGGTTACCGGTCTCTCGCCCCGGCTCGAGGGTGAAGAGATGAGCGTGCCCGTGGCCGGTTTCAAAGGCGGCGATCGCGTGGATCTCGGCATTCCCCCAGAGCAGCAGGAGTTGATGCAAAAAATCGCGGCGCTGGGAAAGCCCGTGGTCCTGGTGCTGCTCAACGGCAGCCCGTTGGCCGTCAACTGGGCGCGCGATCACGTGCCCGCCATCGTCGAAGCCTGGTATCCGGGCCAGGCCGGTGGCGATGCCCTGGCCGACGTTTTGTTCGGCGATTACAACCCCGCTGGCCGCTTGCCCGTCACCTTCTATAAATCGGCCGGCCAGTTGCCGCCCTTCACCGACTACAGCATGGCCGGCCGCACCTACCGCTACTTCCGCGGCGAGCCGCTCTACCCATTCGGCTACGGTCTCAGCTACACTACTTTTGCTTACCGGAATCTCACAGTGCCGAAAATCGCGGTCACGGGCGATCCCGTAAAAGTATCGGTCGAAGTGCGCAACGCCGGCCAACTGCCCGGCGAAGAGGTCGTCGAGCTGTATCTGAAATCCGACGCCGCCGGCGCCCCCTTGCGCTCGCTCGAAGGTTTCCAGCGTGTGGCGCTGGCTCCGGGGCAGAGCCGCGTTGTGGAGTTCACTCTAGCCCCGCGCCAGTTTGCCCTGGCCGGCGCCGATGGCCGGCTGACCATCCAGCCGGGAACGTTCGCCATCGCCGTGGGCGGCAAACAGCCGGGCTTTGCCGGTCCGGCCGACGCCGCCACCACCGGCGTACTCTCCTCGCCCATCACCCTTCAGGGAGCGGCCAAACAGGTGCAATGATGCAAGCCGTGAAGCGCAGTCAGGGTGCCTCGAGCGAGGTGGCGCGCGACATCAACCGCCGCCTGGTGCTGAACCTGGTGCGCACCCGCCATCCCATTTCGCGCGCCGACCTCGCCCGCGTCTCCGGCCTGCAGCGCAGCACGGTTTCCTTGATCGTCGAGCAATTGATCGGCGAACACTGGGTAGTGGAAGGTCCCACCGGCCGCCTGCCCCGCGGCCGCCGCCCCACCTTCCTCCGCCTCAACGACGAGCGCGTCATCATCGCCGTCGATCTTCGCCCCATCGAAACCACCGTCGCCCTGGCCGACGCCAACGGAAAATTCATCTCCCAGCAGGTCATCAACACGCCTTCCGACCCGCGGCTCGCCATCGCGGCGCTGGTCGAATCCATCCAGAGGATCGTGCACCAGAGCCGCCGCAAGAAGATCGAAGGAGTCGGCATCAGCGTTCCCGGCCGCTATCATCACGCCCTCGACCGCCTGGTCTTCGCGCCCAACCTGAAATGGCACGACGTCGATATCCGCGGCCCCATCGCGAAGGCCACCGGCCTCGAAGTGGCAGTCGAGAACGCCGCCAATGCCTGCGTTCTGGCCGCTGTCTGGTTCGATCATTTGGAGGAATGCCGCAGCTTGGTGGTGGTTACGGTTTCCGAGGGCATCGGCACCGGCATCTGGGCCAATGGCCAGCTCATCATCGGCTTGAACGGCATGGCCGGCGAGTTCGGGCACGTGCCTCTCAATCCCGACGGCCCGCTATGCACCTGCGGCGGCCATGGTTGCTGGGAAGTCTACGGCTCCAATCGCGCCGCGCTGCGTTACTATCGCGAGGCCGGCGCGACCGCGGATAATCCCAGTTTCCGCGAGCTCCTCTCCCGCGCCGATACCGGCGATGCCCGCGCCGTCACCGCGCTCGAAACCATGGCCCGCTATCTCGGCCGCGGCATGCGCATGCTTGCCGCCGGTCTCGCGCCGGAGCGCATCGTCATCGTCGGCGACCTCACCCGTTCCTGGCGCCGGTTCGGCTCGGTGATCGAAAGCGAGCTCCAGCAGCAGGTCTTGCCCGGCGCCACCATGCCGCGCCTCGTCCCCGCCTACGAAGACGGAATGGCCCGCTTGCGCGGCACCGTTGCCCTGGTCCTGCAGAAAGATTTCGGCGTCCTCCGCGACGTCTCCACTTAAAACTGACTACTGAAAACTGATGACTGACAACTACTTCTACAACTCCAGCTCCCAGCTCTGCCCCATCAGCTCCACTCCGAAATGCGCGTGCCGTTGCTCCTCCACCAGCTTGAACCCGTTGGCGCTGTAAATGTGCTGCGCGGCCTTTAGCTCGGCCTGCGTCCACAACCGCATCTTGCGATACCCCGCCTGGCGCGCGAAGGCGATGCACTCTTCGACCAATGCCTTGCCTACTCCCAGCCCGCGCGCGTTTGGCTCGACCAGAAGCAGCCGCAGCAGCGCGATCCGCGGCGTATGCTTCACCAAGAAGATCGAGCCGACCGGTACCCCGTGCCTCTCGGCGATCCAGCAGCGCTCCCGCTCGGGATCGAAAGTTTTGAGAAAACGCGCGCCCACCTCCGCCACCAATGCCTCGAACAGAGCGCCCCATCCGTACTCGCGCTCATACAGCACCCCGTGGCGGTGAATCACCCAGCCGATGTCGCCGGCCTGGTGGGTGCGGATCGAAAAGGGCGGGGCAGTGTCGGCTTTCCCTTCGAGCAGCGATTCGATGTTTTCCATCGATTCCACCAGCCGCTCGCGGTCCGGCACGGGCAAACGTTCCAGCAGCTCCGCCGTCTGCCGGTCCGATCTCCGGTTGAGCTCCTGAAATGCCTTGCGGCCGCGCGCGCCCAGTTTCAGGCGCACCTGCCGCTTGTCGGCGGCGCTCGGCTTGCGCGTCACCAGCCCCCGCGCCGCAAAGCCCTCCAGCATTCGGCTCAGATATCCGGCGTCGAGCCCCAGGTCGCGCGCGATCTCGGACGCGGCCGCCGTGCCGCGCGACCCCAGCTCGTAAATCACGCGAGCCTCGGCGAGGGAAAAGTCGCTGTTCAAATAGCTCTTGCGCAGCACCCCGATCTGTCCGGTATAAAAGCGATTGAAACGCCGCACGGCGGTAGTGGACATGCCCCGATTCTCCGTCAAATAGTTGACGAAGTCAACTATTTGCTTCGTGGCGCGGACTGTCCAGCCTGATGCCGGGCCGGCGCCTTGCGAAAAGTATGTGGCATTGGGCTAAAGCCTGTGCCACCGAACTCCCAGATCCAGCACCTTCTCCGCGTAGTCCACGCCGCTTTCCATGTGCTCCCGCTGCTGATACTCCAGCGCCGCCGTGATTGCGTCGGCCTTCTTCCCCGGCACGTCTTCGATCACCATGGTCTTTTCATACGGGTGCCCCTGTTTGGCCAAAGCCAAGAACCGCGCCAGGTCCGATGCCCGCCCGTCCTCCCACTGCTTCATGAACTCGGGCTTGTAAATCGGAAGAATCTGCGGCGGCCGGCCCGTGATCGGCTTGTTGTAAATCGCGATCGGCGGGCAAACCTCCCGCGCTTTAGCTACAATCCGCCGGAAGTCCACCACCCCCTCGCCCAGCGGGACCCATTGCACCGCCACGCCTTCCCGCGCCTCGTACACCACCGAATCGCGCAGATGCAGCATCACCGCGACCGGCCCCAGCGTTTCCACCGTGGCCATCGGGTCCTCCATCACAAACACGGGGTTGCCGGTATCGAGATACGACCCCACGAAATCTCTGCCGGCCGCGTCGATCACCTGCCGCGTCTCCCAGCAGAACAGGTCTTTGTGATTCTCGATGGCGAACTTCATTCCCGCGTCCATCGCCTCCGTTCGCATCGCGCGCAGCGTCTTCACCATCGTTTCCATCGTTTGTTCCACCGGCCCCGGCGGCATACTCGCCCGGTCGCCCGCCACGCGAAAGCGCACCAGCTTCGACCCAATCCCCGCCGCGTGCCGGATCCCCCGCCGCATCCGCTCAAACGTCGCGTTCATGCCGTCGGCATTGCGCGGAAGCGTGCCCGCGTCGCCCCCATCCACGCGCAGCCCCAGCCGCGCCGCCGTTTCCTTGATTTCCACCCAGTGCGCCGGATCGTCGTTCCGCGGATCCACCGAATCCTGCAAGAACACCGCATCCAGCTTGAGCTCACCCCCGTACTCCAGCAGCCGAAGGTCGTGCCACCTCGTCGCGCGAATCGAGTAAGTGTTGAATCCCAGCGGAATCCGATCCATGGACCTATCCTACCCTCCTTTCGCCACCGTAGCGCCGGCGATCCTGTCGCCGGCGCCTTTCGCGCAAAGCGGGGTGCGGCTTTTTCGCAAACTCGAGCGTGTTGGCATCGGGATCGAATGTTCGGGTCAGAGCCGCGACTGTCAAGGAGCGGTTGCCGAATCCGTGACCGTAATTGCGGGACCCAATACTAACTACACATATGGGTTGCTTATCGGCCGATTGGCGGCGAATTTGAAAACCGACCCGGCAGCGGAAAACCCCAGGGGAAACCACCGTATAGAATGGCCCTTTCGGGCTGGATTAACCTTTGACGGCTTTTATCCTAGGCGGTAGTTAACTAAAAATACACCTAAAGGAGATCGGCCGATGCAATGGATACGAACCTTCTGGGGCGACGAACATGGACAGGATCTGATCGAATACACGCTGCTGTTGGCTTTCGTCGCGCTGGCGTCCGCAGCAATCTTCATTGGAGCAGGTGGAAGCGTTTCCGGAATCTGGAGCACAAGCAATTCGCAGCTTGCCGCTGCCAGCACCTCGGCATCCTGATTGGTTGCGACGGAGGGCTGGCCGCGTTTTTCGGACTCGAAGCCCTCCCCATTCCCCACCGTGCTTTAAGATGAGAGCATGTGGGCCCTACTGCCGGCGCTGTTCTTTCTGCAGGCAGCCGATCCGAATGCGGACGGTCTGAAAGCCCTGGACGGGGCCAAATACGGCGACGCCGCCGTGGCGTTCGAGAAAGCCATCGCCGCCGACCCGGCCGATTACAGCGCGCATTTCAATCTCGCGCTGGCATACGGATTTCTCCATCGCGATTCCGAGGCCATCGCACAGTATCGAAAAACACTGGCGCTGAAGCCGAATCTTTACGAGGCGGAGTTGAATTGCGGCATGCTGCTGTTGCGGCAGAAAAACCTCGCCGACGCCGCCCCCTTGCTGGAGGACGCGGTTCGCCAGAAGCCCGCCGAGTTCCGCCCGCATTATTACCTGGCCGAAACGGAGTTTGCGCTGGGTGCTTGGGAGAAGGCAGAAGGGCTGTACCGGGAAGCGCTGGCCGTCAATGCCAAATCGGGCGGCGCGGAATTGGGGTTGGGACGCGCCCTGGCCCAGGAAGGCAAGCCGGCGGAGGCCGAGGCTCACTACCGCCAGGCGGCCGAGCTCGATGTGCACAACCGCGAGTGGCTGCTGGAACTAGCCGAGTTCTACGAAAATAACCATCAGCCGCGCCAGGCTCTGGCGATTTACCAGGAGTTTCCGCAAGACGCCCAAGCCCAGGCCCACGCCGGGCAGCTCATGCTCGACACCCGCCAGTATGCCGACGCCATTCCGCGCCTCGAAGCCGCCTATGCCGCCGACGCCAGCCAACCCAACCGCATTGCCTTGGCCATGGCTTATCTTTTCGCCGGGCAGCTCCCCAAGGCGATTCCGCTCATGGAACAAGCGGTTCGAACCGATCCGTCCAGTTTCGATACGCGCATGATGTACGCCCGGGCGCTGCGCGACGCGCGCCGTTTTCCCGCCGCCGCCGAGCAGTTCGCCGAAGCCGCCAAGCTCAAGCCCACCGATGCCGCCGCCGTGCGCGATCTCGCCGAGATGCTCTATATGGCCGGCAACCTCCCCGCTGCCCTCGAGAATTTCGACAAGGCTCGCCAGTTGGGCGAGGACACCGCCGGGGTGTGTTTCCTGCGCGCCATCATTCTCGACAAGCTGCGCCAGTTGAAACCCGCGCTGGACGCCTATACCCGCTTTCTTTCCATGAGCCAGGGCAAGCACCCCGACCAGGAATTTCAAGCCCGCCAGCGGGCGCGCATCATCCGCCTGGAACTGGAGAAGAAATGATGCGCACGGCGTGGCTGGCTTCGATCCTGCTGGCGTTGTGCGCGGCTCAGGCCCAGGCCGACCTCGCCGCCGCCCGCGCCGAACCGAACCTGGAGCGGCGCGCCAAGCTCGCGCTCGAAAACGCCTTCGCCGTGCTTACCGCCGCTCGCGGCGCCTACGATAACGGCGACGTCCAGAAGGCCGGCGCGCTGGCCGCCGAAATCGGGGAATCGGTCGCACTGGCATACGATTCGCTGGTGGCCACCGGCAAGAATCCGCGCAAGAGCCCGCGCTGGTTCAAGTACGCCGAAATCCAGACCCGCGACCTGCTGCGCCGCCTGGACACGTTCAACCTGGATCTGAGCGCCACGGACCGCCCAATGTTGGGTAAAGTGAAAGAGACGGTGCTGGAGGTGCACGACCAACTCCTCCGGGGCCTGATGGAGGGCAAATCGAAATGAAGACCCTCGCGGTTTTCTTCTCGCTGGCCTCGGTGGCGATGTTCGCCCAGGAGTCCAGAGATTTTCTCAGCGTCGACGAAGCCGATCAGATCCGCGCCGCGCAGGAGCCCAACGCCCGTCTGGAGCTCTACGCGCGTTTCGCCCGCCACCGCATCGATCTGGTGAAGAACCTGTTGGCGCACGACAAGCCCGGGCGCTCCCTCCTGATCCATAACGCGCTCGAAGATTATAACCGGATCCTGGATGCGGTCGACAACGTGGTGGACGACGCGCTCGAGCACAAAAGAGACGTGGCGCGGGGTCTCAATGTGGTTTCTAACGAGGAAATCGGCATCGGCGGCATACTGCGCAACATCCAGACCAGCCAGCCTAAGGATATCGACCGCTACGATTTCGTCCTCCGCGACGCCATTTCCGGCACCGAAGAGAGCATCGCCATGAACCGCGAAGATCTTCGCGATCGCGCCCTCGATCTGGAGGCGCGTGAGAAAGCGGACAAGAAAGAGATCCAGGCCAGCAAGTCCGAGCAGCGAAAAGCCGAGGACGCCGCCTCTCAGACGGTTACGGACCAGCCCAAACCGCCCACTCTCTATCGCCCCGGCGAAAAGAAGGACGACGGTGGGCATCAGATGTAACCGGATTTGCCACGGATGCACACAGATACGCACGGATGAGAACAGAAAAGTTGGCTCGTCCGGGGAATCTGTGGGTAACTTGCGGGTTTCAGCGCTGGGATTGAATGAGGAAGCTGTGGAACTTGCGGCAGGTGGAGTCGAAGGAGCGTTGCTCGTCTTCCCAGCCGTT
>JBEKYD010000032.1:0-36798 GCA_049511335.1 Bryobacteraceae bacterium | reverse complement strand
ACCCTCTCAGGTAATCACGAATGAAATCGTTTTGAGCTGCTTTCCTTGCAAGTATATGAAAACTAGCTGGTTCTCGAAGCTGAGAAAAATTTAACGGGACAGGTGTGGGGCAGACCATCGTTGTTTGTGGTCTGCCAGCCAGGGCCGTTCCCATCGTCTACCGGGGACGGTTGCCTCACTTGCTCTCGGATCGGTCGGGTGCTGCGTGGGTGGCAGACCACAAGAAGCGATGGTCCGCCTCACACCGTCATCAACATGACAGGCCAGGAGTCCTGTCCCACTTAGAACGTAATCCGCGCGCCGACTTGCGCGAAGCGAGGATCGTTCGCCTGCGATGGTGTGATCACGCCGAATGACGACGTAGCTACCGTAGTCCCCGGCGAGCCGAACCACACCGTGTTGGTCAGGTTGAAGGCTTCCAGCCTGAGTTGCAACGTGATGCGCTCATGCAGCGTGAAGTTCTTGAAGATGGATGCGTCCATATTGATCGGCCGCGGATAGCGAATGCCCGGAAAATACAGGCTCGAGGTGCGCAACGTGAACGACGGCCGGATGTACCATGCCACCGGCTGTGAGGCGGTAGCGCAGTTCTCTCTCACCCCTGTGGTGGAAAGCGTGCACGTATTGAACCACTGGCTCAGGCTGGCCTGGTTGCGCAGCCCAGGGTTAATGCCGCTGGGATAGGCGTCCGGCTCGGCGACCGGCCGGCCCGCCTGCCAGGTGGTCGTCATGTTGAACTGCCAACCGCCCAGAACGCCGCGCACAACCGGGTTCGCGGCTGCCAGCTTCGGCAGTTCGTATCCGCCGCTCCAGACGATGCGGTACGGCTCGTCGAACGAGCTCAGCGTGCGCGCCAGGTCGTTCACCGGGTCCTGCCCGCTGTTGAGATAGCTGTTGGCCTGCAGCGATTTCATCCAACTGTAGCTCAAGATCGAATGGAAGTGCTGCGAGAATCGTTTCTCGACCTGGACCTGCAGCGAGTCATACGAAGCATAGCCGATCGAAATGTCGTTTTCCGTGATTGTCTGGAACTGCGGGAACGGCAGCAAAAGCTGTTGCTGCGTGACCGTCGCGCCGTTCAGGGCAGTCGCCTGCGGCAGCAGGCCCGCGAACGGATTTGGCACCTGGGTGTTCAGCGCGTTGCCCAGACCCAGATAACTCGGGTTGAGCGCGTTGATATTGCGCGGCGCTTGCATATCGTGGGTGCGGCTGCCGACGTAGGAAACGTCCAGCACCGCGTTCCACGGCAGCAACTGCTGCACGCCGAAAGAAAATTGGTGCACGTAGGGAATATTACGGCCAGGGTTGCCAAAGGCGATGCTTTGTCCCACCAGCGTCTGGAGGCCGAGCTTGCTTCCCGTCGGTTGCAGAACCCCGCCGGGATAGGGATTGGTCAGGGTGATCGCCGGCGTCAAGTTTCCATCGTTGGATGCGGCGAGCGCCGTGGTGGTGTTGAACGAGCTGAAGCCCGGCAGGTCGAATGTAGGCAGGTACGAAATGCCGTAGCCGGCGCGAGTCACCGTATTGCGCAATGCGTTGTATGCCAAGCCTAACCGCGGTTGCCAGTTGTTCAGGTCGCGGTGGAAAGGCAGCCGGTCGCCGGGAGTAACGAATAGCAGGCCACCTTTCAGGGTCATACCGGGAACCGGGAACGGGTTAGTCGCGTTGGGGTCGAAGCCCGCTTCGAGCCGGTTGTAGCGGTCCGTGATCGGCGATTCGTAATCCCAGCGCAGCCCGATATTGAGCGTGAGTTTGTGCGTAATGCGGTAATCGTCCTCCACGAAACCCGCCCAATAGCGGCTCGAATATGCCATTGCCTGATTGTTCAGCACGCTTCCGGTCTGCGGATAGCCCAGCAGCATGCTCGCCACGGCGTTGCCGGAACTGGCGGCGGCGGTAAGCGCGTTCTGCTGCGTCCATGCATTGGTGAAGGCCAGCGTGCCGAACGACGAGGTTGGCTCGCGTTGGTTGTTCAGCATCACCCACAAATTAAATCCGGCTTTGATCGAATGCTTGTTGAATACTTTCGTCACCATCTCTTCCCATGACCAAGTGCCGCTCACGTTGAACTCATCGCCGATATTGCGTCCCGGCCCGAAGCTGGTGTAGTTGGTCGCGCTGACGGACGGGAACGACTGGATGGGCAACTGTGAAATCAAGCTCTGCGAGATTCCGAGCGAAGACAGTGGAAAGGGATAGCCCGGGTTGTTGTACTCCCACTTATGTTGTTCGTAGCCCCCGCGCGATACCAGCACCAGCGTGGGCGACAAGGTTGTAGTCAGGTCCACTCCCCCGCCGCGGTTCTTGCGGGAGTAACCGGCGCCATAAGCCAGCGTGCCGAGGTAACCGGTCGGACCGCCTGGAGCTTCATCGCCGTTGCGCTCACCGCGCAGCGAAAGCCGCTCGTTCTGGCTGAAGTATTGATCGATGCGGCCCACCTGCTGCGAGTACTGCACCTTGCTGTAGGTCGGCACGACAAAGTTGTTCAGCCCGGTGGATGTGCCGGGGGCGTTGGGCAGCGGAATAAAGTTCATGATCGCCTGGCCGGTCGGGTTCAGCCGGTTGGCTGGAATGATGTTCCCGGCGAATGGCGTCCGCAAATTCTGCCCGCCTTGAAGCGTGGTGGTGAGCGGGTCGTAAATTGTAATCGGCTGCCCGTTCGACTGCACTAGCCCGGTGAAGTTGCCGGTACGTTCCGGTATGGTGGGCACCGTGTCGATGTTGGTGGACGGCTGGTTTTCGCGGATCCACTCCAGGTTGACCATAAAGAAAGTCTTGTCGCGGCCGTTATACAGGTGCGGCAGCACCACCGGTCCGTCGAATTCCACGCCCGGTTGATGCCAGGAAAGAGGCGCGCGCGCAATTCCCGCGGCATTGCTTTGGAAAAGATTGGCATCTAAGATCGTGTTGCGCTCGTAGTCATAGAGAGCCCCATGCCGGTGTTGGCGCCGCTCTTGAGGGTGATATTGACCGTGCCGCCGCCCGTGCGCCCGTATTCGGCGTCGTAAGAATTGGTCTGGACCTTGAATTCGGCGGTGGCATCCTGGCTGACGGCAAGCGTTAGGTTCGCCGGCCCTGGATTTTCCACGCTGACGTTGGGAATGCCGTCGAGTAGGAAGTTATTGGTAAGCGCCTGGCTCCCATTCATGTTGTAATCTTCCATGCCGCCGTTGTCCCAGGGGCGCTCCGCAACCCGGCTCCATCCGCCGCCTATCCGCATCCGGTACCCGTCGCCCGCCTGGACGGAAAGGAGTTTCAGGCGTCCATCTCTCCGGACGGGAAAGACGTCGCCTTTATCCTCGATCGCGGCGACGGCCACGCTTGCCACCTCTGGATCAAGTTCTCAAACCGTGTCCAGCTGGTATCGCTTTCCAGCGGCGATTGGGACTATGCCAGCCCGGCCTGGTCTCCGGACGGACGTCTGCTGGCGTATCTGCGCTTCAGCGCGCGCACCGGTGAACTGGTAATCGTCAATCGCGACGGCGCCGGCGAGCGCGTGGCCACCCAGGTCTTCAAGACCCGCCATGGCCTTTATTACCGTCACCTGGCGTGGTCTCCGGACGGCAAATGGCTGGCCGTGGACGATGCAGCGTCGCCGGGCGAGCCCTTTTCTTTGTTTCTGGTCTCGACCCGCACCGCGGAGCGCCGCCGCCTCACCACCCCGCCCAATCATTGGATCGGCGACGTAGAGCCGCGTTTCTCTCCCGATGGCAGCCGCCTCACCTTCATTCGCGTGATCCACCGTTCCACCCAGGCGCTCATGCTGGCGCGGCCCGACGGCGCCATCCTGCGCCAGCTTTCCAAAGACGGAACCCAAGTCTCCGGGCAGGATTGGAGCGCCGACGGCAAGTCCGTGGTCTTCGCCTCTAATTCGGGCGGCGAATTCCGCTTATGGAAGATCGCGGCCTTCGATCCTCGCAGCGTGCCCGCGCCCGACGCTCCCTCCATCTTCGCCGACGCGCCCATTCAACCGGCCCTGGCGCGCAACGCCCCGGCTTTGGTCTACTCCGTGCTCCGCCAGGATTTCAACATCTGGCGGCTCAACCTGGGCGCGCACGACCTGGCCGTCGGCCGCTGGACGCCCGTGGTCAATTCCTCCGCGCAGGACGCTTCGCCCCAGTATTCGCCCGATGGAAAAGAAATCTGCTTCCGCAGCGATCGCAGCGGCGACGAACAGATCTGGGTTGCCGCCGCCGATGGCAGCCGCCCGCAGCAGGTCACCGACGGCCATTTGAATCCTTCGGTAGGCCGCTGGTCGCCGGACGGCCGGTCCATCGTATTCAACGACTCGCGCCGAATGGACCAATACGTGACCAGCCGCGACGCCAACGGAAAATGGACCGTGCGTCCACTGGGCGTCAAAGGCACTCACCCGGTCTACTCCAAAAGCGGCGATTCCATCTACTTCGGCAGAAACGACAGCGCCGTCGAGGCTATTCTCCGTGTTTCCGCCGCCGGCGGCGCGCCCGTCGAAATCGCCAAGACTCATGGCTTGTCGTTCGGCCTTTCCGCCGATGGCCGCGACCTGTACTTTGTCCACGATTTGGCCGATACCCGCCTCTGGAAGATGTCGCTTGCGACCGGCAGCCTCACCCCTCTGCTGGACGGCCTGGTGCCCTACTGCACCAGTTGCTGGGCGGCATCCGCTACCGGCGTGTACTACCTCGGCACCGACCGCTCCTCGGTGGTCGGCCAGGCCATCTTCTTCCACAGCTTTCAGAGAGGTCCGGACCGCATCGTGGCCCAATATCCCGAGGTGCTCCCTCCGCTCGGCAGCGGTCCTTTCTCGCTTTCGCCCGACGGCCGCTACCTGCTCTGCGTCCGCGTCGATTCTCCCCGCGCCGAGTGCGCGTCGAACCGTACCGGTAAAATCCGTAGCGCCCCGTGGCGCGAGCCTCCAGGCTTGCAGAGTCGGCTTTCGAGCCGACTTTTTGAAGGCCGGGAGGAATCTAACTAATCTCGGCTCTGCAGGGTGCCGGTCAAAAAATGTGAACCTGTTCTTGCGCCGACCTAAGCGGGCCGCTAAAGATTCCACCAGACCCGTTCGATAAGTCTCAAGAAGCTGATGCCTGCAGCAGGTGTCGTCTATCAAGAAAAACAGGAGTTAAGGACACGTTTATGCTACCGAACAGTAAGATACCTCAGGCAAAACGACGGGTGGCGCTTGGGTGCGCAGCGGGCTTTCTCGCTCTGGCGCTGGCGGTCACGGGTCCCGCTTGCGCGAGCGACGGAAACGGCAGTGTCTATCCGTTGAGCGCGGAAACCATCATGCCAGGCATGATGCCCGGCGCCGGTGGAACCATGTTGGTGGAATTCACCGATTCTTACACGGCGAACGAACTGGTCGGGTCCAACGGCAAAGCGTTGATGCCCGGCTTTCATCTCAGGGTCGGCGCGGCCGCAGTCAAAGTAATGCATCACTGGGGCTTTCATGTATTCGGCGGGTCGTTTGTCACCAGCGCCGCTTTACCCATGTTGGACGTTCACCTCAGCGCCCCGATTGGATCGCAGAACAAGGTCGGGATCGGGAATGGGGATGTCGAAGCCGCGGTTGCTTACCATAAGGGTGCGCTGAACTGGTGGTACGGGGCCGAATACTATCCGCCGGGTTTTTCGTACACCAAAGGCGCTTTGGTCAATATCGGGCAACACAACAACGCCGTAGCTCCCTCGGGCGCCTTCACCTGCATGCCGGACCACGGCCGTACGGAGGTCAGCTCCAAGTTTCAGTACATCGTAAATTACACCAACGACGCGACTAATTATCGTTCCGGCAACGAATTCGTATGGGAATATGCCGGAATGCGGAATCTAGCTAAGTCGCTGGCAATTGGCGGCAACGGCTACTATTACCAACAAACCACCGGCGACACCCAGAACGGCCTTACCTATCTGGATGGAAATCGCGGCCGCAACGTGACCTTCGGGCCAGAGATCCGTTATCATTTCAAGCACTTCCTGGCGATTCTGAAGTGGCAAAAAGATTTTCTCGTCCAGAACCGGGCGGTCGGGAACTCGATTTGGCTGCAATTCGGCGTTCCTCTGGAGGGCCATCGCGATTAGTTCGCTGGCGGGCCTCAGCCTTCGGACCCTGCCTGTCCTGCGGGACTAACCCCGCCTCAGCGCCACGGCAGGGTCCACACGCAGGGCTTGACGCGCCGGAAGGTAAGTGGCAATCAGCGCCACTAAGCCAATCATCGCGCCGGCCGCAACAGCGGTAAGTGGATCCCGCGCGGTTATCCCGTATAGCAGACTCGAAATCCACCGCATGGAGACAAAGGCGCCGGCCGCTCCGATGCCGAGACCCGCGGCCGTCAGGCTCATGCTTTCTCGTAGAACAAGCCGCAATATGGCAATCGGCGTCGCCCCCAGCGCCACGCGCACGCCGATTTCCTGAGCCCTCCGCGCGACCGAATACGACACCACGCCGTACAATCCAATCCCGGCGAGAACCAGCGAAAGCAGGCCGAAAACCGTCAACACGCGCATGGCGAACTGTCGCGCACCGATCGAGCTCTCCACCAACTGGCGCATCGGCGTGACTACCAGGATCGGCTGCTCCCGATCCACGGAAGCAACCGCCTTCCGCAACTCCGCCCGAAATCCAGCCGAAGTGTCCGCGCTCCGCACCGCCAGAAACTGAGGCGGCTCGACGCCTTGTTCCATGGGAATGTAGATGGCCGGCTTGGCGCGCTGGTCGAGCGCCTGGTCGTTGGTGTCTTTTGCAATGCCCACGACCTCCCGCCAGTTGCCGGCGCCATCGACCCCCTCGACGATGACGTGCCCGCCCATGGCCTCGCGGCCCGGCCAGAACTGCCGCTCCGCCGCCTGGTTGATCAGCACGGCACGGAATCCCGCGGCGGCGTCATGACGAGAGAGCTCACGTCCGCGAACCAGCCCAATCCCCATGGCCCGCAAGTAATCCTCACTCACGGAAAACACCTCCACGTACGGACGGTCCTCGCCGCGGCGGGTCGCCGGACGGCCCTCGATCTGATCTGAATGGGCCAGCCGCTAATATTGCCGGATAAGGGCACGCCGTTCACGGCGCCGGCTGCTTCCACGCCGGCCAATGCCTGCAACCGGTCCAGCACTTTCCGGTAAAAAACAACTTTCGATTGCAAATCCGGATAGCGTGACTGGGGCAGCACGACGATGGCCGTCAACACGCGACCGGCGCGAAAGCCGCTGTCCTGGGTCAGCAGCCGGGCAACACTTCGTACCATGAGGCCCGCGCCGGTAACGAGAATCAGCGAGAGCGCCACCTCCGCTACGATCAGCAGCCTTCTGGGCCGGCTCTGCCCGGGTCCTTCGGTCGATCGCATGCCGCCCTCTTTGACAACCTCGGCAAGCTCCAGGTCCGCGGCTTTCCACGCGGGTAGGAGTCCGAAGAGCAGTCCCACCAGGACGGAAATGCCGGCATTGAACAAGAATGCCGCCGTGTCCAAATGCGTGTGAGCGAGACGAGGGGTGTCGTCCGGCGCCAGTTTCAGCAGCAGCGCCGTCCCATAAAACGCCACGGCGTAACCGAGAGCGCCTCCCACCAGTCCCAGCAAAACACTTTCGGTCAACCACTGCCGCACAATTCGAAACCGGCTAGCGCCGAGCGCGACCCTCACCGCCATTTCCCGGCTGCGATTCATGGCGCGCGAAAGGAGAAGATTGGCCACGTTCGCGCAGGCAATCAACAACACCAGCCCGGTAGCGCCTAGCAGAAGCAGCAAGGCCATTCGCGTGCGGCCGAGGACATAATCCTCGAGCGGCATCATGCGCACCCCGCGATCGGCATTCGTGTCGGGATATTGCCGTGCCAGTTGCGCGGCGATGGCTTCCATTTCCCTCCGGGCTTCGGGAAGACTGCGCCGCGGCCCCAGGCGCGCCACCACCATCGAAACCCTGCCGTCACGCTTCACTCCTGCGGGATCGAGACCGAACGGAACCCAGAACGCCATTTGGCGCGTCGGCAGGCTCACGGCACTCGGAATGTTCAGCGGAAAGTTGAATCGCGCCGGCATGACGCCCACCACCAGGTAATCTTCGCCCGCCTGAGCCACGTTGACCAGGCGGATGCGCCTGCCGATGATCTGGCGGTCTCCGCCGAAGCGATTCATCCACAGTTCGTGACTGAGAATGACGACGCGATTCCTGCCGGGAGTGTCTTCTTCGGCAAGGAAAGCGCGGCCGAGCTCGGGTTCCACGCCCAGAGTTCGAAACAGATCGGCGGAAACCGTGGCGCCGTAGAGAGCTTCCGGCCCGTCCGGCGTCATCAAATTGAGAATCGCGAATGCGTAGCTTCCCAAATGGGTGAAGCTGCGGTTTCTTTCGCGCCAGTCAGCGGCGTCCCGGAAAGATACCCAGGGGCTCTCTTCGCCGCTCTTGAGCCGGCGCGAGCAGATCTCCACCAGGCGGCCAGGCTCGGCAAAGGGAAGCGGCGAGAGCAGAACCGTCCGGACCACGGTAATAATTGAAGTGTTGGCGCCAATCCCGAGCGCCAGAGTAAGAGCCGCGGCGAGCGTGAACGCCTTGTTCTTCTTCAGTTGCCGCGAGGCGAAGCGAAGATCCTGCCAGAGGGAATCGAGCCACGCCCAGATGCTTCCCTCGTAGAATCGCTCCTCAATGCGCGTGGTGTTGCCGACGTTCTTGCGCGCCTGCGTCAGGGCGCTCTCGGCGCTCAGACCTTCCCCTCGCAGCCTGTCCGCTTCGAGCGCAATGTGGGCCTCGAGCTCTTCCGAAAAATCCCGTTGGCTCCGGCGCCGCCACATGCGATCATTCCTCCGCGGGTTCCGGGCCCAGAATCCGGCCGATTGCGGACGCCAGCTTACGCCACTGCGAAATTTCTCGCGAAAGCTGCGCCCGGCCGGCCTTGGTCAACGAATAGAACCGAGCCTTCCGGTTGTTTGCGGACGTTCCCCATTTCGCCGCGATCCACCGGCGCGATTCCAATCGCTGCAGGGCCGGGTACAGCGCTCCGTGATCGACCAGTAGAACGTCCTCGGATTGTTCTTGGATGCCGCGCGCAATCGCCTGACCGTGCCGCGGGCCGAACAGAAGCATGCGCAAAATCAGCAGATCGAGCGTGCCCTGCAGCAAAGTGACGCGGTCCCGCTCTTCTCGGGTAAGCATTCAACCTGAGAGTAACCAGGAGCGGCGTGGCCTGTCAAGCCTGCTGAGCCGAGGCTCCGAACTCCTGATCTCGCTGGCCATCTTCCAGGCAGTGAGGAAAACAAGCTGACCCGGAAAACCAGGTGGGACAGACGATCGTTTTTTGTCGTCTGTCGAGCGTTGCGGCCCGGCGAAGGACTGACAGACCACGAAGAACGATGGTCTGTCCCGGTCTGTCCCACTGGCGATTACTTCCATGCGAATATCCGCCGGTACCAAGGCGCGGGGACCTGAAGCCCATCCAGAATCCAGATCTCGGTGCGCGGCCGATTCACGCTGTAGACGATGTTTTTCTGATCGGAAGTGAGGGCGGCGCTCAGGCCGGGATTGCCAATGCTGAACGGCTCAAGGCCCGGAAGATCGCGCAGCTTCCGGTCCTTCCCGCTGGAAATGTCGATGGCGGCCAGAGCCGGCGTCTCGCCGCGGACTTGGTAGAGCGTTTTTCCATCGTGGGACCACGCGACCGGTCCCCAATCGCCGGGCAGATGCCGGACTGTCTTGCCGTCGGGCGAGACTAGCGCAAGGTGGTCGTTGTAGTCGTGAACGGCGATCCATTCTGCCGTCGGCGACCATACGGGTACGGCGCTGCCGTAGAACGCGCCCACCGCCACCGGCGGCTCTCCGGCGCCCGGCCGAACCTTCAGCAGTTTGCCGTCGGTCTTATCGAGCCCGTAATATGCCAGCCAGTTGCCGTCGGGCGACCATGTCGCGCATAACTCCAGCACAGCGGGCGCCGAGGTAGCGCGCACCGGCGTTCCGCCGGAAGTGAACATCGTGTAGAGATAGATTCCGTTGCGCCCTTTCACGGCAACCGCCACGCGCCGTCCGTCGGGCGAGAACACCGGGTTCAAAAAGTCTTGCGCGGGTCCGCCGTCCGGTTGCACATCGGTCGGCGTCAGCAGCGGGCGCTCCCATCCTTCGGCCAGGCTCTTGATCCACACTTCGTTCACGCCGCGCCGGTCCGTCACGTACACTAGCTGCTGGGAAACCGGCGATGCATCCACTCGCTGCTCGTTGCGCGAGCTGCCGAGCAGCGTCTGTACGGGTCCCTCCCCAAGGGGAACCGCGATCACGTCGGCTTGAGAAAGATCGGACGCGTATGCCGCGCGCGTGCCATCCGGCGACACCGAGGGGGCGCCGGCATGCCGCTCCGTTGGCAGCACCAGCCAGAAGCGGTCGCTGCGCGTGTCTTCCATGTACAACTGGCGCGTTCCGGCCGGCATGGTCTCGGCGAAAAGCAGGTGCCTCGAATCGGGCATCCAGCTACTTTGCGGTGTAAAGCTGAAGTCGCTGCTGCCATTTTCGAATATCGGGCGGCCCGTGCCCGGCGGCCACGGGAGGATCCAGGAGGTTTCCCCTTTGCCTGCCTGCGCCACCGAGAGCAGGATTTGCTTGCCGTCCGGCGCGAACGCAATGGTCGGATTGTTGTAGGTTTGGATTGGGTGAATCGGCATGGGCTCGTACTTCTTGCGCGGCGCTTCGGGGGGAGTGGCGAGCCAGACGGACATGTCCCCCGGGTGCTCGCTAGTGGGCCACATGGCCAGGGTTTTGCCGTCGGGCGAGATAGTGGCCGCTTGCACGTCGGGTTGCAGGGTGACGCTTGCGCCCCCAACCGCCGGAACACGGCAGAGGCTCCACGGATCAGACGGCGCCGAACAGCGAAAATAGATGGACCGCGAGTCGGGGCTCCAGAACGGCCGGTTCCCAGTCTTGAGATGCACATCGGCGCCGGTGAGTGGCACGGCGGTGGCTGCGTCGACGCCCTGCACCAAAAGTTGGGTCGGGCCGGACTCGCCCGCGCCGAAGAAGGCGATGCTTTTCCCATCGGGCGACCAGGCTGGATAGAACTGGGTAGTAAGGGCCGTAGCGAAGGGCGTCAGACGGTAGCGGGACATGTCGACGGCCGCCGGATCGCGTACGAGCGCGGCGGCGCACCAGCCGAGAACCGCGGCAAGGACGACTGCAGCGGCAACGGACACAGCCGGGAATTTGCGTATCGGCGCCGGCGCTGCCGCGCGTTCTCCGCTGCCCGAGCTGGTCAGATCTCCGAAACGGTCGCGCAGTTGCACCAGATCGCGGGCCAAGTCGCGGGTGGATTCGTAGCGGCCTTGCGGCTCCTTGGCGAGACAGCGCTCGAGAATCCAGCGGAGCTGGGCGGGAATCGGGCGGTCGATGGGCGGCGCGTCGTCCTCCACGATGGCCGACATGGTCTGCACCGCGCTGGGGCGCTCGAATGTCTGCTTGCCCGAAAGCATCTCGTGCAGCACCAACCCGAGGCTGAACTGATCGGAGCGGTAATCCACCTCTTGCGCGCGCGCCTGTTCGGGGCTCATGTACGCCGCGGTGCCCACCACCGACCCCGCGGCGGTCTGCGCCATGGTCATGGTGGCGCCGGCGGCGGCAGCCTTGCTCCCGACCCGCGCCACGCCGAAATCCAGAATCTTGACGACGCCCTCCGGCGTGAGCATGACGTTCTCCGGTTTTAAGTCCCGATGAACGATACCGGCGGCGTGCGCGGCGGCGACGCCGTCGGCCATCTGCGCGGCGATTCCGGCCGCTCTTCGCGCCGGTATGGGGCCCCTGGAGATGAGGGCGCGGAGCGACTCGCCGGGAATCAGTTCCGAGACGATATAAGGAGGGTGCTGGTCCAGGCCGACATCGTAAATCGCCATGATGTTGGGATGGTTCAGGGCGGCGGCGAGGCGGGCTTCCTGCTCGAAGCGGCGGCGGCGTTCTTCGTCGCGAGCCACCGACTCCGGAAGAATCTTCAGCGCGACCTGCCGGCCGACGCGGCTGTCGACCGCCTTGTAGACTTCGCCCATCCCTCCGGCGCCAAGCGGGCCGGCGATCTGGTAAGGCCCAACCGCGGCGGGAGTTTGAGACATGGTGCGATTTTACCGTGAGACAGGAACGGAGAGGCCTATGATTCCTACCAGCCAGCGGATTACGCTTTGATCCTTCTCCTATCTATCGGTTTAGAATCAATAGGTTGCGAGAGCGCCGAACTTCCGTCCAAGCGATGGCGGTCACCGCTCGGCAGAAACATGGGATGATTGGGAGGTATGGCGACTGGAAACAGCGTTTCGCTTCCGGAAGAGCTTCTGGCTGGGATAAGGACCGCAGCCGAAGCCGAACAGCGCAGTGTCAATGAGGTACTCGCTGACGCCGTGCAGCGGTACCTCGAAGACCGCTCTTGGACGAGACTGCTCGACTACGGAGCGGAGAGGGCAAAAGCTCTAGGCGTTGAGGAATCCGACATCGATCGACTCATTGGCGAGTCGCGATCTCAAAACCGCAACCAGTGATAAGCGCTACCCTGGACAGCAGCGTCTTTGTGCGGGCGCTGCATTTTGGCGGGCCCGCCGCACTCCTTATCGGTCACTTCCCACCTCTTGGGGACAGTTCAGAGGATCCGCCCGCTGATACAATCTCTATCCATGCACACACGCGCCCTCATTCTCGCGATTGCCTCCGCCGCACTGTTGTCCGGCGCCGCCATCGATCGGAAAGCCGTCGAATTCGGCAGCCCCGGCGGGACCTCTCTGCTGCTCGATCTCCACGTGCCGGATGGCGCCGGGCCGTTCCCGGCGGCCATTCTGGTTCACGGCGGGGGGTTCGACGAGGGCAGCCGCAGCACCAACGTGCGCCCGCTGTTCGAACCGCTGGCCGAGGCCGGTTTCGCCTGGTTCAGCATCGATTACCGGATGGCGCCGCAGTTTCACTTTGCCGATGCCAGCGCCGATTTGGCCAGCGCCATCCGCTGGGTCAAAGCGAATGCCGCCATCTACCGGGTCGACGTTTCGAAGATCGCCATCATCGGAGAATCGGCCGGCGGCTTCCTGGTGAATTACGCCGGAACGCACGAGACCCCCGATACGCTTATCGCCGCGGTGGTGGATTTTTACGGGCCGGTGGATTACGGCAAGCTGGCCGAGGCGCGGCGCGATCGTCCCGAGCTGTTCAATATGGCCACCATCAACCGCCATGCGGCCAACGGCGGCGGGATTCACTTTTTTGGAGCGGAGCAGCTCGACGCCGCCGGGTTGGCCAAGCTGCACGCCATCTCGCCCATCTTCGCCGTTCATCGGGGGATGCCGCCGTTCCTGGCCATTCACGGCACCAAGGACGACCAGGTTCTCTACCGGCAATCGCAGGAGATGTGCGAGGCGATGCACAAAGTGGGGGCAGGCTGCCAGTTGATTACCATCGAAGGCGGCGGCCACGGCATGTCCGGCTGGCGCGACCCGGGCATGCAGCACTGGAAGTCCGAAATGATCGCCTGGCTCAAGCAGACACTGAAGGTGCGGTAAGCTGGCGGCTCGCCGCGGGCACGCGGCCGAGCGCGGCAATCAGCTCTTCCATGTTCATGGGCTTCGAAACGTAATCGTCCATCCCGGCATCGAGGCAGAGCTTGCGGTCTTCGGGAAATGCGGCCGCGGTCATGGCAACGATCCTGGGCTGGCGCTCGGCCGGGTGCTCGCGGCGGATACGCCGGGTGGCTTCCAACCCGTCCATTTCCGGCATCTGCACATCCATGAGGACTACGTCGTAATCGTGGACCGCGATCCGATCGAGCGCTTCGACGCCGTTGAGGGCGAAGTCCGGCTGGTAACCCAACTCGCGGAGAACGGCCTGGGCCAGCTTGCGGTTGACCGGATTGTCTTCCGCCACCAGCACGCGCAAGGGCGCAAGGCCGGAGGAACGTGCGCCCGCAATGGCGGGCTTGCGCACGGCGGCAACTTCGGAGCGGGCGACGGCCCGCGCCGGAATCCAGAACCGGAACGTGGAACCGCTACCCACCCGGCTCTCCACCTCTATGGCGCCGCCCATCTGCTGGACGATCGAACGGCAGATCGCCAGGCCCAGCCCCGTGCCGCCGAACTTGCGGCTGATGGAGGCATCCACCTGGCGGAACGATTCGAAGATACGCTCCCGGTGTTCGGCTGGAATGCCAGGGCCGGTGTCGCTGACGGCGAAATCGATCCGATGGCTTCCATCTTTTTCCATAGTTGCCGCGACCGACAGCGAGACTCCGCCCCGATCGGTAAATTTCGCCGCATTGCCAAGCAGGTTGACCAAGACCTGGCGCAGGCGGGCGGAATCGCTCAGGATCGCGGCCGGTGCGGATGGATCGATGGTGAATACCAGGCGGAGGTGTTTTTCGGCCGCGCGCACTGCCAGCAAACCCACCGCGTCCTCCACCAGGCGCTTCAAATCGACGGGCGCGGATTCGAGCTCGAGGCGGCCGGCCTCGATTTTGGATAGATCCAGGATGTCGTTGATGAGGGCGAGCAGCGCGTAGGCGCTGGAGCGGATGTTTTCGACGTAGTCCTGCTGGCCGGAGGAGAGCGGCGTGGCGGCCAGCAAATCGGCGAAACCGATGATGCCGCTCATGGGCGTGCGGATCTCATGGCTCATGTTGGCCAGCATCACGGTTTTGGCGCGGTCGGCGGCTTCGGCGCGCAGCCGCGCCTGTTGGACGGCTTCTTCGTTGCGGCGGCGCATGCGGCGTTGGCGCAACGTGGCGGTGGCTTCCCCCAGCAGGACGGAAACCTGTTCGGCGCGGTCCGAAGAGACTTCACTCTCGACCTCAATCACCAGCCATCCTTCGATCTCGGCTTCCACGCGCACCGGCAGGTCGAGTCCGGCCGCGGCGACGAGCGGCGAATCGAGGGATAGCTCCAGCGGCAAGTCCGCCAGGCCGGAGCCGGTAATCGGCGCGGACACGGATGGCCGGATCGTGCCGTTGATCGAACGGCCATACCAGGCGCGGCGAAAACCGTATTGATCCACGAAGGCCGCCAGCAGAGTCTGCCAAAGCATCTCGTCGGAAGCTTCTTCATCGGTCCCGCGGAGCGCCACCAGAACGCACTGGAAGGCAATCAGGTCGGAGAGTTTCTGCTCCAGGTCGAAGGCCAGCATCTCAGCGCCCCCCCGAATTCCGTCCCTCGGTCTCGCGCGGGGCTTTCGGCTGCAAACCATCCGATTCGAAACCGCCCGATGGCAAACCCTGGCGCACGCGCCGGAGCAATTCCTCCACGCTCTCTCCGCGCTTGTACGGCACGGCGCTGACCTCCACGCGGGCGCGCAGCGACATTTCCGGGCCCAATTCGGCGGTCTGATATTTGGTGGTGAAGAAGGTCCGGCAGGTGTGACGAGCCAGTTCGAGAGCGATCGGAGCCGACCCCAGCACCACGGCCAAGAACTCGTGCGCGCTCCAGCGGTAGACGCGGTCTTCTTCGCTGTAGCGTTCGTGCAGCAGCAGAGCGAAGGCGCGCAGCAGCTTATCGCCGAACAGCGGCCCGAATCTGTCGTTGATCTGCGCCAGTCCTTCCACGCTATAGAGCACAACCGAGACTGACCCAGTCTCTTCCGCAAGCCTGGCCAAATGCCGTTCCGCCTCGCGGCGGCTGGCCAGACCGGTCAGGCGGTCGATGGAGGAATCCTTGCGAGCCATCTCCAAGCGCTGCCGGAAACTGGAAATCTGGGTTTCGAAGCGGCGGGCGGTCTCGTCGCTTTCGCGCCGGATCTGTTCCGCGCACTGGTGGAGTTTGGTTACCTCTTCGCGCAGCCTGCGGCGCAGATCGTTGACATCTTCCACGTGGGAGAGCTCGCTAAAGCCGTCAGCCAGTTGGGTAAGAGCGGACTTGTGCTTTTCCCCCTGCCCTTTGAACCCGCTGACGGCATCGGCGACGGTGGCGACAACTTCTTTGAGGGCGGCGTCCCTGTCGTCGAGAGCGGCTTTGTTGGCGGAGTAAATCGCTTCCACCTGATCGATGCACGTCTTGCCGGCGGCTTCGATTGCGGCCACGCCGGGCTCCGCGGTCTCGAAGCCCGCGGTCGCGTTCTGGAGATTGTCGCGGCAAACGCCGGCAAGGTCGGGGTCGGCGGGCAGAACGGTCTTGGGCAGAGCTCCGGTCAAGCCCAGAAAGGCCTTTACCAGGGCCTTCAGACGCGTCGCGACGTAGTCGGCTGCCTCGATTTCCTTGCGCAGCGAGATCAATGAGTTATCTCTCAGCTCACCCACTAAAAGGGTAACAGGGAGGTTGCAAATCCGTACAGTTCCGAATGGTTAACCCTAGGGTGGCGCTTTAGTTGGTTAGCGGGTACCGGGATCACAGCCAGGTCGATCGGAGTGCCGACCGAGGCAATTTCCTCGTCGAGCGGACGGTCGGCGCAGCACAGGCCGCGGGATTGGTGCGCCACTTCCGGCTGGCGCAGGTTGACAACCGGCCCCACCGAAACGAACCCAAACGGGAATTACGAAACGAACCCAATGGCTGCATAACACGTTAGAAATAAGAAACTTATACTCCAGCCGCGGGAATGGCGCCCACTTCCGGCTGGCGCCGTTTGACCCCACGTGCGCATAGCGCACTCCCTCGTGGCGCGCAGCCGCCCGGCCCGCACGTGGGACAGCCCTTCTGGCCTGTCGCTGTAAGCACCAACGATCTTGGCTGCGGCTCCAGCGCCAGCTTTCCCACCAGTGATATAACTACGCTCATGGACAAATTCGTTGCCACCGTTTTGATGCTGTCTTCGGCCGGGGTGCTTGCGGGACAGCCCGCGCAGGGCGACGCGGCCCGCCAGCAGCTCGAATACACGCGGGCGCACTACACCAAATTCGATTACCGCATCCCGATGCGCGATGGCGTGAAGCTGTTTACCTCCGTATACGTGCCCAAGGACACCAGCCATGCGTATCCTATTCTGATGCAGCGCACACCGTATTCGGTGGCGCCGTACGGCATCGACAACTACCGGCCGGTGTTGGGGCCTTCGGAGCTGTTTACCAAGGAAGGTTTCATCTTCGTCTACCAGGACGTGCGCGGGCGCTATCTCTCCGAAGGCACGTTTATCGATGTGCCGGTCCACAACACGCATCTGAGCGGAAAAGAGGCCGACGAGAGCACCGATACCTACGACACCATCGACTGGCTGGTGAAGAACGTTCCCAACAATAACGGGAAGGCTGGAATCTGGGGCATCTCGTACCCTGGCTTTTATGCGGCGTTCAGCCTGATCGGGTCGCACCCGGCGCTGGCCGCGGTGTCGCCGCAGGCGCCTATGGGCGACGTAGGCAACGGGGACGATGCTTACCACAACGGCGCGTTCTATCTGGCCGCCAATTTCGGCTTCTATACCATCTTCAAGCCGCGCGGGGAACCGGAACGGCCGCGGCGTGGCGCGCCGTTCGATTTCGGCACCGAAGATCAGTATGCCTTTTATCTGGCCATGGGGCCGCTATCGAATGCCAACAAGCTGTATCTCCACAACGACAACGTTTATTGGGACGACACGCTGAAGCATCCCAACTACGACGCCTTCTGGCAAGCCCGCGCGGAAGCGCCGCACATGAAAAACGTGAAGCCGGCGGTGTTGTGGGTGGGCGGTTGGTTCGACGCCGAGGACCTCTCGGGGCCGCTCAAACTCTTTTATGCCACCGAACGAAATGGGCCGCCGCCCGCCGACACGCTCATCATGGGGCCGTGGCCGCACGGCGGCTGGTCGCGCGGCGACGGCGAAAAACTGGGCAATCTGAATTTCGCATCGACGACCGGCGAGTTTTTCCGCGAGCACATCGAGCTGCCGTTTTTCGTGAAGAACCTGAAAGGCAAGGGCGACGAGTTGCCCAAAGCTTGGGTATTTGAAACCGGACGCAATGAGTGGATTCGGAACGACGCCTGGCCGCCCGCCAATTCCAGCAGTCGGGCGCTGTATTTCGGTCCTGGCGGAAGTTTGTCGTTCACGGCGCCGGGCGGTAGTGGATTCGACGAGTACGTGAGCGACCCGGCCAAGCCGGTTCCGGTGATTGGCGAGATCGGGCAAGGGATGGCGAGCGATTACATGACGTACGACCAGCGATTCGCGTCCCGGCGTACGGACGTCCTGACCTATCGAACAGAGCCGCTTTCGCAGGATGTCATGATTGCGGGACCGATCCGGCCCTCCCTGCGCGTTTCCACCAGCGGCACGGATTCCGATTTCGACGTGAAGCTGATTGACGTATATCCCGACGATTATCCCGACCCCGAACCGAACCCCACGCACCTTCACATGGGCGGCTACCAGCAGATGGTTCGCGGCGAGCCGTTCCGCGGCAAGTTCCGCGCCAGCTTAGAGAAACCCGAGCCGTTCACGCCGGGGCAGCCCGCCAAGATCGAATTCGTGATGCCCGACGTTTGCCACGTGTTCCGCACCGGCCATCGGATCATGGTGCAGATCCAGAGCTCCTGGTTCCCCTTGACCGATCGAAACCCGCAAGTGTTTACGGATATCCCGACGGCTAGGGCCACGGATTTCCAGAAAGCCACCGAACGGGTGTATTGGGGCGGGCCGGAGGGATCGAAAGTGCAGGTCAGGGTGGTGGAGTAACTTGCGCTCAACAGTTACCATGGGAGTGGCAGACAGCCGGAAACCGTGGAGTTCCCGATCGACTCCGGCGCGGCGGTATTTATGGGCCTCACGAATGGAGGCCGCTTGTTGTCGCTGGCACGGACGGTTCGCAAGGGCAAGATCCGCGCTGTCAGCGCATTTCCGGCTGGTGTCGCGGACACGAAGGACTTTCTGGAGAGATCCCGATGAAGAACACCAAACGCATCGTACCGAGGTCCGCCACTGAGGCGGAAGAGGCGGACTGGTGGTACAAGAACCGCAAGCGGCATGACAAAGAACTTGTTGCTGCCGTAAAGAGCGGCGAAGCGCAGATTCTGACCAGGGAAAAGCTGCTGGCGCGGCTTGAGGCATCCAAGAAGAAGCCGGCGCCGGTGGTAGCTCTGCGGATTCCCGCAGCGGACCTGGCCTTGGCTCGAAAGCAGGCTGAGCAGAAGGGGCTTCCGTACCAGACCTACATCAAGTCGTTGCTGCACGAAGCGCTTGCTGGCAGGGAAAAGCGAAAGGCGGGGTAGAGGCAACTCTGCACCCGCGACGGTCACAGGAGCAGCGAACTTCTGCGGATTCGAAAAGGAATCGGAATGAAATCTCTAATAATCGGATTGATCGCCCCGCTAGCGGTTGGGCTACTGGCGGCGGATCTGGATTTGATTCAGCCCGCTGATTTGGCGGCGCGTCTAGCCGCGAAAGGCACGCCCCCGGTGATCCTTCACGTGGGCCCTAATGTGCTTTATCGCAGCAAGCATATTCCTGGGACAATTTACGCGGGCTTTGCAGCCAGGCCGGAGGGCCTCGAAGCACTCAAGACCGCTGCTCAGAACCTTCCCCGAGACCGCGAGATCGTGATCTATTGCGGCTGCTGCCCGTGGAGCCACTGCCCGAACGTGAAGCCCGCCTTCGAATTGCTAAAGCAAATGGGTTTCACGCGCGTGAAGGCCATGTTCATCGAAACCAACTTCGCGAAAGATTGGGTCGATAAGGGCTATCCGGTAGAAAGCAGCAGGGCGGGGCAGTAAAGGCTACCCCCGGCTCGCGTTTCAACGGCGCCACGTTTTGGTTTCAGGGAAGTTCGAACAAGCGGACTCCTGCTCTCAGGGCCGCTTTTTGAAGGGCGCCGTCCAGGCTTGCGAGTTGCGCTCCCTCACGGACGGCAAGGTCCAGATATGCGGCGTCGTATACAGTCAGGCGGTTGAGCTCCGCCAACCTGAAAACGGAGTCGTACGACACCGGATCGGCGAGATGAATGTTGAGGTCGGCCAGTGAATCCAGAAAATCCTCTGCGTCGGCCCTGCCGATCCGGCCGCGGCGAAGGCCCATCAAAGTGCTGTTGCGGACTTCGTAAGCCCACAATCGCGGCGCAGAGACTTCCAGCGAGTAAGATATGGCGTGAAGGACACCGTTGGTATATTCAGTTTGTTCGTCCGGGAAGCACCAGGCCGAGGCAAGAGACGCGTCAATTACGAGCTTGGCCATTTAGGGCCGGCCGTGGTCGATGTAGTTTCGGATGGTCCAGCCCTCAGGGTCCGGCTTGACCCGCTTTTGGATTTCGAGGATTCGGGCAGCCGCGGCTCGAGCCCTTAGCCGGCTGGATTGGACGTCATCCATACGAGCCTTTTCGCGCGCAAGCGCCTGTACCCACGCGTCAACAGATAAGCCATGGGCCTCCGCTTGCCGCTTGAGCAGCGCCGCGCTTTCGTCCGACAGCTCAATGGTCTGGCTCATACCCGCCGAATCCTTCCGCCTCTCCTAAGGATAAGGCATGCAGGACGGTTTGTCACGACACCTCGGCCAGTCTGCCGCGTGCTGGGGAAGGTCCGGCTCCTCATGCTCCCCAGAAGGCGTTATGATGCATCAGGCGGCGTCATACATGAAAAGCTATCTGGATCAGATCGAGATCGAGTCGAAACAATACATCGGCAGGGGCTAGCGAGCAAGAAGCTGAGAGTTCCAGCGAACCAGCGCGACTATGCATGGGAGGATAAGCACGTCAAAGACCTATATCAAGATTTTGCCGGGGTGGTCCGACAGGGCGAGTACTTCCTCGGCACGATTGTCGGCATGCCGGATGATGCCGGGAACGTTTTTGTCGTTGATGGGCAGCAGCGCCTGGCCACGACCACAATGCTGGTAGCGGCCATCAGGGATCATTTTTACATGCACGTCGACAAGGAGCAGGCCAAGATCATTCATGACACCTATATCACGCTGCCGGACCCGCGGACAAAGGAATATGTCCCGCATCTTTACCTGAACGCGAACGACCACGACTACTGGTATAAGAGGATCGTCCTTTACCCAGACGACCCGATTCGTGCCAAGCTTCCAAAGCCGACGCGGCCCTCGCACCGGAGCATTGACAAGGCCGCCTCAATTGCAGCGCGGCGCGTCAAGGAAATCATCGCTGGACACCGCGCGGAGGACCAGAAAGAACGGCTGTTTGAGTGGCTGGATTTTATTCGCGAGAAGGCCAGAATCATATGGGTCACCGTTCCAGACGAGAACGCGGCCTACGTCATATTCGAGACCATGAACGATCGCGGGCTGGCTCTCTCGGCCACGGATCTGCTAAAGAACTATCTCTTCAGCAGGGCGGATGATCAACTTGAATACGTCAAGCAGAAATGGTTCTCTATGTCCGGCACCCTGGACAGCGTCCTGGAAGGAGACATTCTCAGAAACTACGTTCGGCACTACTGGACCTCCAAATACGGAGTGATTCGGACCCAGGAACTATTTGGAGCGATCAAGAAGAACGTCCACACAAAGCAGGACATCGTCGAGTTTGTCACCGACCTAAGCGATGTGTCTGGAACCTACGCCGCTTTACTCAACCCCATGCACACGTTCTGGAATGAGCATCCGGGCGCATCGAAGTATCTGGAAACGCTGCTCAGTCTCAAGGTTGTGCAGATGCGTCCGCTCCTCTTGTCCGCCGCCCTGCGATTTTCAGCGCCGAACCTCGCTCAATTGCTGAAGGTTCTGGTGTCGTGGTCGGTAAGATTCCTAGTCGTGGGTACCTTTGGCAGCGGAGCGCTCGAGTCACACTATGGCGAGAATGCCAAAAATGTTTACGACAGGAAAATCAGGACTGCAAACGACCTGATCGGAGCGATGGCGAGGGCCGTTCCCTCAGACGAGGTATTTCAAGGAGCGTTCAAGACGGCTAGGGTGACGACCGCGTCCCTCGCTCGGTATTATTTACGCGCGCTTGAGCTGTACAACGCGGGCGACCCGGAACCCGAGCACGTGCCCAACGACGACGTGATTATCAATCTCGAACATATAATGCCGGAACATCCGGAGGACCAGTGGCCAGGTGTCCCACCAGACGAACTGGAGCTAAATTACTCGCGGCTCGGCAACCAGGTCCTCCTGAAAATGTCCGAAAACAGCGCGCTTGGGAATAAGTCCTTCGCAGTGAAGAAACCGGTCTGGGCGAAGTCCAAGTATGCACTGACATCGATGGCAAAGAGTCAAACCACGTGGCGTGAAAGGCAGGTCCTGGAAAGGCAAGCAAAACTCGCGGAACTGGCCCTAAGAACTTGGCCTTTAAAGCCGTCAAGGAAAAAAACTAAATGAAACGTCATATCCATTCCAGTCCATATGAGCCCCCCTTTTTCTTTTCCATGTGCCCTGGCTCCAGCCTGTGGCCCGTCTCGAAATAGCGTGGCCAGGCGCGGCCCAACAACACACGCGGGGCGCTAAGCCCCCCAGTCCTCTCACTCTTCCCGCAGCGCCGAATTCGGATCGAGCCCGGCTGCTCTTCGCGCGGGGATCCAGCTCGCTATCGCGCCGATCGCGAGAAACAGCGCGGCCATGGCTGCATACGTCAGCGGATCGCCGGGCCTGGTGCCCACCAACATGCTTTTGATGAAGGTCGTCAGGAATACGGCGCAAACTCCGCCGATGGCCACGCCCGCCAGGCTGAGGCGCATTCCCTGCCCTACTACCAGGCGGAAAATGGTTGCGGGCGCGGCGCCCAAGGCTACGCGCACACCGATTTCGGCCGTGCGCTGCCGCACCACCGTGGCCAGCACGCCGTAAAGCCCCACCCCAGCCAATAGCGCCGCCAGTGTCGCGAACACGCCGATCAACAGCAGCGAAAAGCGCGTCTGCGATTCGGCGCTCGCCACCAATCGATCCATCGGCTGCACTTCGCTGAGCAACAGCTTGCGATCGATGGTGGCGATGGCGGCGCGAGCCGCGCCGGCGACCGAGTTCGGATCGACGGCGGTGCGCAGCACCCAGCGGAACGCCGCACCGTAGCGCAGAAAGCCGTCGGTGAAATAGACCTGCTCGCGCCCCGGCTCGGCCAGCGAGTTGCCCCGGATATGGCGCGCCACGCCGATGATTCGCACCCATTCCGGCACCGGTGTGCGAATGCGAATCAGAATCTGCTTGCCCACCGCGCTTTCGGCGCCGAAGGCTTTGCGCGCCAGCAATTCGTCCACCACCACCACGTTTTGCTCCGGGACGTTATCGGCCTCGGTGAAATCGCGGCCTTCCAGAATGGGCGTGCGGACGGTCTGGAAATAGCCGGGCAGCACGATCAAACTATCCACCGCTTGAAACTTGCTGGGATCGGCCAGGGCCGGCTCCAGCCCCCAGCGGATGGGGTAGAAGTCGCCACCGAGAGCCAGCGGGTTGGTAGCGGCTACCGACGTGACGCCCGGCAGCGCGCGCAACCGTTCCGCGATGAGCCGCATGCGCGCCGCCCGCTGCTCCGGCTGGCGGAGGCCTTGCCCACCGCCCAAAAGGGTGAAAGTGAGCAAACGATGCGCGTCGAAACCCGGGTCGATGCGGGTCAGCGCCAGAAAACTGCGGAACATCAAACCGGAGCCTATCAGCAGCACAAAGCAGAGAGCCACTTCGGCCACTACAACCGCGCTGCGCAGCAGCCGGCCGCCACCCAGGGCTGAGGTGCGCCCGCTGGCGCGCAGCACCTGCGCGACGTCGGGGCGCGAAGCTTTCAACGCGGGCACGAGGCCGAAAAGCGCCGCGGCAGCCAGGCCTGCCAGAGCTGAAAATATAGTGACTGTGGGATCGATGCGGATGCTATCGAGGCGCGGCAAATTGGCCGGGCCGATTGCCGCCAATTCCCGAAGACCGATCGATGCCAACGCCACGCCCAACACGGTTCCCGCCGCGGCCACCAGCAG
The DNA here is from genome assembly GCA_049511335.1 of Bryobacteraceae bacterium. Lineage (GTDB taxonomy): Bacteria > Acidobacteriota > Terriglobia > Bryobacterales > Bryobacteraceae > JBEKYD01. Next base: position 13,084 of record JBEKYD010000032.1, on the reverse strand, counting down.
CGCTTCCGCCAGAATCTGCCGCACCAGCAGCCAACGGTTGCCGCCCAACGCGGTGCGCACGGCCAATTCGCGCTCGCGCAGCGAAGACCGCACCAGCATCAGGTTGGCTACGTTGGCGCAGGCGATCAGCAGCAGAAAGATCACCGCGCCCATCAGCGCCAGAATCGCCGGGCGGGAACGTTCCACCAGGTACCTCTGCATGGGCTCGGCGCGCAGGTAATAGCCGGAGGTTCTTTCGATGGTGTAATTGCGGCGGCCCTCTTCGGCCACGTGCGATACCTCGGCCTGCGCGCGTTCGAGGGTCACACCGTCGCGCAGCCTGCCGATGGGCTGCAACCAGAAAGAGTTGCGCTCGCTGGGGTCGTACCGCAACCGCGCCGCCAGCCAGAAATCTGGCTTGGCGATTCCGTTGAATTGCGGCGGCAGAAGGAGCTCGAAGCCGGGCTGCAACACGCCAATCACCACGCTACCCTGGAAGGGATTCTGTAAAGGATGGCCCAGAATGTCATGGCGGCCGCCGAATCGGCGCTGCCAGAATTCATAACTCAGAATCACCATTTGGGGAACCGTGGGTGCGGCCGTTGGGTCCTGGCCCGGCGGCGGAGGAGCCGCGGGCTGGCCATCGGCATCGGTAAAGTCGCGGCCCGCCACGATACGCGCCCCCAGCACATGGAAAAAGTTGGGAGGAACGGCGCCAAAGTGAATCTGCTCGCTCGATCCGTCGTCCCGCTCCAGCACGCCACGGCCCGTAAACGCCGCGGTGAAATCTTCGAACGCTCCATGTGTGCCGTTGCGCAGATCTATGAAGTTTGGCGTGGATACGGGGATATCTCGCACATTGCGCTGGCGCATGTCGGAGCACGCCAGAACCAGCCGCTCGGGATTTTTGTACGGCAGCGGCTCGAGCAACACCGCGTGGGTGACGCTGAAAATCGCGGCGGTGGCGCCGATGCCCAAGGCGATCGTCGCCACCGAGGTAATGGTGAACACCGGGCTCTTGCGCAGCGTACGCGCCGCGTAGGCCAGATCTTGAAGAGTCGACACTGAACCCCTCCCTCAAACCGGACAGGCCGGGAGGCCTGTCCCACTTGCTATTTTCGCAGCCCGACCACGGTTTCCAAATGAAACGTTTGTGGAAACAAATCTACCAAAACCATGCGGTCGATGGCATAGCCTCCCGTTGTCAGCCCGGCCAGGTCCCGAGCTAATGTAGACGGATCGCAGGAGACAATCGTTAGCCCGGGCGGCGCAAGTTCTATGAGGTGCCGAACCACGGCCTTGCCCAGGCCGGCGCGGGGAGGGTCGAGCAGCACGAAATCCGGCGCGGCTTCGAGCCCGATCAAGTAGGATTCCACGCTGGCCTGCTCGGCCGTCACATTCGAGATTCCGGCGCGTTCGGCGTTGAACTTCAAATCGCGCACCGCCGCTCCGCCGGCTTCGACGGACACCACGCGTTCAAAGCGACCAGCCAGCGGGAGCGTGAATAAGCCTACACCGGCGTACAAATCGAGCGCCCAACCCGCGTAGTTTTTCCCGGCATCCGGGAGCGCCGTTGTCACCAGCGCGTCGATTAGAAAGCGGTTGACCTGGAAGAATGAATTGCGGCTTACGCGAAAGCGGCCCTGGTAATCGAGCGCGCCGTCCGCCAGACCCGGAATGCGTTCGCCGCACCACTCGAAAAACCGGTGGGAGAGGGGCCGCGCGGTTTCGAGCACGTTCAACTGCACACGCTCCTCGTCGGTGAAGATTTCGAACGCGCGCAGGAAGTTTGGCCAGCGGCGGTCGCGGGCCATTTCGCCGAATGTGGCGACGATCTGGTTCAGCTTGGGTGACGCAACCGGGCACCGCTCGATGGCGCAGAGCCGATGCGAGCGCGCCTCGCGGTACCCCAAAGTGTTTGCGTCCACGTGCAACTGGATGCGGTTGCGGTAGCCGAACGGCTCGCCGGCCACCACCCCGATCTGCTCCGGCGGGGCCATTTTGCCCACCCGCTCGATGACTTCCGTCAGGATGGCGCGTTTGGCGGCGAGTTGTGCCGCGTAGGGCAGGTGCTGGTAATGACAGCCGCCGCAGCGCCCGAAATACGGGCATTCCGCCGCGATTCGCTCGGCCGCGGGCTCGAGGATTTCGACCGTTCGCCCCTCGATCAATCCGCGCCGCTCGCGCTCCACCTCCACGCGCACGCGCTCGCCGGCCGCTACGTAAGGCGCCAGCACCACGCGCCCATCCAGCCGCGCCAGTCCATCTCCGCCGTACACCAGTTTCTCGATCGAGACTTCGATTTGATTTTCGATTGCTCGCCGCCCTTCACCATCAAAGCACGGAAACCGTAGCTCGTGGTTGTGGGACAGCGCCCGTTGCTTCCTGGACAAACACGGCGATAAGCACGGTGCGGTTCAGGTTTCGAGTGTTTGCACTAGCTAGCGGCCCCCGGCCCACAACCACGCGTCCCACACGGCTCCAGAAATATTTCTGTTAGAAGCCCGTCCGGTAATCGACTACCTTTAATGTGAGGCAAAAGTTGGCCGACCCTGTTCGCAATGCCAACGCGGATCAGCTTTATGAGGAGGCCGCGGCCACTTACGGCGCGGCCCTGGAGCGGGTAGCTCGAGCCTATGAAGCCAACCCGGACAGGCGCCAGGACCTTCTCCAAGAGATACACATGGCCCTCTGGCGCAGCCTCGAACACTTCGCCCAACGCTGTTCGCTGCGAACATGGACATATCGGGTGGCACACAATGTTGCCGCCTCGCACGTCGTCCATCGGCAGCGGGCGTACGCCGGACTTGTCAGCCTGGAAGAAATCGAGAGTATACCCGACCGCCAGGAGGGCGAGCTTGGTGTGGACCGGAGCACGGCACTGGAACGCCTCCTCCGGCTGATCCAGCGCCTGAAGCCGGTTGACCGGCAGGTGATCCTCTCGTACCTCGAAGGCATGGATGCCGCTTCCATCGGTGGGATCACCGGGGTTTCCCCAGCGAATGTGGCAATGAAAATTCACCCTATCAAGAGTATTGTCGCCCGCCGGTTTCAGAAAGGAGGACAGCATGCCGGATGAACTTCGCCCGGACGAAATGCAAGACCTTTGGCGCAATCAGCCACGGGAACCGGCCAGGATGCCTGCCGATGACGTCCGGCGCAAGGCCCGGCAGTTTGAGACCACCACCCGGCGCGGCATTCGGATCGTTGCCGTTATGATGGCTTGCGCGGCGGCAGGGTACGCATCGTTTCTCTACTTTTTTCCCGGCATCGTCCAACGGATCGGCTCCAGCCTTACGCTAGCCGCCTATCTGTATTGCGCATATCAGTTCCGCAAGAGAGGCCCGGTGAGAAAGGTGCTGGCAGATCCGCCGGCGGCAACCTGTGCCGCGTACCAGGCGGAACTCAAGCGCCTGCGCGACTTCTCCTTGATTTCAACGCTGATGGTACCGTTCATTCCCGGACCGGCGGTGTTCATGATGGGTTTCTTAGTACCGCAACAAGGGCTGTGGAACTTGGTCTGACGACAGGCCTTATCCTTTCGCCTTTCGTGTTGGCGATACCGCAGCTTCGACGCAAACGCCAAACGTTGGATCGCGAGATCGATTCGCTGGATGCCTTGATGCGGCAGCCATAACCACAGGGCATCCGATCCCATCTTCCGTGGTAGTCCTTGCGGCCTGCCGCGCGGCTCTAGGTCTCGCGATGGCGCCGGAGGCTGATACACTGGACGACCGGAGGTTGGCCATGAAGTATCGCATCTGGTTTGCTTTTTGTGCCGCCGCGACGGCGTGGCCGCTCACCGCGGCGGGAACGGTGCACCTGCTGCAAAAGCCGGCCATGAACAAAACCGAAATCGTGTTCTCGTATGCCGGCGATTTGTGGACCGTGAGCCGGAACGGCGGTATGGCGACACGGCTCACCGCGGGCGCTGGCACGGAGAGCTCGGCGGCCTATTCGCCCGATGGCGCCACGCTGGCCTTCTCGGGCGAGTACGACGGCAACACCGACGTGTTCACCGTCCCGGCCGCGGGTGGCGTGCCGAAGCGGATTACCTTCCACCCCGATGCCGACCGGGTAGTGGGCTGGACCCCGGATGGCAAGCGGATCCTGTTCCGTTCCAACCGCGCGGCCTATTCGCGATACACGCAGCTTCTCACGGTATCGCCGGAGGGCGGACTCCCGGGAGCTTTGCCCCTGCCCATGGCTTTTGCGGGCTCGTATTCCCCGGACATGAAGCGCATGGCTTACCAACCGCTCGACGGGGGCCAATTCGCCGCCGATACCAACAACTTTGTCTCCTGGAAACGGTATCGCGGCGGCCGCGCCAGCTACATCTGGATCGTCAATTTCGCCGACCTGAAAACCGAACCGATCCCTCGCACCGGCTCCAACGACTTCGCCCCGATGTGGATCGGCGACAAGGTGTACTTTCTTTCCGACCGCAACGGTCCGGTCACGCTGTTTCGCTACGATCCATCCAGCAAGAAGGTCGATGAGCTCGTCAAGAACTCGTGGAAGGACATTGAATATGCCAGCGCCGGTCCGGGCGGGATTGTCTACGAACAGTTCGGACAGATCCACATCTATGACCTGGCGGCGCAGAAAGAGCGCCAGGTGCCGATCGAGATGGCGGCGGACCTGACGGAAGTACGGCTGCGCTTCCAGAATGTCTCGCGCGAGATCCGCAATGCCCGCATCTCGGCTACCGGCGTGCGCGCGGTGTTTGAAGCTCACGGCGAAATTCTGACCGTGCCCGCGGACAAGGGCGACGTCCGCAACCTGACCGGCACGCCCGGGGTGATGGAGCGCTCGCCGGCTTGGTCCCCGGACGGCAAGTCGATCGCCTATTTTTCCGACGAATCGGGCGAATACGCGCTGCACATCAAGCCGCAGACGGGCGAGGGCGAGACGCGCAAGATCGAGCTGGCCGGCCATTCGGCGTTCTATTCGAACCCGCAATGGTCGCCCGATAGCAAACACGTCGCCTTCGACGACAATCAACTGCACCTGTGGGACGTGGACATAGCCGCGGGGAAGCTGACCAAGATCGACACCGATTACATCAGCGAAGGCGGCATGGACTTCGCCTGGTCGGGGGATTCCAAGTGGATCGCCTACGCCAGGTCGCTGCCGAACCGGTTGCGCGCTATTTCGATCTATTCGCTCGACAGCGGCCAAAGCAAGCAGGTGACCGACGGCATGAGCGACGCGCGAGACCCGGCCTTCGATCGCGACGGGCAGTACCTGTACTTCACCGCCAGCACCAACTACGGCCCCACGCAGAGCGGGCTTGACATGACCAGCGACGAGCACGAAGTCACCCGTAACGTCTACTTGATCGTGTTGGCCAACAACGTGGCCTCTCCATTAGCCGCCGAAAGCGACGAAGAGAAAGGCAGCGACGCTCTGGCGGCGGACGAAGGCGGCAATGGCGCCAACGGCCGAGGCCGAGGTGGACGCGGCGGCGGCGCGGGCGCGGCTTCGAATACCCCGCCGCAACCGGTGCATATCGATTTTGACCGCATCGAACGCCGCATTGTCGCACTCGACCTCCCGGCGCGGGCGTACGGTTCGCTGACCGCCGGGCACGCCGGCTTCTTCTACGTGATGGAAAGCGCCGGCGGCCGAGGCGCGGGCGGCGGCGGTGGCGCGACCCTGTCGCGGTACGATCTGAAGGCCCGCAAGCTCGAGAAACTGGCCGACAACGTGGCTTCCTTCGATCTTTCGGCCAACGGAGAAAAGATGCTGCTGCGCATGGCGGGTACAGGCGGGGCCGGCGGCCGGGGCGGCGGACGCGGCGGGGAAGCCGCGGCCGTTCCGCAGTTCGTCATTGTGTCCGCGACAGCTCCGGTGAAGGCCGGCGAAGGCGCGCTGCGGCTGAACGACGTCGAGGTGCACGTGGACCCCATCGCCGAATGGAAGCAGATGTACCACGAGGTGTGGCGCATCGAGCGCAGCTACTTCTACGATCCCAACCTGCACGGCTTGAATGTGGCCGACGCCGAGAAGGAGTATGAGAAGTACCTGGATTCGCTCGGCTCGCGCACCGATCTGAACTACATCATCCACGACATGATCAGCGACATGACGGTGGGCCATCTGCGCGGCGGCGGCGGCAACATTCCGAGCGCACGGGCGGTCCCCGGCGGATTGCTGGGCGCGGACTACGAGATCGCCAACGGGCGCTACCGGTTCAAACGCATTTACGACGGCGAGAGCTGGAATCCCAGCTTGCAGGCGCCGCTCGCGGTTCCCGGGCTGAACGTCAATGTGGGCGACTACCTGCTGGCGGTGAACGGCGAGGAGCTGACCGCCAAAGACGACGTATCGCGCCTGCTGGAGAACACCGCGGGCAAGCGGGTCATTCTGAAAATTGCCTCGGATGCCTCAGGGGCCAATGCGCGCGAGATCACCGTCGTGCCTCTGGCGAGCGAGGCGCAGTTGCGCACACAGGCATGGATCGAGGGCAATCGCCGCAAGGTGGACGAGCTGAGCGGCGGCAAACTAGCTTACGTCTACATGCCGGATACGGGCCAGGGCGGATTGACCAGCTTCACGCGCTATTACTTCGCCCAGTCGGACAAGCAGGGCGTCATTCTCGACGAGCGGTTTAATAGCGGCGGGCAAGCGGCGGACTACGTGATCGACGTGTTGAGCCGGCCGCTGGAGGGCTTTTGGAGCCCGCGCTACGGCGCCATTTACCGCACGCCGGCGGCGGCCATTTTTGGGCCCAAGATCATGATCACAAACGAATTTTCCGGCTCGGGCGGCGACTTCATGCCGTGGATGTTCCACTACAACAAAGTGGGCACGTTGGTGGGCAAGCGCACTTGGGGTGGGTTGGTAGGTGTGGGCAACTATCCGCCGCTGATGGACGGCGGCAACGTGACCGCGCCCAGCTTCGGGTTTTTCAATCCCGAGGGCCAGTGGGATGTGGAGAATAAAGGCCAGGCGCCCGATGTGGTTGTGGAGCTGGATCCCCAGTCGGTGCATGAGGGCGACGATCCGCAACTGGAGCGCGCGGTGGCCCTGGCGATCGAACAGATGAAAGACCACCCGACGCCAGCGCCGAAACGCCCGGTGTTTCCCAACCACAACAGGCCGCAACCGCCAACCAAGCCAGCCACCGCGGAGGGGGGAAATCGGTGAGGCGAGCGTGGCTCCTTTCGTAAGAGTCAGCACGGCATCATTAGTAGGTGGCCCCCCGGGCGGACCCCCTGGTCCGCGCGGGACCGCCCTCGTCCCGCACTTCTCGCCGACAATCAAGTCTCCGGTCCCCTCGAAGAGCCGGCCAGGGGGCCGGCCGCGGACGAGGGCGTCCGCCCTACAACTTATTGGTTGAGTTTCAGCGTTTGCATGCCCGCGTGCAGCGGCAGTAGCTGGCCGTGCCAGGTCAGGTTACCGGAAACATTTTCGGGGAGCTTGATTTGGGCGGTCCAGCTCTGGTTCGCTTTCTCATACGACACCTCGACCGGGCCATGCGGTGTTGGCATGGATGCGGCAACGTGCTCCAGGCTTCCCAGGTGGGGGGCGATCTCCACGCTGGAAAATCCCGGAGTTCCCGGGTTGATGCCGGCGACAATCGTCATCAGATCGAAGGTGGGATGGGCACTCCATGCGTGCGAATCGGAGCGGGTAGGCTCCGGCGTCTCGGCCCAGGTGGAGAGACCGAGCTGAAGCATTTTGCGCCATGGCTCGAGCTGCGGAATGTACAAGTCGCCTAAACCGGCATGAACCATGGCGCCAGCGACATAGAAGCGGAAATAGTAGCTCGCCGGCGACATGTTACTTCGATCGTCGGAGTCCAGGACTTTCTCCATCACGGCCGGCTGCAAGGGTCTTGGGATCACGTCGAGCCATACTGCCAGGGAATTGGCCTGCTGGCTGAAATGGTTCCTGGCGGGTGTGTCGGCTAGCAGCCCTGCCTGTTCATACCAGCTCAGCCGCATCAGTGCTTCCGAGGCCCGGTGTTCCCGTTGGCGATATTGGGCGGCGCGGTCTTTCTCACCGAATTGATCTTCGAGCGCGGCGGCATACCGAAGCGCCTCGATAAACTGAAGCGTCAAAGCCGACGAGCGGCCGTCCGCGTCCTGCGGAGGCACGCCCGAGACAAAATCGGGCGGGCTCCAATCGACAAACGGCCACCACTCGATCGGGCCTAGCAGGCCGTCCGGGCGCTGGCGCGCCGCGAACCAATCCAGAACGCCGCGGGTACCGGGGACGAGCGAGGCGACGAAGGTAGGATCGTCGCGATATTGCCAGTAATCGTGCAGCATGCCAACCCAGAGCAGCGAGAAGGGAGGGATGATCTGGGTGAGCGAGGACGGATAACGGCTCTGCGTGAGTCCGTCCGGCATGAGCGAATCGTGGAAAGCTTCCAAGGCCTGGCGGGCCAGCCGGTCGTCTCCCGCGATGGCATAAGAAATGAGGGCCTGAATGCGGGTATCGCCAATGTATTGGAGCCGCTCCCAATAGGGCGTATCCATATAAGTCTCGTGGGCGCATAACTGGGCGGTAAGCCATCCGGTCTCCCAGATACGAGCGAGCTCGGGATCGTTACTCTCGAAGCGCGCGGTTCGATGGAACGGATAGGCGGTATAGAAGCCTTCGAGATTCTCAATTGTAAGTGGCGTCTCCGCGGTCTTGATTTCGGCTTGCAGATATCTCCAGGTGCGCCACCCAAGAGTTATGTAGGTCCGCTTGCCTCCGTCGCTTATGAATCGATCGCGAAGGCCCTCGATATGACGGCCGGCGGTCTCATTGCGATTGCCCTTGTGATGGTCGGCATCATAGAGAGCCTCGGCGTAAGTGAGATCGATGGTGGAGTCTCTGCCGCCGCCGATTTCAAGCGATGGATAAGCCGTGGTAAGAGCGCTGCGATCGAGCAGGATGGTGACGCTACTATGCGGCGGAACGGCCAGCGGGTGTTCGAGCGAGATAGGGGCAGCGCCCGCCAGGCCCGATACACGGACCACTCGCCCGGCTGAAACCGGCGTATAGGTCATGGGCGGCAACCGATCGGGGACGAGCATCCAGGGAGTTGGGCTGTCCTCAACACCGCGAACGGAGGCGTGCCCGAGAGGGCGGGCCGGCAGCCAGCGGGTCTGGGCGTCTTCGGGGCTATCCCAGTTCCAATCGATCTTCCTGCCGTCCATGACCTCCGCGGGTCCAGCGGCGAAATAGCCGCGAGCCTTGGTGGGCGCGGCGCTTCGGCCCATTTCGCGGCTGACCTGCCAGCTTTCACCGGTATTCACGGCGGCATTGGCCGGGTCCTGGGCGGATAGCAGAAACGCGGTCCGCGAGCTCATTTGCGAGATGGCGGCGAAGACCCCGTGGTTCCATACCATGGCGGCGACGAGGTTGGAGCCAACATGGAGATAGGGAGACAGATCGAAGGTCTCATAGCGCCAGTGATGCACATCGCCCAGAGCCGGTCCACTGCCGACCCGCTTGCCATTCACGTGGAGCTCAAAACGCGCATCCGCGCTGACATCCACCAGGAATGGCGCGGGAACTTTGTCCAGCGCGAGCGGCTTTCGAAAGTAGCGGACGTTCTCGTCGCGCGCCGGGCCATCGGCGGAATCAATCCACTGAGCGCTCCAGGCTCGCGGAAGTGTATTGGTGGCAGCGGCCGCGTGCCAGGGAAGGAGCGCGCCGAGTAACCCAGCGAGCGCGCCGGCGCGTAGGCAAGCGCCGGCCGCCATGGCGAGCCGGCTGTACCGGAATATTCTCATGGAGGAGGTTTTCCTGTTCGTGCTCAGAACCGAACGAAAACGATTCTACCAAGTGTGCTGCCTGGTGAGCGCGCGGTGTGCCAAGGGCCGCTGGTGGGAATCGCTATCGGCCGGAAAGCCCTTCGGTTCTTCCAGCAATGGGTATACGGAACAGCGGTTTTGCGCTACAAGTTCGACTACACCGTAACGTCAACATGTTCCACGTGCTGGAGCAGTGAAGCGGAAGGCTTGACTCGGTGCAATATCGATTTTGCCGCGCGATAGAATGGTTTCGTGCTTCATCGATATATTCTGCACAACGACGCAATCCGGCAGGCCACCGATCCCGTCCTGGCGGCGGGGCAGGTGGGGCTGCTTTCGGGCTGGGGCGTTTTCAGCACGCTGCGGGTTCAGGACGGCGTTTTGTTTGCCTTCGAGAGGCATTGGGCGCGGCTCACGCGCGACGCGGCGGCGTTTCACATCGCCCTGCCCAGCGATCCGGAAGCGGTCCGCCTGCGCCTGCTGGAGCTGGTGGAAGCCAACCATGCGCGGAATTCCACTCTTCGGCTGGCCATCGTCCGCAACAACGGCGGAACGTGGGCCGCCGCGAATGCGCGCGAGACCGACGTCATCGCGCTGACTGCCGACACCAAGAATTGGGGACGCGGCGTGCGCCTGGCGTACCAGCCCGAGGCGCGCCACGCGGCCTGCAATTTCGCCGGGACCAAAATTCTCTCCTGGGCCATGAACCTGACGTGGCTCGAGACTGCGCAGCGCCGCGGATTCGACGAGGTCATCCTGCTCAACGAGCGCGGCGAAGTGGCCGAATGCACCTCGGCGAACATCTTCGCGGCCGTGGGCGATACGGTTTTTACGCCGCCGCTTGCCTCCGGCTGTTTGGCGGGCATCACGCGCGAGGTGCTGCTCAATGAAGTCCACGTACCGGGCGTAGAGATCGTGGAAAAGACGTTGCTGCCGGTTGATCTGGAACTGGCTGAAGAAGTCTTCATCACCTCCACCACGCGCGACCTGCTGCCAGTGGTGGAGATCGAAGGCCGCAAGACGGGCACGGCCAGCGGCTCGGTGAAGGCTCTGTCCGCGGCTTTCGGCGCGTATCTCGACACTTACGTGGCCGAGCACAAGGCTCGGCAGAGGGCGCAACCGGTGTGATCGGGATTTCAAGAACGGTCGCGGCCGGCATCGCTGCTTGGGCGGCTTGCCGCCTGGTTGCCGCCGGGGTGGCCGACACACCGCCGATGGGTTGGAACAGTTGGGATGCCTACGGCACCACGGTGACCGAAGCCGAAGTGAAGGCCAACGCCGGCGTGATGGCGGCGAAGCTCAAGAGCCACGGCTGGCAGTACATCGTGGTCGATATTCAGTGGTCGGACCCCAACGCCCAGGCGCACGGGTACCGCTCCGATGCCGAGTTGGCTATGGATGGCTACGGGCGGCTCATTCCCGCCGAGAGCCGGTTTCCCTCCTCCGCCGGCGGCCGCGGTTTTCGTCTTTTAGCGGATTATATTCACAGCCTTGGGCTGAGGTTCGGGATTCACATCATGCGCGGGATTCCACGACGCGCGGTGGCCGGGAATCTGCCGGTTTTCGGAAGCAGCGCCCGCGCCGGCGACGTCGCCGACCGGGTATCCACCTGCAAATGGAACACGGATATGTACGGCGTGGACGTGGCGCGGCCCGGCGGGCAGGCGTACTACGATTCGTTGGTGGCGCTCTACGCCTCCTGGGGCGTGGACTACATCAAGGCCGACGACATGGCCCGGCCCTTGCATGCCGCCGAAATCGAGGCGCTGCATCGGGCGATCGTGAAATCGGGCCGGCCCATCGTGCTGAGCTTGTCGCCCGGTCCCCCCGATCTGGCGCAAGCCGATTTCTACGCCGCCAACGCCAACCTGTGGCGCGTCTCGGACGATGTCTGGGACCTCTGGAAAGATCTTCGTGCTGCGTTCGGCTACCTCGCTCAGTGGAGCGCCTACGCGCGGCCCGGCGCATGGCCCGACGGCGATATGCTGCCGCTCGGCCGCATCGGGATGCGCGCGGAGCGGGGCGACGATCGCGCCACCCGCTTCACGCGCGACGAACAGCGCACGCTCATGACGCTCTGGTCGATGGCGCGATCTCCGCTGATGTTCGGCGGCGACCTGCCCAGCCTGGATGCGTGGACACTTTCGCTCCTCACCAACGACCAGGTTTTGGCTGCGGACCAAAAGGCCGTCGGGAGCCGGCAGCTTTTCGCGCGCGGCGACGATGTTGCATGGACCAGCGAGGCGAGCGGCTCATCGGCCAAATATGTCGCCCTTTTTCACCGCGGCGACGAGGGCGTCCACGATGTGCATGTCGAGTGGAAAGATCTGGGCCTGTCCGGTACGGTCGCGGTGCGCGATGTGTGGGAGGGGAAAACCCTGGGAAGGTTCGAAGGCGGATTCAGCGTGAAACTGGCGCCGCACGCGTCGGCCATGCTGCTGGTAGAGCCTTGAGAGAGCGCCGAAAAACAGGCTTTAGCCTGTGATATTCCAAGAGGGCACAAGTGAGTTTCTTCAGCACCCTTCAAGACTCGGCTCAGTCGTTCATTCGGCGCGCAATAACCTGACTGGGTCGAAGACAGCATGAAGGAGGAACCGGCAGCGAAACGCGGTGATGACATGCGAAAGGAATATGATCTTTCGAAGTTGGCCGGCGGCGTTCGAGGCAAGTTCTATCGCCGGGCGACGGCCGGGACGAACCTGGTGCTGATTGAACCCGACCTCGCCAACATGTTTCCTGACAGCGAGGCGGTCAACCGCGCTCTCCGTGTGTTGGCCGAAGCGGCCCAAACGGTAAGCGCTCCCAGGTGCCGGCGCTCGCGTTAATCGGACGAGTTCTTCTACCCAATACATCGGACCTTCGGCACGCTGGCGGCTCTGGAGTAGTGTCGACGGTATGAATCGGCCTGCGCTTGGAGCTTCCTCGACGCCGTTTCGGGCCAGTCGGGCCCGATCAACAAATCCTCCACATCGGTAAACGCTGGGCGACTTTCGGGGAGGAACCTGCGAATCTCCGAGAGAAGATCGTCCGCTATTTCACCCGCTTCACCGCGGCTACCAGGAAAGGATATGGATCAACGGCCTTCCCCTTCCACCACAGCCTTTCCGGCCCCAAATCGGTGATCGCGAAATGCAAGTGTGGCGTGCGCGGATCCGCATTTCCCGTCGATCCTACAAAACCGATGACGTCCCCACTTTTGACCGGCATTCCCTCGTGCAACCCTTTCACGTACCCATCCAAGTGCGCGTAGTAGTAACAATACACCCCCATTTCGTCGAACTGGTATATCGTGTTGCCGCCCGGTTTGCTGAGGAATAGTTTGCGGATGGTTCCGGATACCACCGCAC
>JBEKYD010000031.1:0-38016 GCA_049511335.1 Bryobacteraceae bacterium | reverse complement strand
CATTTCGGGATTACCTCACCAAAAGTTAGGTTATCCCGAAACGTCAGGAAGCTGCCGAACGCCCTGTCAACCCAGCACTGCGACCAAAACCCCCGCCCGGAATGCGCCGGATCCAGGTACAAAGATAACCAACCTTTTCAGCATTATCGGCGCCACTCTTCCCTGGCTAGAACCTGGCAATTCATTGGCTCGCCCGTAGTGTAGCAGACAGATCGATAGCAGACGGGATTGAGCACCCCGGTTTGTGGGCTCTTGCGGCCAGCGCCCGCTTCCTCGAAGAGACGTCCTGGAGATCCACCCCCCCTCGGCGTCGAATTGTTATTCGGCGACAGTCCACCCATCCGACAACCGTATTCATCCCGTGAAACGCCGTTCCATGGAATTGGGCCGCCCGGCTGTCATAGGCCACAGGGGAAGCGGCACTGCTCGCTCCGTCCGTACCGTCGCCCGCTCGGAAACAGTCCACATGAGCGTATGGTCGCCGCCTCGGACTTTGAGCTGGCACATCTTTCGACGCGGGTTATAGTGGAACGCTCGGCTGCAAGCCGCCACTTTACCCTACTGCACCGGCTTATCCGGCTTCAGATACTTGGCCAGGAATTCATAGATTTCCCGGCGCGAGTCCTTGGCCAGCTTGGTGTCGATGCGGTTGAAATAGTGACCGCCGGGGGCGTCCTGGTAGATTTTGTAGTCGAACTTTTTGCCTTCGGCCTTGAGCGCATCGATGAGGTGCTCCACTTCGAGCACGTTGACGTCCTCATCGTTGGTATTGCTGTGGATGAGCAATGGAGTCGCGAGCTCCTTGGCGTGGTAGACGGGCGAGCGGCGGCGGTACTCCATGATGTCGTCGCGGACGGTGTGGCCAATGTGGTACGGGGCCGAATAGAGCGCGGCGTAGGCGGCCGGTTCGTAGCCCATGCGCGCCACCAGGTCGCTGGCAGGGACGCCGGCGTAGGCCACGGCGTAGGCTTGGGGGTGGGCGAAAATGTTCATGAGCGTGATCAGGCCGCCGTGACTCCAGCCGACGATGCCCACCCGCTTGGGGTCGAGGAAGGTATTGTTTTCGAGCATCCATTGCATGCCCAGGTAAACGTCGTCCACTTCTCGGCCGCCGTAATCGATCTGCTCATAGAATGGCCGTCCATAGCCCGTGCTGCCGCGATAATCGGAAGAGACGATCGAGTAGCCCTGCGCGAGAAGCTCGCGGAAGACGTGGGCGTCGCGCGTATCTTCGTTCGCGTGCACACCTTGATGGCAAAACACGATGAGCGGCTGTTTCTTGGAGCGGTCGAGGTTTTTGGGAATGAACGTGTAGGCGCGAATGATGAGCGGATTGGCGGCGCCGGGCGCGCGTGGGTTGGTGGGGTGAGCGGGCGGCAGGCTGGTGTATTCCACCTTGTCGATATCGGCGATGTCGCCGAGGAGCACGTGCCACATCAGGTCGTCGATATGTTTTAGAAGAACATCGTTGCCGAGCTGCTGTGTAGCGCCGGCCGTGGCGGCGGCAGCGCCTCCGGGTTGAGCGGCAGCTTGGGAAGCCGAACCGCGGCCGCCGCCCTCGGGAGCGGGCGTGGCCGGTGGCTGGGCCGATAGAGACAAAGCGAGTGCAAGAGAGAAAATGGAATAGCGCATCTTGGTAGGGCATGGTAGCACAGGCGGGAAAGCCGCCGGAGCATGCCTCGCGCCGGGCGCGCTACCATAGCCTCGGTAGGAGTGAGCCGTGGAGCAATTTGCGCTCGAATTCGACCTGGCGCCGGAGCGGCGCGTTTACTCGGTAAGCGAGCTCAACGCCGCGATTTGCGCCCTGCTGGGCGCGGAGTTCCCGGACATCTGGGTATCGGGCGAGATCTCCGGGCTGAAGCTCGCTACCAGCGGGCATTACTACTTCACGCTCAAGGAGCGCGAGGCGCAGGTGCGTTGCGTGGCCTTCCGTTCGGCGCACCGCTATTGGAAGTTCAAACCGCAGGATGGGCTGGCGGTCGCGGCTCGCGGGCGCATCGACGTCTACGAAGCGCGCGGCGAATATCAATTGCTGGTGGAACTGATCGAGCCGCAAGGTTTGGGCGCGCTGCAACTGGCGTTCGAGCAGCTCAAGAAGAAGCTCATGGCGGAAGGGCTGTTTCGGGCGGAGCGGAAGCGGCCGCTGCCGCGCTTTCCGCGCCGGATCGGCATCGTGACCTCGCCCCAGGGCGCGGCCATCGCGGACATGATCCAGATTCTGTCGCGCCGCTTCCCGGGCGTGCACGTGCGCCTCTATCCCTCCCGGGTGCAGGGTGAGGGCGCGGTGGAGGAAGTTTGCCGCGGCATCGAATACTTCAGCCGTTCGCGATGGGCCGATGTGGTGATTGTGGGGCGCGGCGGCGGTTCCCTGGAGGATCTGTGGACTTTCAACGAAGAAGCCGTGGCCCGAGCCATCGCCGCCTCCGAGGCACCCATCGTTTCCGCCGTGGGACACGAGACAGACGTTACCATTGCCGATTTCGTAGCCGACCAGCGGGCTCCCACTCCCTCCGCGGCGGCCGAGATTGTGGCGCCACTCGCAAGTGAGCTTCTGGATCGGGTCTCGGCGGCGCGCTTGAAGTGCGGCCAAGGGATGCGCTATCGGCTGGCTATGCTGGAGCGCCGGCTGCGCCAGCAGGGTGTGGACCGGGCTTTCAGTCTGCTGCAGCGGCGGGTGGGCCGCGGCCTGCAACGGGTGGATGAACAGGAATACCGGATCAGGGAACGGATTCGCGTGGCGATCGACGGCCGGGAGCGTGCGCGGCGCGGCTTGGAAACGAGGCTGCGGCGCTTCGACGTTCGCCCGCGTCTGGCGGCCGACCGCAGACGCATGGAAGCCGCTCGGGCGGCGGCGGTCGAGACTATGCGCGTTCGCCTGGCGCGGCGGCGCTCGGCCTTCGAGCAACTCGACGCCAAGCTTTCCCAACTGAGCCCGCTGCGGATTCTGGAGCGCGGCTACGCCATCGTCTCGAACCATGCGGGGATTTTGAAGGATGCCGCCGCGGCCAAGGCGCGCTCGCGCATTCACGTGCGGCTGGCCAAAGGGGAACTGGATGCCACCGTGGTAAAAGGCGAGGGCAAGAAGTGAGGGGATCGCGTTTCCGAGCCGTGACCGTCAGGGAGCGGTTGCTCAATACGTCACCGTACTTGCGAAACCGTGTACTAAGGTGGAAAATCGCAGTGGGCTGCGCTATGATGCTGGTAGCAGGAACCGGGGCGGCTTACCCCGGTTCCCGCACGACGTTTTATCGTCGGCCCTTACGGGTCCAAACGATCAGCGCCGTAAGCCGGCCAGCAATGGACCGGATCTTTACCGGCAAGAGGATCATAAGCTGGATCCTCCTTTCCAGCTTCTTGTGGAAGGCCCGGACTCGGATCCGGGCTTTCCCGTTTGAAGCCTCAGGTAGCTTCTCCCGGAAACCAGCCCATTCCACCGTCCGCTGGAAAACCTGAAAAAGGTAGTAAGATTCCGCGGCCGGTTTTCTCATGTTCCGGACGTGGCGCAAACAGTTTTTGCAGTCGCGACGGTCGCCGGAGCGCATCGAGTTCCTCCTGTTTGATCCCAGGTTTACCGGGCTGCGGAGGGTTTGTTCGCTACCTGACGGCATCGCGAGACGGGCACGCATCAGCCTCCCGCGTCCGCTTTGGCGCCTCCGCGCAATCAGCCCCCGGCAGGTTATCGTAGTAAAGATGCAAAAACGAATTCTGGGAACGAGCGATCTGGAATTGACGCCCATCGGCATCGGAGCTTGGGCGATGGGAGGCGGAGGTTGGACCTTCGCGTGGGGTCCGCAAGACGATGACGAATCGATTGCCGCCATTCGCCGCGCTCTCGATCTGGGCATCAACTGGATCGATACCGCGCCGGTATACGGCCTGGGGCATTCCGAAGAAGTGGTGGCGCGCGCGCTGGCGGGCCTCGCCCACCGGCCGTACGTCTTCACCAAGTGCTCCCGCATCTGGAATGAAAAAGGCGAGATCTCGAGCTGCCTGAAGGCCGATTCGATTCGCCGGGAATGCGAAGACAGCCTGCGGCGGCTCAAGCTCGACACCATCGATCTGTACCAGATGCACTGGCCCGAACCGGAGCGCGACATCGAGGAGGCGTGGTCCACGCTTGTCAAGCTCCGCGATGAAGGCAAGGTGCGGTGGATCGGCGTTTCTAATTTCTACGTGCCGCAGATGGAGCGATGCCGCGCCATCGCGCCCATCGCTTCGCTGCAGCCGCCGTATTCGGCGATATCGCCGGAGATGGGAGCGGAGATTCTGCCATACTGCCTGGCCAAGCGCATCGGGGCGATCGTGTACTCGCCGATGAAGTCCGGCCTGCTCACGGGCAAGATGACCCGCGAACGCGTGGCCGCGTTTCCCGCCGACGATTTCCGCCGCCGCGCGCTGGCGTTTCAGGAACCCCATCTCACCCGCAACCTGGAGTTGGCCGAACTGCTGAAACGCATCGGCGCGGCGCACGGGCGGTCCGCGGGCGAAGCGGCCATCGCGTGGACGCTGGCGAACCCGGCCGTGACCGGCGCCATCGTGGGAATGCGCTCCGCCGCTCAAGTGGACGGAATCATCGGCGCCATGGAGTTTCGCTTGAGCGATGCGGAAATGGCGGAAATCGAGGCGTCCCGGGCCAAGTGACCGCCGCTTATTTCGCCAGCCACAGCTCAAAGCCCAGCCCGTTATCCGCGATCTCGGTCTTGGTGAATTCGGTTTGCGCCCCGGCCGCAGCACTCGATGCATCTCCCGCAAGGCCCGAACCGGTTCGGAGAAGTTCTTGAATGCCGCGCGGCAAACCACCAAGACGAAGCTGTCGTTCGCGAACGGCATGGCGGAGGCGTTGCCCAGACGAAAGTCCACCGTCACACCCTCGCGCTGGGCGTTTTGGCGCGAGCGGCGATGGAACGCCCTCCTGGACGGCTTCACCGAAGCGGAGCTTTCGCGCCGTGCTGAAGTTCTTCACCAGCACCAACGCCGTGCCGCTGGCCGCGTATCGGAAATAAATCCGGACCCGGCCCTATACTCTCTCATCCGCTCTGCCGATAAGAAATCCAGATGCCAGAGGCCGTTGCGGCAGGTGGCGAAGCGATGAGCGGTAGCAGACTGTTATCGCACAGCCAAGGCCATCAGAACCCTGTCACGGCAAGTGCGAAAGGAAACGGATGAATCGGTCTACGGTCCGGACAAAGCTGACAGCCGGTCTGGCAGCGCTAGTGTTGTCTCTGCTGGCGCTCGGCTTTACGTCTTTGCGAGCCATTGCCACGCTGGGCAATTCCCTGGACGAAGCCGTAAACAAAACGGCCAAAAAACTGGACCTTATCGTCGCCACGCAGAACGCCTTTGAGGATCTCAAAGACGAATCCGTACACGAACAAATCGCTTATACCATACAGGAAATGGAACGCCATTCGTCCGCCAATGGCCAAGGGCAGACCGCCTCGGGCGTGCAGTGTTCCTCCTGTCATTCGCCTGACGCTGTCGGCGACAGCATTCACAAGTTGGAAGCGGCCGAAGGCGCCGTTAGGCAACGTGCGGGCGAATTGCGCCGCATGGTTTCGGATGAAGCAGCCGCAAGAGCCATCGAGGTCATGGACCGGGACGCGTCGAGCTGGGTCGCGAACGCCAAGGAGTATCTGACGCTTGCCGCCGCCAATCGGTTCGATGAAGCGCATACAACTTTGCGGGATAGGATGCTGCCGTTACTCGAAGAAGTCGGGAATTCCGCCAAACTGGTGTCCCAACGTGAGCGAGAAGCGCTGGCCGCGTCCGATCGGCAAGCGCGAACCGACATCTTCCGCAGCCGCTGGATCGCATTTGTCCTCGTCGGCGTGAACCTGTCGGTTGCGGGCGTTGTGCTGTGGCTTGTCTTCCGCGTCACGGGCACGCTCCGCCACGCGGTTGTGGAGATGAGCGAAGGCGCCGTGAAGTTTGCAGCCGCCGCCACCGAGATGAGTTCCGACAGTCAGTCGCTGGCACAGGGCTCGTCCGAGCAGGCTGCATCGCTGGAGGAGACCTCCGCTTCCAGTACCGAAATCGATGCCATGGCCCGCAAAAACAGCGAGAATCTGCAGACGGCTGCAGGTCTGGTGACTCACGCGCAGCAGAGATTTGTGGAGGCGAACCGGTCCCTCGACGAAATGGTGGTGGCCATGGGCGAGATCAGTACGCAGAGCGGAAAGATCTCCAAAATCGTCAAGGTCATCGAAGAGATCGCCTTCCAGACCAACCTTCTCGCCCTCAACGCGGCGGTGGAAGCCGCCCGGGCCGGCGAAGCGGGTTTGGGGTTCGCGGTGGTCGCGGACGAGGTCCGCGGCCTGGCGCGCCGGTGCGAACAGGCAACCAAGGACACCACGGTTTTGATCGAGGAATCGATTGCTAAATCGAGCAGCGGAAGGACCAAGGTAGACCAGTTGGCGGCTGCCATACGCGGCATTACCGAAGATGTGGGTAGGGTACGAACGTTGATGGAGCAAGTGCACCTCGGCAGTCAGGAACAGAGCGCCGGAATCGCGCAAATCGCGCAGGCCATTACCCAAATGGATACGGTCACGCAATCGGCGGCCGCGCAGGCCGAGCGCAGCGCCGCCACTTGTGACCGGCTGTCCAGAGAGGCGCACGCGATCAATCTGGTGGTGCTCCGGCTGCAGGCAATGGTCACTGCCGATTGCGATTCCGACGCTTCCGAACACATCCGGAATGCTCTCGACGCTCATGCCGTCTGGAAGCAGCGGTTATGCGCGGCCGTTGAGACACGGTCCAGCAACACCACCGTTGACGCCGTCCGGCGGGACGATCAGTGCGCTTTCGGCAAATGGATCCACGGCCCGACGATCGGCCCAGCCATGAAGCGAACCGCGGATTACCAAAAGACCGTGGATCTGCATCGCCGCTTCCACCTGGCCGCCGGAAATGTTCTGGCTGCCGCGCTTGCCGGCAAGAAACAGGAAGCAATGCGAGCAATGGAGCAGGGCAGCGAGTATGCCGGCGTGTCTGCCGCGCTCTCCGATGTCTTGAGAGACTGGTACACAAGATCGGCTACGGTTTCCGGGTGAGCCGCCGCGGAAGCGTCACGCCGA
The DNA here is from genome assembly GCA_049511335.1 of Bryobacteraceae bacterium. Classification (GTDB taxonomy): domain Bacteria; phylum Acidobacteriota; class Terriglobia; order Bryobacterales; family Bryobacteraceae; genus JBEKYD01. The sequence goes on along the minus strand of JBEKYD010000031.1, from coordinate 30,940 downwards.
AGTCCGCGTTGCGAATACTACCGTGTGGCCGCCCGGTTCGAACACGCCGATCTCGCGCATGCCGTAAAAGGTGGTTCGTTCCGGCAGGGCGACGGGGTAGCCGTCCAGACGCTTCAAAACGTCCGCAAAGTCCTCGACTTCGATAAATAAGCCAACGCTACCCACTCCGGGCTTCGGCACAAACTGCGGCGCGTCCTTGCGCACGCTCTCTACGCTCTGCAGCATCACTTCCGCGCCGTCCCGCACAAGAATCGCGAATCCGAGCCGATCGCCTTCCGGCACTTCCACGGTCTTGGCGAATCCCAGCCGGTCCATCCAGAACGTAAGCGACGTCTCGATCTCTTCCACGATCAGAACAGGTGTGATTTTCATGCTTCGATGTTAGCCGCCGCTGCCATCCGGGGTATTGGAAAAAACGGCCATCGGCGTGAGGCCGGTGAACTCGTGGAAGTCGCGGATGAGATGGGCCTGATCGAAATATTCGGCTTCGAGAGCGATATCCGGCCAGTTCGGCCGCTCGGCGGCGCGGGCGATGCGGCAAGCGTGCCGGAAGCGCAGTACGCGGCTCAGCCGCTTAGGTGTGAGGCCACTTTCTTCCAGGCAACGGCGCCGGAACTGGCGCGGGCTCAAATTCGCCTGGCATGCCGCGCTTTCGAGGTCCGCGTTTCCATTCGCCGCGGCCAGCGCTTCGATGGCCTGCTGGACGGGGTTGGGCGCGGCGGCGGGGCCGGACAAATTGCCGAGCAGGATACCCATGGCATCCCGAATCGATTTGGCGTCGTCCAGCCGGCGCGCCAACTCGCGCGCGCGACGATGCCACAGGTCGTCGAGCGGCGCCGACCGATCGGTTAATTCCGCCGGCGAGGCGCCCAGGAAGGCCCCGGCCATACCCGGCCGAAAACGGATCCCGGCCAGACAAGCGCCTCGCGGATAATCGAAGCGTTGCTCTACCGTCATGGCGCCGATGGCGCGCAGCCCGTGGCCGCGATCGTAAATGATATCGAGACAGCCATCCGGCGGGACCCGATGTCCGGCTATAGCCGTCGAGCAATCCAAAGACCAGGCGCACTCCACCCAGCGGGCGAGCGCGGCAGTCGGCGGCTGTTCGCAATAGACCGGCATCCTTGGGGAAATCTTACCACTGGCGCGCCCCAGCCGCTTCTGTCCCAGGTCAAAGTACCGGCGCGGGCAACAATTCCGGCGATTCGCGCGTCAACCAGACATGCGGACCCTACTCGTCACGGGCGCTTGTGGCCGTTTTGCGGCACTGTGCGTCCTCCTCACAGCTCTTGTCTTCGGCGCTGATCCCGCTCTGACCATTTACAACCAGAACTTCGCGGTGGTTCGCGAAACGGTCCCCCTCGATTTGAAAACCGGCAATAACACCGTCCGCTTCTCCGGTGCGACCGCCCAGGTTGAGCCCGACTCGGTAATCCTGCGCGACCCCGCGGGGAACCACGCGCTCCAGGTTCTGGAGCAGAACTACCGCAACGACCCCGTATCGCAAGATCTCCTGCTCAACCTGTTCGAAGGCAAGAGCATCGATTTCGCCGTGCGGAATTTGGACGGCACCAGCCGCGTCGTAACCGGCAAGATCCTGCGCAGCGGCTACGTCCCGCACTATCAGGCCATGAGCCGGTACGGGTCGCAATATTCGGCGAACCAGATGGGTATGGCGTCGGGTGGCGCCGGGCAGCCGATCGTCGAGGTGGATGGAAAGTTGCAGTTCTCGCTGCCCGGCCAGCCTATCTTTCCCGCGCTGGGCGACGACACGATCCTCAAGCCCATGCTCGACTGGATTCTGTTCTCGCCTCAACCCGCCCGGTTCGACGCCGAGCTCAGCTACGTTTCGGGAGGCTTGAGTTGGACGAGCGACTACAATATCGTCGCGCCCGAAACCGGTGACACGCTGGACTTGGTCGGCTGGGTCACGCTCGACAACCAGAGCGGAAAGGCGTTCGAACATGCGCATATCAAGCTGATGGCGGGAGATGTCAGCAAGCTGCAGCCGACAACGATGGCCATGTTTGCCCAAACCAGCGGCGCGAGCATGGGCCCACCCGCGCCTGCGCCCCAGGTTACCGAGAAAGCCTTCGAAGACTATCACCTCTACACGCTCCCTCAGCCCACCACGCTTCGCGACCGCGAAACCAAGCAGGTGGAGTTTCTACGCGCTTCCGGCATCCAAACCAAACGGCTGTACGTGTACGATGGGGTCGTGACCGACCGGCGCTGGGGCAACCAGGATCTGCGGCAGGTTCAACAGTATGGCACCGAATCGAATCCGCACGTCTGGATCATGCGCGAGTTCGCCAATAGCGACGCCAACCACCTCGGCGTGCCGTTGCCAAAAGGCCGGGTGCGGTTCTACCGCCGCGACCAGGACGGCCAGGTGGAGTTCACCGGCGAAAACGAGATCGACCACACGCCTAAAGACGAAACCGTGCGCGTGTACACGGGCAATGCTTTCGACATTACCGGCCAGCGCCGGCAAACGCATTTTCAATCGCAGTTTCAGCCCGGCTGGCTCGACGAATCGTTCGAGATCAAACTGCGCAATCACAAGAAAGAAGCGGCGACAGTGCGAGTCGTCGAGCACCTCTACCGCTGGTCGACTTGGGTGATCACGCAGGAATCCTCGCCGCACCGGCAAACGGACAGCAGGACCATCGAATACGAGGTGACCCTTCAGCCCGATGAGGAGAAGACGCTCACGTACACTGCGCACTACACCTGGTAGCGGCTGCGGTGTACCTCCATCTGTTCTCATGCGATCCTATGAAAGCGCTGCAGCGGGTTGCTGCCGTATCCCGGCAGCAACCCCAGTTCGAAAGGAGCTGCAGCGGTTATGCTCGATCGGCTGGACGCGGCCACGGCGCTCAAGGACCTCACCGCCCTGCCCGGTAATCGTTTTGAAGCGCTGGCGGGGGATCGTAAGGGGCAGTACAGCATCCGCATCAACGATCGGTGGCGGATCTGTTTTGAATGGCCCAACGGAGCGCCGGGACCGTCGAACGTGGAGATTGTTGACTATCACTAGGAGGACGCCATGCCGCTTACCGCAATTCATCCCGGCGAACACCTGGCCGTAGAACTGAAAGAACTCGGCATGAGCGCCGCCGAGCTGGCGCGCAAGCTGGACGTTCCAACCAACCGTGTGACCAGCATCTTGCATGGCCAGCGCGCCATCACCGGCGACACTGCATTGCGCTTGGCGCATTTCTTCGGCACGAGCGCGGCGTTCTGGCTGAACCTGCAGAGTCTCTACGAACTGCGCATGGCGCAGACGAAAGTGGGGAAATCGATCGAGGCGCTTCCCAGGTTGAAGCACAGCGACCGCGTTTCCGCGTGAGAGGGCCACGGGATGACCAAGCAATACCGCAGTCCCATAATGGCATCGGTCCACGAAACCGCCAAGGGTCTCCACAGCGCCGGCGCGATGGAAGAACGCACCATGCGCGTCACCGATGAAACCGCTCCCGTCAAAGTCCTGGCGCCTGATGACCCGGTCTTCAACTACCCGAACAAAATCGGTCCGGCTACCTGGGCGGACTGGGTGCAGGAGCGCGGCCTCTACTTCCTCGGCGAAAAAGACAAACGCTACATCGACCTGGTCTCCATGGCCGACCCGTTCCCGGACAACCCCGGCGTGAAGCTAGGCGCATTGGTAGAAGCCCGCTACGGCAAAGGCCGCCGGCTCTACGTCGGTCTCGGCCTCTGGCGCCAGCTCCCCGCCGGCACCGAAGGCGCGTACCAGCTTCTGGCCAATTTAATCGGGTTAGGAAAACAGGCGGGCGACCTCGCCGGCAGGAACAGCGCCGAAGACGAGCGGTGACGCCTTTGACGAGGTGTTTACTCCGCCAGCGCAAGGATCAGCTTCTTGGCGCGGATGTCGATGGTGACGATGAATCGGGACAGAAAATCGCTGCCGAGCGCCAGTGCCACCGGCAGGTCAAAGCCCGCGCCGCGGTTGATGGGAGATTCGCGAAGCTCGTTGAGAATCAACTTGCGGCCGTCGAGTTCCAGGGGAACTCCCTCGCGAAAGACCTTGAACTTCCCGGGCCGTTCGACGCGCGTCAGACCTTCGGCGAAGTCCGGGGAAATGAAGGACACGTTATAACCCGTGTCCAGGTAGACGATCGCCTCGCGCCCGTTCACTCGAGCTCGCGCATACAGAATGTGGCCTTGCGACTTGAGCGGATCGACCAGCTTGAGCGAGAGATAACGCTTCCGGTCCAGCTCTTCCGGCAGGGGCGAAGAAGCCGCGGCAACCTTCCTTGACCGGTAATCCAACGTCACGCGCCGATCGAGGAAGAAATCGAGTCCCACGGTCCCGTTAAACGGTGTCGAGGAGAACATCTTCCAGTCGGCCACAGTCCCCGCCACGTTCCTGAACGCCTGTCCGAGGACCGATATCCCATCGAGGCTGATGCGAACCGACTCGCCTCGGTGGCTGCCATCGGGATTGAGCGCTTCCTCACGTCCTTCCACGCGGTGCGGAATCGGCGGTGCGTCGGTAGTGATCACTAGGCCGCTGGCGGTTCCGGTATCGAGCATCAGCGACACCTGGATACCGGAAACATCCACGTCGACAAAAGGGCAGCCGGAGGCGGCAAGGGTCAACGGATAGATCCGAGTGGTGCGGTAGCCAAGGTCTTCGATCCACTGCGGGAACGTCGTGCCTTCCAGTTGCGCCGAAGCAACCGTAGTTCTTATCGCCTGACCCGCCGCCGGAGATGCGCCGCCCCATGTCATTGCGATGAGGAACGACGATAACGAGAGCGCGGCTGACCCGAGCCGGTTCGCGAGAAGCCCGGGTACTGTTCTCCTCAACATGGCTGCTTACTCAAATCATACTGGGTCGCCGCCCGGCGCGCACGCCTGTTAGACGAAGTTGGAAGCGGGATAGTCCGGGGGGCGCGTCCGTCCCCGGGCGGCTGCAAGCGCGAGATCAGGCAGCGGCGGTTTGGGACTTGCCGAGGCAGCAGCGCTTGTATTTTCGGCCGCTGCCGCAGGGGCACGCTTGGTTGCGGCCGACTTTCGGCTCGGGGCGACGGTAGGGTTGCGGCTTTTGTGCATTTTTGTGCAGGTTTTCGGTTGTGCGTTCTTGTGCAACTGGGGGCTCTTTTTGCGGTTGCTCCGGAGGGGCGTTGTTGAAAGTAGGTAACTTCCTGGCTTTGGACGGGGCGGAAGGCATGGCGGTCCGGATGATGAACATCGCGGCTCTTAGGCGGACCGACGGGGAGGCTTTGGGGTCTTTGAGGACTTCGCCGAGGGAATCGAAGGCCAGGCCGGCGAGTTCTTCGGCGCGTTCGCGAAAGAGGAGCTCGCGGTCGGACTGAACGCCGGCAAGGGCCTGCCGGAATTGCGGGGAACTGCTGCGCCAATTGGCGACGGCGTTGCGGTGAACGCCCGCCTGGGCGGCGGCTTGGGTGAGGTTCGCGCCGCTGGACAGGGCGTCGATGACCTGGGACTGTTGGGCGGAGAGATGGGTGTCTTCCATGGGATCCACTTCCGGCTCTACGATAGCGCCCGAGCATGCCGGCGCCAGGGTGGGCGGAAGGTGGGAATTGGCTGTAGCGCTATGAAACTGTGGGAGTAGAAAAATATATGGAAAGTCTGTGACCGTGCTTTTCGGGGGGCGGGGAGTCGGTGGCCTTTCGCTTTCCCGAACCTGTGGGAACGGTCTGACCGATTCGCCAATTCTGGGCTTCGGGGACTGGGCTAACGCGCTGAAAGCAAACGAGCGGCGATTTGCCCGGCATTTGAGTCGTCTCGTATCGGCATGATAAATGAGGAGTTGTAAATTGCGAGAGGCTCAGGCCAGGCCGTCCCCTTCGGTCCCCATAGCGACCGACGATGGAGCCGAAGCCAACGCCTCCATCTGCCAGTCCGCCAGTTCACTTGGCCTGGCGTGCCGAGAGGGAACAGTAGGATTGCGCCGCAAAGGCAATCGCGATACCTTGCTACGGTAGAGTGCAAACCGATATCCACGCGCTGACAATACCCTACTCGCACCAGTCGGTTGCCAGGGTACCGGCCTGTGACGCCGTGATTTGGCGCTTTATGAGCCTGGCGAAATTCCTTTCCATGCTCTACAACCGGGCGCTGCACTTCGCGGTCCTCTCCTCGCTAAACGATGTCCTTGAGGCAGCGCCTCCCAGACTTCCTGATGATGCTACTGTTCACGACCGGATGAGGGCTTGGTACAGGTGGCAGCGTAATCGACATATGGTCTTTGTGAACTGCTGGCATGTCTCGCAAAGTGAGTCTGCGGCTATGTGGGCCCTCTATGCTACGCAGAGCGAAGGTGTAGCGATCCGATCCACGTTTGGCGAAGCGTCGAAGGCCTTCGGCTTGCGTGAAGCGGGACTACTGGGGTCGACCGTCCAAGCCGGCATGGTGGAGTACATCGATCCCGAGGCGGAGTTGGTGCCCGAGCCGACCTCGAACGTCGTGCTCGCCGCATTGAAAAAACGCCACTGGTACGCTTACGAAAGCGAATTGAGATTCATGTACATCAAGACGGAGAACTATCTTAGGCCACCGACCGGATCGCAGTGCGAGCCAGGGGCCGCAGCCCAGAACGGGCTGTGGATTCAATGTGACCTACAGAAGCTCATTAAGTCCGTCGTCCTTGCACCCTCCGCACCCGCTTTTCTTGGAGACGTCGTTGCGGAAGCTTGCCGGCAGTCCCGCCTCGACCCGTCAGTTCAGCAACGATCACGACTGCGCGAGGGCGCGCCGGAACCCCCGGACGAGCGCGAGTGGAAGGAGTACCTACGAGATCTTGGGAAGAAGTACAGGCGACCTTTTGGAATTACCCTCTAACCTCGTTACAGGACGATTCGTGGGGTTTGTCCTCGACTGAAGAGCCGGGCAGCCGGGGGGGCAAGTTGGGGCGACGGGCAGCCGTTTCGGAGAATGGGGAGACCGGGAGAGACCTGAACTGCACCATTTTGTTTGCTGCTCCGCCGGGGGATCGGCGGGCTGCCGACAAACTCACTGGGCAGTCCCAGTTTCCCAAACTGGTTCCCCAGCCGGCTCACCCAGAGGCAACAGCGCTACCCTGTAGGCTATGAGGGAAGCGTGCCCAGTATTATAGACCCCCGCGCCCCCGACAAACCACCGCTGATTCACCTGGGCGTGGCGCAAGCGCTCGACCTGTTGAGCAAGGGGCTTATCAGCCTCTCCGTGGTTTCAATCCTCTCAGGGCTAGTAATCAAGAATTACTATCTGCTGAGATTCGGGATTGCTCAGTTCGAGCCGCTGCGGTCTGAATACATTGCTACTGGCTTGGTGTGGCTCATCTTCTCAGGAACCGGCGTTGTTCTCGTGTGGAACTGTTGGCGTAGGGGAGTTCTGTCCTGGAGCCAGGCGACAACCAAAAAGCAAAAATGGTATCTAGCTTCCCTGCTTCCCGCAGCCATTTTAGGGATCGTATACTTCGTCCTGTTTATGTTGCGGGTGTTTAGCTTCAACGACGCATCTTTCTGGGGCCAAAGGGCCCTGTCCGCAGCGGCGACGATACTTGTATCGGCATTGGCGCAGGCTTGGGCTTTCGCTCTGTTCAGGGGCCACCCCCTTGAGGTCCTCCGGCGCTGCGCGGTTGACAACCCCTCCAATCTCGTTCGGGACATCCTCGCCATGCTGCTGTTCACGATGGGGTTATATTCGCAGTTCGTTTACCCGCATCTCCCCGCGATGTTTGGCGGTGCTGACAGGCCGATCGCGCGGCTCGTCATGCGGAGCCAATTCGACCCGACTGTCCTTCCGCGGTTTGCACACGAAGGGAACGTTATCGGGCCCGTCCAGATTGTCTCCGAATCGGACGACTCAATCTTTGTGCTGCCAGCGAAGGCGGCGGGCAGGGAATCGCTAGTCCGCCTTCGCCGCGACCAGGTGGACGCAGTTCTTTATGAGGCTGGGTCTTTCGGGAGGCCCCTGTGAAAAGAATACCGATTACGGCTCGAAAGGGCATTACCTGCTCAGCTTGACAAGCCTGGCCTGCCGCAGGTCACCGCCCACACCGACAAGCGGCGGATCGTGTCGCTGCCCTATCACCCGAACCTCTCGCGCCGGGGTTTAGGCCCGCTCGGGGCTCCCGGGGACAGCCCGCACGCTCCCATCTGGCTCCCGGGGACAGCCCGCATGTTTCCCATGTAGTCAACCTCAGACAAAAGCTGCCCTGCGAGCGGGTCTCCCCGGCGAGGCAAACGTTCTCAAGGAAACGTGTGCCCTCGGGAGGGATGCGCGCCGCAGTTTCGCTGGTTGCCCCATTCGCTGCCGGTTAGGCTTCTGACTGTCCTGCGAACAGATTGAGCTGGTAAGCTTTCGTGAGCTTCGGAAACAACCTGGCAAAGACCCGAAAGCCGGCTCGCATCGGCAAGGAAAGGCGTCGCCTCAAAGAATCGGGGATGTTCGCCACGGTGCGGGATTCCACCAGGCGCAATCCGATCTTCCAGCGCTCAATCTCCCTCGGGTTTTCGCATGCCCATGCGAAACGGGCCTCTAGATTGCGGCGCGCGTGGTCTTTGTTCTCGTGGCTTACCGCTTTGAGGGTGGCTGTGTCGAAGGCGATGCTTATGCGCGGGAAGTTGGCTGCGATCTGCGCCAGCGCCGCCTTGACCTCCGGCTCTGTCAGGTAGATGAATGCTGCCTCCGCGACGAAGCAATACGGTCCGGGGCTCTGACGCACCGCGGCCATCCAACCTGGATCGAGAATCGATGCGGCCAGAGTCATGCGCCGCCCGCTATCACACCAGCAACCGGTACTCCTTTAGCTTCCGGTACAGGTTTCGCTCGCTGATTCCCAACATCCGCGCCGCATTCCCCCGATGTCCGCGGCTCGACTCCAGCGCCTGCCGGATGTGCATCACCTCCAGCTCCACCAGCGTCGGAAATTGCCGTCCGTCGGTTACCGGCGCGGCCGGGGCCGCCATGCCCGCCGGCCGTGGTCCCCGTACCGATGCCGGCAGATGCTCCGCCCGAATCTCCCCGCCTTCGCACACCACCGCCGCCGCTTCCACCGCGTGCAGCAGCTCCCGCACATTTCCCGGCCACCCGTGGCCGCACAGCGCCTCCAGCGCGCTCCCGCCCAGCACTTTCCCCGTTCCGTAGCGCTCATTCAGCATCTTGACGAAATGCCGCGCCAGCAGCTCGACGTCGCCTGCGCGCTTGCGCAACGGCGGAATCTCCACGGTGATGGTGCTCATGCGATAGAACAGGTCTTCGCGGAACAGCCCCTTCGCCACCATCGCCCGCAGGTCCCGATTGCTGGCCGCCAGCACCCGCACATCCACCCGAATCTCGCTTGTTCCCCCCAAGTGGCGGAACACGGACGTATCCAGCACGCGCAGCAGATTCACCTGGGTCGCCTGGCTGATCTCCCCAATCTCGTCGAGAAAAATCGTGCCCCCGTGCGCCACCTCGAACAGCCCCGGCTTGGCCTTGTCCGCGCCCGTGAACGCGCCCCGTTCGTGCCCGAACAACTCGCTCTGCAGCAGGCTCTCCTGCAAGGCCGCGCAGTCCACCACCACGAACGGTTTGGTTTTGCGCGGGCTGCGCGCGTGAATCAGCTTGGCCACCCGCTCCTTGCCGCTGCCCGTCTCCCCCGCGATCAGCACCGTGGAATCGCTCGGTCCCACCAATTCCACCAAGTGCAGCATACGGCGGAATTCCGAACTCTCCCCCACGAAAAATGCAGCCGGGTCGGGCGGCGTCAGCGCCCGCTCCAACAGGCTGGCGCGCTGCTTCAGCGCCCTCCGCTCGATGGCCCGCTGCACCCGGATCTGGATCTCGTCCAGCGGGCAGGGCTTGGTCACATAATCGAACGCCCCTTCGCGGATCGATTCGATGGCGCTATCGATGGACCCATGCCCCGTCAGCATGATCACTTCGATGGACGCGCTCCGGCCGCGAATGGCTTTCAGCGTTTCGAGGCCATCCATGCCCGGCAGCCGCAGGTCGAGCAGCACGATCTCCGGCTCGCGCTGCTCCACTCGCGCCACCGCCTCTTCCCCCGACGCCGCCGTCACAACCTCGTGACCCATCCGCCGCAGCTCACCGGCCATCACGTGCCGGAATGCCGCATCGTCATCCACCAGCAGAATCGACGCCGTGTTTTTCACGCCGCCCCCAGCGCCGGCAGCACGACCTCGAACGTCGACCCGCGGCCCACCGCGCTTTCGACACGGATCTCCCCTCCCCACCGCCGCACGAAATTCAGCGACAGGAACAGCCCCAGACCCGTGCCACCCTGCCGCGCGCTGAAGAACGGCTCGAAGATGCGCTTCCGGTCGTCCGCCGCAATGCCGCACCCGTTGTCGATCACCCGCACCCGCACCTGCTCTCCCCGCTCCGCTTCCACGGTCACATGGCCGCCCGCCTTGGATGCCTGCACCGCGTTCAGCAGCAGGTTGATCAGGGTGTGCTGCAACTCCGCTTCGTCCGCGCGCACGTGCATACCGGCGGGGGCCGGCCGCACCTCGACTTTCACCGAATGCGCCCGCGCGGTCGGCTCGATCAGCCGCGCCACGGCCGCGATCACCGGCCCCAAATCCACCACTTCGCCCTGCCCCCGCTGGCCGCGCGAGAGGCGCAGAAAATGCTGCGTGATGCCGCGGCAGCGCAGAATCTGCTCGCGCGCGATGGATGCGCTGTCCCGGATCCACGCCTCGTCCGCCCCGTTGCCCGACGCCTCGCGCAAGATCCCCTCCACGCACGTCAGCACGGTTGCCAGCGGCGTGTTCAACTCATGCGAGAATCCCGAGGCCAGCGTCCCCAGCGACGCCAGCCGGTGCGACTCCGCCAGGTGCGCCTCCGCCGCGCGCCGTTCCGAAATGTCACGCCACACTTCCACCACGTGCAGCAGCTTGCCTTGGGGATCGAGAATCGGCGAGGCGTGTACCTCCTCCCACACTGCCTTCCCTTCCGGCGTGCGCCGCTCGCACAGGCGCACCTGGCGCGCGCCGCTTCGCAGACAGGCCAGGGTCGGACAGTCCGCCACGGTGCAGCCACCCGGAGTCAGTTCGCGGCACTGGCAGCCCAGCACCTGCTCGCGCGAGTGCCGTGCCCGCTCGAGAAACGCATCGTTGGCCGCGATCACGCGCCGCTCGGCGTCCAGCACCACGATCCCGTCGTCGATGCTGTTGATCACGGTTTCCAGGCGCTCCCGCTGATGGCGCACCTCGCCCACCAGCCCCGTCACCGAATCGGCCATGGTGTTGAACTCGCGCGCCAGCCACGAAATGGTATCGCTGCCGCCGCCCGGCACGCGCTTCTGCAGATCGCCCCCCGCGATCTGCCGCGCCGCCGTCTCGAAACGCTGCAACCGCCGCAGCACGGCCACGCGGATCACCACGCCGATGGCGCCCACCAACAGCAGGGTGATGGCCGCCGTCCCTGCCACCATCCAGCGCAGGTCGTGCGCCATCTCCTGACCCAATTCCGCCGTGCGGTAATCCAGAATCAGGACGCCGTTGATCTTGTGGCTCGAGTCATGGCAGCCGTAGCACTCCGCGCGGTTGCGGATGGGTATGACGGTGCGCAGGATCTCGCCGTTGCGCGCTTCGATCACCCGGCTCGATCCCGCCCGGTCGGGCGGCACCTGCAACTCGCGCTCCGCGCCCGCCCGGTCCAGGAGCACCAGCCGCTCCACCCAGCTTTGCTTGCGGAAGCTTTCCATCATTTTGGCGATCAGCGTCCGGTCGTTCTCGATCATCTGGTGTTCCAGCGCCACGCGGATCAGATCGCCCTCGGCCAGAGCGGTGGCCCGCGCCGTCCGGAGCAGAGATCGCATGTGGTGTTTGGAATATAGGTATGCGCCGCCCGCACACGCCAGCACGACGGCCGCGGTGACACCCACCGCCAGACCCACGGTGGTGCTGGCGAAGGAGGGCTTGGTACCGTTGGGCACAGTTGGCTCGCATCATGTCACAGTCTGCCGGACGCGTCAACGGCTGACGCCCTGTCAGTGACATTTTGTCAGGAGCTCGCCGCTTGCCGTTGCATTCTCAAGCGCTTACGCTTTGGCAGCCGGCGTGCTTTTGCCCGCCTCGAAAAGGAGACCGGTACATGGAAATGCTGCTGATGGGAGCTGTTCTGGCTATGTTCGGGCTGGCGGTGTCCTGCCTGGCCTTCGGTGCGGCGACGCGCGAAGAGCCCGCCCCGAAACAGGAAGCCGTGAAGCCGGTGGCTGTCACCGCGCGATTCTTCGTGGACCCACCGGCCGTGCCCGTAGCCGCCGCACTCAACCGCGTTCCGATCGAAGCGCTGCTCTTGCAGATCGAAAATCACGTCCGCCTGGAACAAGCGGCCGCCGAATGCTTCCTCGAATCCCCCAACCCCACCCTCCTGCACAGCAGAACCATCTCCTCGCTGGTGAATTGACATGATCGACGCCGATCTTCTGAAGGGCCTGCCGCCCGCCGAAGCCGAAAGCGTGCTCGCGCTGGGCAAGCGCACGCTGCTCACCACCGGCGCGGAACTTTTCCACCTCGGGGACGCCGCCGATAGCATCTACCTGATCGCGCGCGGCCGCCTCCGCCTCACGCTTCCCATGCAGGTGCGCAGCCGCGAAGAGGACATCATGGTCGAAGAACGATCTTCCGGCCAGACCGTGGGATGGTCGGCCCTGATCCCTCCCTACCGCTTTACCCTTACCGCGGTAGCGCCGCTCGAAACCGAAGTGATCGCTCTTTCCCGCGACGCGCTCAACACCTACCTCGCCGCCCATCCCGGCACGGGCTATGCCGTCTCGCTGAACCTCGCCAGCGTCATCGGCCAGCGCTTGCAACTCTTCCAGGCCATGTGGCTGCGCGAAGTGCAGCGAATGGTGGAGTTGCGTTGTGCATAGTGGCTTTTTGCTCTTGCTGCTGTCCGGGGTGGTCATGCCGGGGGCGGACGGACCGAAGACTCCGCCCGCCCCCGCCGGGCCGGAACGCATCGAAGTTCCGCCCCCGCCCTTTTCCGATGGCATCTTCCCCTCGCTGCGCATGTTCACCGCCGGACTTCGGAGCGGGCAATGCCGATGCGTTATAATGTGGCGCGAGAAGGTATCACTGGAGGTGAACCGCATATGCAGGTAGCGGGCATTGTGGTTGTATTGCTCTCCCTGTCGGCGGCTTATGCCGCCGGCGACGCAAAGGAAGGTAAGACCGTATACGATCAGCACTGCCAAAATTGCCACGGCGTGACCGGCGTGGCCAATCCGAAGCTCGCGAAGATGATGAACGTGAATATTCCCAACCTGGGTTCATCCGAGGTCCAGCGGATGAGCGACGATGAACTCAAGAAGATCGTTACCGGGGGAAAAGGGAAAATGCCACCTGTCCGGAGCGTCACCGGCAAATCAATCGACGATGTCGTCGCTTATATTCGGACGCTCAAGAAATAGACCGCCGCAAGGCCGATCAGGCTGGGATGTTTAATTCGAGCGTCGAGGGGCCGCGCAGTCAAGGCGCGGCATTCTGCGTCTTATATAGGAGGATGTCTTGACGAGAGATCCGGTGGAACCGCGCCGCAGTCTGGTTCGCTGGCTGCTGGGCGGCGGATTTGCGATCTCGCTAAGTTCGTTCATCTACCCGGTAATCCGCTTCTTGAATCCACCTCCCGTCTCGGAAGCCGCGGTGAACGAGGCGGTCGCCGGCAAAGTGGAGGATTTGAGGCCGAACAGCGGCAAGATCGTGAGGTTCGGCGATAACCCGGTGCTACTCGTTCGAGTCAGCCAAACCGAGTGGCGCGCCGTGTCGGCCGTTTGCACCCATCTGAGTTGTATCGTCCAATACCAGCCTGAGCGAACCAGGATCTGGTGCGCATGCCACAACGGCGTATATAACCTCCAGGGACAGGTAGTGTCGGGGCCGCCGCCCCGGCCGCTGAAGCCTTACGCCGTTCATATTCGCCAGGACGAGGTAGTGATCACGCAGACGTAACGATTCTTCTATCCGTATGCAGGCCGGGACAGGACACAATCGGTGGAAGGCGCTCGCGGCATGGCTCGATGAGCGGCTGGCGCTGGACTCCATCCGGGAGTTCATCGCGCATAAGAAAGTGCCGGTGCACTCCGGGACCATCTGGTACACCTTCGGCGGCATCACGTTGTTTTTGTTTGTCATCCAGGTGATCACCGGCATTCTGTTGCTGGTGTACTACCGGCCCACGCCCCAGGATGCCTTTGAGAGCGTGCAGTTCATCATGACCGGGGTATCCTACGGGTGGCTGATCCGGTCCATTCACAGTTGGTCCGCCAACCTGATGATCCTTTCCGCATTCATCCACATGTTCAGTGTGGTTTTTCTGCATGCTTACCGGCGGCCACGGGAATTCGTGTGGTTCAGTGGGATCGCCCTGCTGGGGCTCTCGTTGGCATTCGGGTTCAGCGGGTACCTGCTGCCGTGGAACACCGTCTCGTTTTTTGCGACCAAGGTGGGCACGGATATTCCGGCTACCGTTCCGTGGCTCGGCCCGGTGTTGACTCGCTACCTGCGCGGCGGCTCCACCGTGGGAGGTGCGACACTGACACGCTTCTTCGGATTTCACGTGGCGCTTTTGCCTGGCCTGATGACTCTGTTCCTGCTTCTGCATCTCGCTCTGATTCAGAAGTTCGGGATCAGCGCGCCGCCATGGGTCGAGGAAGAATCCCGCTTTCGGAGCGCGAAGGCACCCGAGATTCCTTTCTTTCCGGATTTTCTGCTGCGCGAACTCATCGCATGGTATGGGGTGCTGGCCGTGCTGGGGGCGCTGGCCGCCCTGTTTCCGTGGGCCTTAGGCGTGAAAGCCAATGCCTTTGCTTCCGCACCCGCAGGCATCCGGCCCGAGTGGTATTTTCTGGCGCCGTTCTACACCCTCAAGTTGATACCGGGGCACGTCCTGCATCTGGAAGGTGAGTTCGTCGGCCTGGTGGGTTTTGGACTGCTGGCGTTGGCATGGATCTTCCTCCCGCTGTGGGCGGTGAACCGGAATGGATTCCTGCGCAGAAAGCTGGTGGCGGGAGCGGGAGTGACGCTTCTGGCTTATCTCTCCACGTTCTCCTTCTTAGGTTACTGGCGATGAGATACGCGCTGATACTCCTGCTGGCCGGCACGGCGCTGGCGGCGAAGGACTCGTGTCTGACCTGCCACTCTGGGCTCCCAGGGGAATTGCAGCAACCGGCGGCGGCCTTCGCGTCCAGCGTCCATTCTCAAGAGGGGTTCACCTGCGCGGACTGCCACGGTGGAGATGCCAACTCCGACGACCCCACCGTCGCCATGAGCGCGTCTCACGGGTTTATCGGAGTTCCTCCCCGGACAGCGATTCCCAAGCTCTGCGCCCGGTGCCATTCCGACCCCAACTTCATGCGCAGGTACAACCCGCGGGAACGCGTGGACCAGTACAGCGAGTATCTGACCAGCGTGCACGGCCAGCGGCTGCGGACGGGCGATACGGCGGTGGCCACTTGTATCGATTGCCATAGCGTCCACGATATACGGCCGGTGAGGGACCCGCTGGCGCCCGTGTATCCCCTACGGGTGCCCGGGACTTGCGCGCAATGTCATGCCAACGCGGCCCACATGGCGAAGTACTCCATCCCCACGAATCAGTATGCAGAGTATCTGAAGAGCGCCCACTGGGAGGAACTGTCCAAGCGCGGCGACCTTTCGGCGCCAACCTGCGCCACCTGCCATGGCAACCACGGCGCGAAGCCGCCGGCAGTCTCTTCCGTCGCGGCGGTGTGCGGCACGTGCCATGCGCTGGAGGAACAACGGTTCGAAACGAGCCCGCACCAAACGGCCTTCGGCGCTATGAACCTGGGAACCTGCGTGGTCTGCCACAGCAACCACGCCGTGTTACGGACCAGCGACCGGATGCTCTCCGGCAGCGATGCGGTGTGCGGCCAGTGTCATACTGCCGACTCCGCGGGCGGCAAGGCTGCGGTGGAGATGGCTGGACTGATCCGGAATCTGCAAGACAGGTTGAAGCAGGCCGACGAAATCCTGGCTCGGGCCCAAGCCGACGGCATGGAGGTCTCCGAGGCGATCGCGCACCAGACGGAGGCTCGCCAGAACCTGGTGAAGGCCCGGTCTGAAGTCCACGCTTTTGACGTAGACGCGATGGCGGTACCCGTGAAGACCGGTCTGGCCATGGCAGCGACGGATTATCGCGCGGGCGAGGACGCGCTGCACGAGAGAAACGTCCGCCGTGAAGGACTGGCGATTTCTCTAGTTGGGGTTGGCATCACTGTGCTTGGCCTCTGGCTGGCTATCCGGCGGCTCGGCGGCGGGGGCGCAGCCGGCTCGAATCAGGGTGGGAACTGATGTGACAGGTTAGCGCCTTAGGGGCGGACGAGGGCTGCCATGATCGATCCATGCCTCAAAGAAAAAGTCGTTCTTATCACCGGCGCCAACAATCCCCACGGCATCGGAGCCGGAATTGCACGAGCGTTCGCCGCGCAAGGGGCAAAGGTGTTTCTGCACTACCTGCGGCAACTGGCGCCTGGCGCTTTGACCGAAACCGGAACCCAACCCGATACGCCAGGGGCGCCGTTCTACTACTCTCAGCAGGCGAAATCCGCCGGCGAGGTGCTTGCGGAGATTCGCCAAATGGGCGCCGAGGCGCAAACGTGGGAGGCCGACCTCGCGGATGTAAACTCTATTCCGCTGGTGTTCGACAGGGCGGAGGACATGCTTGGGCCGGTCGAAGTCCTTATCAACAATGCGGCCCATTGGGAGGCGGATACATTTGTCCCTTCAGGCGGCGAATTGGATAACAAGCTGGTGGAGTTGTGGGCGGACCGGCCGAATGCGGTTACGGCGAATCGCTTCGATAAGCTGTTTGCCGTGAATACCCGTGCTCCGGCGCTGCTGATTGCGGAATTTGCGCGCAGACACATCGCGCGCGGCGGGCGGTGGGGCCGGGTGATCAACGTGAGCACGGACGGCGCGGACCGCTTCCCATCGGAGATCTCCTACGGAGCAAGCAAGTATGCCCTCGAGAGCTACACCAGGAGCGCGGCCATCGAGCTCGGCAAGTTCGGAATCAACGTGAACGTGGTATCGCTCGGCCCCGTGCAAACCGGATGGATCACCGCGGAGCTGGAGCGCGAGATCCTGCCCTCGATTCCACTGGGCAGAACCGGGACTCCCGAAGACGTTGCCGGCGTGGTCGTATTTCTGGCATCGGAGCAGGCGCGCTGGGTAACGGGCCAAAAAATCTATGTCGGCGGCGGACATGGGATGTGACGGTGGCAGGCTGTAACGCCGGTTCGTGATTCAATTTGCGGGCGCTGCCGGCGGCGTGTTCCAGGGCCTTCAGTTCGGAAAGTGCGCGCTCCGTTTCTCTCCATTCCTTTTTGTGGCGCCTGGTGGATATCGGAGCATTCGGGTTCCCGAAGAACGCCAGTACATTCTTCGCGATTTCGGGAGTGGCGGAGGCGAATCGGTTTCCCGCCAGGGTCCGCGCCAGCTTGGCATACGTATCGTCGGCGAGCCAGTATTCTCCCGGCCCTGTCGGCCGTCCGGTATCGAAATTCAGGTTGACAAGGCGTAGCCGCCCCGTCCGCTGTTCGTCGAGCGCGCCCCGGTAGCGATCCAGAGTTTGGTTGAAGCTCTTCATGAACAGCCTGGCAGTCTCGGGCGTGGCCGGCTTGAGCTCCAGGTAGCGAAGGGGTCCGACTTTCGGAACGATCCGGTATAGAATCGCGAGGAATATCGCGAATGGCCCGGGCCGTTCGTAGCGCTTGCCCCATTCCTTTTCGTAGCCCGATCGCGAAACGTTATAGATGAACTGCCGCTGGGTAACTCCGGGCCGGGCCTTGACGATTTCGTCCCTCTGGATATGCCAGGCCACTTTCGTCACCTCCGGCAAAAATTTACTGACCGTGCGCCGGTAGCTGCCTAACGCGAGGTCGAGATCCGAAAAGATATCCGCCATTTCAAGACCGTAGGTCTTTCGAAAGGCCGACTGGAGCAGGCGTTCGGAGACTCCGAATCCGATGAAGTCGTGATAGGCTTGCGGAGCGTAGTTGCCCTGCGCGACCTCCATCACGTCGAATCCGAATTCGACTTTGAGGTGCGCGCTCGGGTCCTCATCGTAGGTCATCACGGGGCCATACTTTGCGCGCAGCCTCGGATACGTCAGAGGGACGGCGAGGTTGACAGCCACGGCGTGCCCGACATTATCCGCGAAGTAGTGGGCCAGCGAGCCGAGTGCAAATGCATATTCGTCGAGGTCTTGCGACTGGCTCAACAGTTCTTCCACAAAGTCTCCGCTGCGGACGTAGTGGACAAGATCGCTGAAGAACTTGCTGCCGAAAGGGTAATAGCCCATGTCCTGGAGGATGGCGCCGCCATAGGCATAGCCGTGGGCCGTCTTCAGTTGCTCGGGCGTCGCACCGGGGAAACGCTTCAGCAGCAGCGGCCGGATGGAGTCGCTCCAGGCAGTATCGATAATCGCCTCGTGCGAAAGTACCGCGTAGCCGCTGAGACACGACGGCGCGAAGAGGAACAGCGCGAGCAAAGAACGCTTCGTCATCGGGTAGTGACTTCGTTTCTCGATTCAGGACGCAGGAGAAGCCGTCCGGAATCCCTACCCGCCAGGATAACCCGCGGCGGGGTGCTTAACCGATCTGAGGAAATCCGTTCCCGTCAACCGTCGCGTCGCCGTGGCTGAAAGCTGAACGCTGAAAGCTTTTCCTACGCCGTGCCGCCGACCGTCATCCTATCGATCTTAATGGTCGGGATGCCGACGCCCACGGGGACGCTTTGGCCTTCCTTGCCGCAGATGCCGATGCCTTCATCGAGGCGCAGGTCGTTGCCCACCATGCTGACGTATTTGAGCGCTTCCGGACCGTTGCCGATGAGGGTGGCGTTGCGCACCGGGCGGGTGAGTTTGCCATCCTCGATCAGGTAGCTCTCCGAAGCCGAAAACACGAAGTTGCCGCTGGTGATATCCACCTGGCCGCCGCCGAAATTGGCGCAGTAGATGCCCTTCGAGACGGATCGCACGATGTCCTGAGGATCGCTTTCCCCGGCCAGCATGAACGTGTTGGTCATGCGCGGCATGGGGATATGGGCGTAGCTTTCGCGGCGGCCGCTGCCGGTGGATTGGGTATCGAGCAGGCGGCTCGAGAGCTTGTCCTGCAGGTAGCCGCGGAGCACGCCGTTTTCGATCAGGATATTGCGCTGGGTGGGCTGGCCCTCGTCGTCCACATTGAGCGAACCGCGGCGGCTGCGGATGGTGCCATCGTCAATCACCGTGCACAACTCGCTGGCCACCTTTTGCCCGATCCGGCCGCTGAATGCGGAAACGCCCTTGCGGTTAAAATCGGCCTCGAGGCCATGGCCCACGGCTTCATGCAGCAAAATACCCGGCCAGCCAGGGCCCAGCACCACCGTGGTTTCGCCGGCGGGCGCTTCCACCGCGTCCAGCATCACGACGGCCTCCCGGGCGGCTTCTTCGGCGAAATGCTCGGGAGTCTTTTCTTTGAGAAAGAAATCCAGCTCGACGCGGCCGCCGCCGCCGGCATGGCCCCGCTGCGGAGGCCCGCCATTCTGCCGCGCCAGGGCCGATACGCTCAGGCGCGCCAACGGTTGGCGGTCGAGCGTGAGCACCCCCTCGCTGGTCGCCACCATCACATAGCGTAGGCTGTCGGCATACATGGCCTGGACTTGAAAGATGCGGGAGTCGTAGGCCCGAGCGGCGCGGTCGGCGCGCTTCACCAACTCCACGCGCTCGGTAAACGCAGTCTCGGTAGGCGCGATGATGACCGGATACAGGTTGTGGCGCGCGCCCTCGTTCAGATCGAATTTTCCCACCTTGCTGGGCGCGGAGGCGATGCAGGCCGCCACGCGCGCCGCTTTGCGGATCTTCTCGGGCGAGAGGTCGTCGCTATAAGCGTATCCGGTGCGCTCCCCGGCGATGACCCGCACGCCCACTCCCACCCCAACCCCTTGCGACGCGCTCTTCACCATCGATTCGTCGATGCCGATCGAGCTGGTCATGAGGTATTCGAAATACAGGTCGGCGTAATCGCCGCCCGCCGACAACGCTTCCCCCAGGTAATTTTCCAGGTCGCGGCGCGTGATCTGAAAGCGAGTGGCAAAGATGGAGTCCGAAAACCGCATAATTTCAGGCTACCATCGAAGCGGTCAGCGATCAGCTTCGCCTCACCCCTGTTGTCATAGCGCAGCCGATGCGTAGGCCAAACGGCCTACAGCGTGGGGCTCGCTGGGGGAGAGGCGGAGAGGAGGCTGCAGCCAAATCGCTGCTCCGCAGCGGGGCAGGGCAGACCACCAAAAACGATGGTCTGCCCCACGGGCGGAGAATGCAACTGACAGTAATACAGCTAGGGCGCTTCTTCAGTTTCCCCCTGCGGCGGCCGATTTCACCGTCGGATACTTGATCCCGAGCTGTTCCAGGTACGTGTCGTACTTCGACGGATCGTAGTAGAACGGGCGCATTTTTTCGCGGTAGGTGTCCATTATTTTGGTATTGAGCCAGATGGCCGGCTTGTCTTCGGGGCGAAGGAAACTCTTGTACTTCTGGTCCTTCGTCTGGACGTTATTGAAATAATCCCAGGACTGTTTCACCAGGTCGGGATGGAGGAGGATATCGAGCACGGTCATGGCTTGCACCTTGGCGCCGGCCACCACGCCCTTATGCGCGATGGGAGTGGCCATAGAAACGCCATTGGCCCAGTTATGGCCGGGACCTCCGGGAATATTGGACGGATACCGCAGGGTGATGGTGGGCACGTTCCAGGAGACGTCACCGATGTCGTCCGAACCGCCGCCGGTGGGCTGTTGCCCCTGTCCCATGCCTTCCTCGCCGGCATCGTCCGCAACCTGCGGGCGCGGCTCGCGCATGGGGGGAATGCGGCTGGAGAGGCCGCGCACCGGCACGCCCAGGTCCTTTTGCAGACCGCGCGCCAGGTTCTGGTCGTCTTCCGACCAGGTAGGCAATCCGACTTTCTTGATGTTCTCGTACATGTCGAGCGCGATGGGCTTGTTGAAGTAGCCGGGCCAGGCTTCGCCGAGCAGGCGTTCGCTGAAAGTGGTGTCGGTCATGAGCGTGGCGCCCTTGGCCATGTTGTCGCCCTTGTGCCAGAGGTCCATGATATGGTCGTAATCGGCCTCGCGGAAGTAATACCAGACCGCGGCCGTCGGCGGCACCACGTTGGGCTGATCGCCGCCATCGGTGATCACGTAATGGGAGCGCTGGGCCAGGCGCAGGTGCTCGCGGCGGAAGTTCCAGCCAACGTCCATCAGCTCCACCGCGTCCAACGCGCTCTTGCCGCGCCATGGCGCGCCGGCCGCATGCGCGCTTTCGCCTTTGAACGAATATTCGATCGAAACCAGGCCGTTCTGGTTGACCGACGGACCGTAAGAAACGCCGAAGCCGGCCGCTACATGGCAGAATAAGACCACGTCGACGTCTTTGAACATGCCCGCGCGAACATAGTAGGCCTTGGTGCCGACCAATTCCTCCGCGACCCCGGGCCAGAGGCGGATGGTGCCCTTCAGGTGCTCGCGCTCCATCACCTTCTTGACCGCGATGGCCGCCAGAATGTTCAGCGGCACGCCGGAGTTGTGGCCTTCGCCATGGCCGGGTGCGCCGGCGACGATCGGGTCATGGTATGCCACACCGGGCTTTTGCGAAGCTTGCGGAATGTCGTCGATATCCGAGCCCAGCGAAATTACCGGCTTGCCCTCGCCCCAGCTTGCCACCCACGCGGTGGGAATGCCGGCATAGCCGCGCTCCACCTTGAAGCCGGCATTTTCAAGCACGCCGCTGAGATATTTCGAGGTCTCCACTTCGTGGAAACCGAGCTCGCCAAAGCTGAAGACGCTGTCGACCATGACCTGCGCCTGTTTCTTCATGCCGTCGATCTGACCTGCGAGATCGGCCTTCATCGAGGCTTCCTTTTCCGGCGAGACGGCCGTCTGCGCCATGGCACAGGCGGCAAATAGAAGGGCTAACGGTACACTTCGCACTCTGACCTCCCTGGTTGGGTTATGGATATTGGGAATAGTGTACCAATCGGGAGCGGGGTTGGGTGAAGGCAACCGCCGGCAGGCTAGCTCGCGAGGGGCTGTTCCAGGTCTCTGCTCAGGTACTCGAGGATCTCTTGCTCGCGCTGCTGGAGCTCAAGCAGGATCGGCTCGGCCATGCGAGCATAATCCTTACGCGAATGTACCTTGCGCGCTTCCAGGAGAATCCTGTGAAGATTGGCGACGCATTGCTGCGCGAGCAGCATTTGGTCATCGGTTTGAATCACGGCAACTCCAGTTCCACGATACCGCGTTTTCGAAAGCTTCTGGAAGCCTGATAGCGAGGAAACGCCCCGTCTGTCCCGGTCCCCCCACCCTGAAGGCAGCTTGCAAAGTTCCGGTGTGGCACCGTCGTAGGCCGGGACGGCCGGCAAAAGAGGAATGCGTGCGGGTCAGGAGCATACAATTGTTGTTGTGTTCACGATGAATTCAACGGGATCAACAACATGGAACAGTATTTGTTTACGGGGACGATCTTACCGGAGCGTGCTCAACTGTCGCTTCAGTTCGCGCTCGGGTTCGAGCACCTAACGTCTGGCCAGCCGGCTCAAGCGAAGGTCAGTGTTGTCTTCAATCAGTTGGCGGTGTGGGTCGATAGCGAGAGCGAGTGGAACATTCTTGACTTGCGAAACGTTGTACAGAATGTTGTTCAGAGCGAGCTTGCATTAGTCGGCTACCTCAGAGGCTATGCCTATGATCTGGAGTTGACACGCGTACTCAATCAAGGCCGTGGGATCGATTACGTGTTTGGCATCGATACTCCCTGTCTTGCGGAACGAGGACAATCCGTCGATCTCAGCGAGGAATTGCCGAAGCTCCACAAGAAAATTGTTGGTGCAAACGGAGTATTCCTGAACCGCTGCTTTGGAGACTTGGTTTCTTCCATGAAACATCCGGACGACACCGCTTTTTATTGCTACCGTGCCATAGAGTCACTCCGCCATCACTGTGCAGCGCTGCACGGTTTGTCGAAGGATAAGACAAGGCAATGGGAGAAGTTTAGAGAAGTCTCGGGGTGCGACGAACAGGCCCTCCGCACCATAAAGGAAGCGGCTGACCCGCTCCGCCATGGAGAGGCGTCGCGAACGACTTCCGAAGACCGAGCAAAGCTATTCATGATGACGTGGGACGTCGTGGACGGATACCTAAACAGTGTCCAGCCCGACCGAGAGAACGTCGCGCCGGATGACGCGGCGTGACGGCGCTGTCCTGCGGATGAGCGCACCGTTGGCGACCAAGTCTGCGAGGTCGCGCTCGGGGAATCGGTATTCCGAGGTGCCCTTGGGGACAACCTCAGAGGTCTTCCGGTTGGAGGCCCGTCTTCTTTGAGATTTTCGCAAGGGCGGCGGGGCCAAGTTCCTCGGAATCATGGAAAGAGAATGGATAGTCCGCCCACCCGTCCTTTTTCAGGATCTTGTGGGACCCCACTGTGCGGTCATGACGCCATCCGATCCGCTTCAAAGCGGCGAATACCCGCCGCGCCTTCGTCGACGGCCAGGAACTCACGCAGCAACGTCGAACACGGCATTCGCCGATTCCGGAGGCAGCTCGCCATGAGAGATGCGATCGAGAACAATCTCCTGCGCCGCCGACTGAGCGCGCCGAATCGCGTCCTGCCTCGAATCCCCATATAGGAGAATGTTTAGCTCGGGCACCTCAGCGATCCAGCGGCCGTCGACTTCGCGGTCGAGCTCGATGGTGAGCTTCATAACCACAGCTTACCACCGGTGCCACGGCGAAACCCGGGGGAATCTTAGTACCCGGTTTCGGAAATTCAATAACGTATTCCAGGGCAACCGCTCCCTAACGGTCGCGGCTCGGAAACGCACGAAACCGAGCCGCGACCGTTAGGGAGCGGTTGCTGAATATGTGACCGTAATTGCGAAACTGTGTACTTAGATAGCGGCCGGTTCTACTGAGACAGCGTGAAGTTCACTTCGATGGCGGTCATAACCGGCACCGCGGCGCCGTTTAACAGGGTTGGCTTATAGACCCACTGTTTGACCGCATCGATGGCGGCTTGGACCAGTAGCGGATGACCGCTGACCACGCTCAGATTCTTCACCGTGCCATCGGCGCCGATGAAGGCCATGAGGCTTACTATGCCCTGAATTCGCGCCTGCTTGGCCAAAGGCGGATAGACCGGCGTCACCTTGGTGACGAGATTGGCGGCTTCGACGGCGCCTCCGACGGTGAGGGTGCCGGGCGGAGGCGCGAAGGCCGAGCCCGTGAACCAAGCTGACTTCGGGGTGGAACCCGGCGCGGTGATCGTGATCCTCATCCCGCCCGATCCGCCGGTGGACACCGATGTTTGCAGGTGCTTATCGAAAGCGTACACGGCGTCGAACACTTTTTGCAACTGTTCCTGGGTGGAGATGGTATCGCCATTCCGCACCGGGAGGCGGGAAAGCAATTCGGCGAGCGCCGCGTCGGACAGGCCGTAGACGCCTAGATTGACGGTTTGCGGTTCCTTGACGGGCGGCGCGATGAGGGCGCCGGTTTGGCCGGGCTTCTTGGCGGCCGCGGCTTCGAAGACCACGCTCACCTGGCGCGTGGAATTCGCCGCTGCCTGGGCGAAATGCCAGTTGAGGACCGATTTGAGAACGGCGGCGCGAAGCTCTTCCGGCCCGCTAATCGCGCTGGCATCAATCACTTCGCCATTGCCGTCAACCCGCAGGGCGACGACTACCGTACCTTCGACGCCCGCGGCCACGGCCGGTTCGGGATACTGCACCGGGCTGCGATGCAGCAACGGGGCTGGGCCGGTATCGACCGTCACTCCGGCGGAATCCGGAGCGATCTGCGCCATGGCTGCCGCAGCTAGCGCGATCGCCATCAGAGGCCCGGAGCGGTACAGTCCAAATCTGCTTCCAACTTTACGCATATTGCCTCCTCTATTGCGACAAGGTGAAATTGACATCGATCATGGTCACGACCGTCACCGGGTTGCCATTGAGCAGGGTGGGCCGGTAGACCCAGTCTTTGACGGCTTCCAAGGCCGCCTGAACCAACAGGGGATGGCCGCTGATTACTTTCAAATCCTGGATGTGGCCGTCGGGGCCGATAGTGGCCTCCAGTTGGACTACGCCCTGAATGCGCGCTTCCTTCGCTGCCGGGGGATAGAGCGGGCGACTCTGACTGATGAGGTTAGTAGCTTGGACATTGCCGCCGACGCGGATCTTGGAAGCCGTTCCAGCGGCGGATTCCATGCCGGTTGCGGCCATGGGCACCGAGATCATCAACTGCGCGTTTCCGGACTGGGTCGGCAGGAGGGTGACGGTCAAATGCTTGTCGAATTCATGAACCGCTTGGAAGATCTTCGGAGCCAGGCCGACGAAGTCGTCGCCGACCTTTACCGGCAGGCTGGCCAGCAGCTCCGCTTTGGCTTCCTCCGACAGGCCCGAGATCTGAATGGATTCGATGACGTGGGAGCCGGGGCTCGGCGAAGCCGTCGACGGAGGGGCGGGGATGGACGCTGCGAATACCCCGCTTCGGATCACCGACCCGGTTGCCGGGCGAGGCTCTGTCACCGGCTCATTGTGCGCCATGGGCGGCCCAAACGTTACGCTGACCTGACGCTTGGAGTTGGCCGAAGCGCTGGTGAAGTGCCAGCTTAAGACGGACTGCTGGACGGTGCGGCGCAGCTCGTCCGGGCCGCTGAGCACGCTGGCGTCGGAGACCTCGCCGTTCGAATCGACGGTCACTCGCACCACCACGGTTCCCTCGATGCCTTTCGCCTGAGCGTCGGCGGGATAGACGATGCCGCCGCGATGGAGCAGATCGGCGCCGCCCGTATCGACCGTGACGCCGGGCCCGTCAAACACGCTTTGTGGCGCGGCGGCTAATGGAATGGCGCCGGACACGAACCAGCAGACGGCGGCCATGGTTGCCAGGCCGGCCGCCAGCAAGCCGGCGGTGAGCGATTTCGACATCTTCGCCTCCTTCAGAATGCCCATAACTCTTTGCTTCAGATGGCGCTTGCGCAGGAACAGCGGAGCGGGCGCCAGGTCCAGCTCGGGGCGCGCTCCGGCCATGGCCAGCAGCGCGTCGATATAAGGATCGCGCGAGCGCGTCATGTCAAGCACTTCGCGGTCCACCGCCTGCTCGCGGGCCAGTTGGATTTCGGCCAGCACCCACCAGATGGCGGGGTGGAACCAGAACGCGGCGCGCACCAGCTCTTCGGCGATCACGAAGAGCCAATCGCGGCGGCGCACGTGGAGAATCTCGTGGCATAGGATCGCGTCTTGCATGTCTTCGGCCAAGTCCGGGAAACGCGCGGGCAGGAGGATCACGGGTTTGCGCCAGCCGAAGGTGACGGGACCGGCGACGTCCGCGGAGACGAGCAACTCGGCTTCGGTGGACCAGCCGCAGCCGTGTTCCAGAGGCGTGGCCGCGCGGCGGTAACGGCGCAGCCTTTGGAAGCCGGCGAGAAGCCACGCCAGGCGCACGGCCGCCCCCAAGGCGATGGCCGCCAGAGCGAGTTCTCTCCAAGGAATCGGACGGGCGACCGGCATGGCAGCGGTGACATGACTGACCACCGTTACGACCTGGACGTTGCCGGAGATCGCCTGGGGCTGCCACGCGCGCACCAGCGGAAGCAACGCGCACGCCGCCAGCAGCGCATACCAATAGGCCAGGCGGGCATTGGGCGCGCGCAGGCGAAATAGCGAGGGCAGGAGGGCGGCCACACCTACCAGCAAAGCGATTTGCAAGCTGTAGGCGCAGAAATTGTCCCAAAGAAGCGAGCTCATGACTTCCTCCTGAGCTGGGCGATTTCTTCCAGATCGGCGGCCGAAAGATTGTGCTCCTCGACCAAATGCACCAGCAGCGGCTCGGCCGACCCGTTGAATACGCGGTTCACGAACTCCCGCACCATGGCGCCGATCACCTGGCCCTGCGGCTGCGCGGGGCGATACACATAGGCGCGCTCGGCCTGGGTCTTCTTGAGGTACTTCTTATGCTCCAGGATGTTCATCATGGTCATCACGGTGGTGTACGCCACCTTGCGCCGCTCGAGCAGGGCCTCGTAAACGTCGCGCACGGTGACGCGGTCGCGGGCCCAGACGATCTTCATGATTTCCAGTTCCTGGCCGGTGAGGGTATTGCTGCGGCGTCGCATACTAAATAATTAGTACTAAAAGAGGAGGATGTCAAGAGGAATTTGGCGGCACATCCCCGGCAGGACCTTAGGGAGTCACAACTGGAGTCATAACCACGAGTTCGGGAAACGCTTCGAAATCGTCCGTGTTGAAGGTATAGACCGCATCGATGAGCCCGGGCTCAATCGACATCGTTGTAGATATCCCGGCGGTGGAGAGGGCCCACCCCACCGAGATGCCAGACCGGCAATTCGGGGATTGGACGGTTGCCGGCGATCACGCTGGACCGGCGCTCAGCCAGGAGCCGTTCCAGCAGGGCCTCCACAGAGATACCCTGCCTCTGGGCTTCCTCGACGATCCGAACTTCTGTTTCCCGTGAAATTTGGCTACTCATCTCTTCCCAGCTTAACCCTTTAGGTGTGTTCCGGGCACCTGCCGCCGTCAGGGCTGCCCTTGTCCGGCGGCCCAGTTGACCAGGTTCTCCACCAGTTGCGACAGCGGCGAGCCCTTCAGGACTGCACGCACATCGGGCCGGACCAGGGCGCTCGTGGTACCCAGTTGCGCGATAACAATATGACCGGCGCCTATCTCGCGAGACAGCAATACAGGGGCCTTAACTGTATCCATCAGCGATGTCCAGCGGGGACCGAAAGTCGGGTCGCCGGTGTAGAACTGATGACCGGAGACATTGGAGATCACGGTATAGGCGAGCTCCTGCCATTCCGGGCCGGCGGCGCGGATGGAGCTGTGCAACTGGTCGGCCGGGGTGAACATAGAGTGGATGCCGGATAGCGAACGCGTGAGCGGGTTCGAGCCGTCGAATTCGAAGTTGAAGGCCGAGCGATAGGCGGAGTCGCCCGAAAATTCGAGGCCTGCCAGCAACGGAGACGACGGATTGGCCCGCGCCAGCGGGTCCCATATCAGCAACAGGCCTCCGCGCCTGACCCACTCCGTCAAATTCGGCGCGACGCGGGTATATTCGGGCGATGTCATGTCGTAAACCACCGCCAGCCGCGCCTTGCCAAGCGGATTGGGCCCGAATGCATAGCTCTGCACCTTCCAGCCGCGAGCCGCGCAGGTTTCTTCGAGCAGCCAATGGAACGCGTTGCTGGCGTCGTTCACGGGCCCATCCGTGCCCAGGATCGCCACTTCGGTGCCGGTGTCGTACAGAGCGCGCTGGCCGCGATAGAACGCCAACTCATCCTCGAATTGCTTCTGGACGGTCGTCCACCGATACACGGGTAAGAGGTCCGTGGCCTGGCGGTAACCGGCATCGGCCAGTTTCGTCATGGCCTGATATTCCTCCACGCTCCGCCCCAGCAGTTCGAGGCTTCGGTCGAGATGGCGGACGTCGTGCAACGCATCGTAGCGCCCTTTTTCGAGCGCGGCCTCCAGCTTGGCGCGGTAGAACCGGCTGAAGCGCACCAGAATGCCGGCGTCGTTGCGGAATCGCTGGAATTCCGCCTGATTTCGCGCGGCGCTGTTTTGGTTTCGCTCGAGGCCCTCCAAAGCCCGCGCGGCCATCTCTTCCAGAACGGTAACGACGCGCAGCGGATCGGAAGCGGGTTTCAGCGGTGCTCCCATTGACTCGGCACGAACCAGTTCCTTGATCGACGATGGGGGCCGGAGCCGCGCGGTGGCGTCGAGCTTTCCGTATTTGGCTTCATAGTTCTGAAGAGTAACTTCATCGAGCGGCTGGGCCAGCGGGTTGCCGATACCCTCCCACCGGTCCGAATGGAGGATGCCGTTCAAGGTGGATTCCTGGCTCACCAGGGTGGGATGGAAATTCATGTTGTAGATGTTGACGATGTTCTGCAGCGTGGGCGACACTGGCCCGGTCTCCACGTAGTAGCGGTAGACGGCATCGGCGGCTTCGGCCGAACCGAAGCGCACGCGCAGCCGCTGCTTCCAATAGCGCTCCTCTTCCGTCGCGGGCCGGTCAAGCTGCCATCCGTAGCGGCCGAACGCCTCGATCCAAATCCAATCCCGGTCCACGGTATCGAGCGCGGGCGAAACGCGGTCGAGGTTATCGGGCCATTGCCAGGACATCATGGGATAGAGATGGAAGCCCGCCACGCCCATCTGCTTCCACAGGTCCATCATTTGGTGGATAAATAGCGGCGAGCCCCAGCGCAGCGGCTTCACGTCGGCATTTTCGTGAACATTAACGATGTGGTTCAGGCCGAACGATACCCAAGTTTTGTTGCGCGGGTCGGCATACGGGCTGACGAGCATCTCGGTGTTGTGCTTCATCATGGTGAACAGGTTGTCGTAGTTGGGTTTGACGATATCGCGGAAGCGGTAGGGATCGATTTGCCACTGGCGGACGATCAAGGGTGGGTGAAGACCGGTGTCTTCGATGCCGGCGACGATGGCATCGCGAACGAATTCCTCGCGGTTCACGCGAAGCGCTTCGCCGGCCGTCACCATCAGCCCGACATTGGGGTACGTTCGGACAAATTCGCCGACGCAATAGCGAGTGTAGTCCACCAGCAGCGGAGTGGCCACGGCATTTTCCACCTTTACGCCCTCATGCTCATGGGCCTTGGCGAAATTCGGAGAAACGTGGATGTTGTAAAAGTGAAGAACGGTCCAAATGCCCCGGCGGTCGGCTTCGCGAGTGAACCACGTGAACTGATCGATGTTTCGCTCGAGATCGGCATCGTCCAGCATGCGGGCTTCGGGATATTTCGGCAGTTTCAGGAAATAAGGGAAGGGGTGGCCGTTCCAGAAGAAAATCGTGTTGTAGCGGTTTTCGGCCAGCAGGTCGAGGTAATGCAGCATGCGGGCACGGTCGAAAAACCAGGGAAAGCTGGCGGGCGTGATCGGCCAGTTGTATCCCAGTGGGCCCCACTTCGTCCAAAGCAGGCAGGTGCCGCGAATCTTGAATTCGGGATGGCTGCGCACGTCGAGAATGGCAGGCAGGCCTCCTGTCTCGCCGATGCGACGAGCCAACTCCAGGCAGCCATACAGTACACCGGAGGGGTCGCTGCCCATCACAAACCAGACGTTGCCTGAGCGCCCGAGAACGTAAGCCTCGGTTTCGGCGGCAGCGAATGGGGGCAATTCGGTGTAGGGCGAAAGCAGAGGCGCGGAACGAACGGCCGCCAGCACGCGCGCTTCGGCCGGAGGGTGTTCGAGGGACGCAATCGCCGTCCTCACCTTTTCGGCGCCATACAATTCTCTGGGCGTGGCCGAAGCGTCCGTCACAACCGAGACGGCGCCGGCGGCAGACCAGACGCCAGCGGCAAACAGGACCAAAACAGAAACCGGCCGGCTCAAAAACATGGAACCTCCTTAACCGCGTTTCGGAAACGTGATTCTAACTGACGGCATAACCGCAAAGCCGCCGTTGGTACCATGAGATCGTGCCCAACCGCTTAGCCGGCGAAAAGAGCCCTTACCTTCTTCAGCATGCCCACAATCCAGTGGATTGGTATCCATGGGGCGAGGAAGCGTTCGCCAAGGCTCGGGCGCACGAAAAGCCGATCTTCCTTTCGGTGGGTTATTCCACCTGCCATTGGTGCCACGTGATGGAGCGCGAATCGTTTGAAAACGAGCGGATCGCGGC
This sequence comes from Bryobacteraceae bacterium, assembly GCA_049511335.1. Taxonomy (GTDB): domain Bacteria; phylum Acidobacteriota; class Terriglobia; order Bryobacterales; family Bryobacteraceae; genus JBEKYD01. Next base: position 242 of record JBEKYD010000031.1, on the reverse strand, counting down.
CCTGCTGAACCGCGACTACATAGCTATAAAAGTGGACCGGGAAGAGCGGCCGGACGTGGACCGCATCTACATGACCTTCGTGCAGGCGACCACCGGCTCGGGCGGCTGGCCGATGTCGGTATGGCTGACGCCGGAGCTCGAACCGTTCTTCGGCGGCACGTACTTTCCGCCCGAGAACCGCTATGGGCACCCCGGTTTTGCGTCCATTTTGGGCCAGATCGCCGAGGCGTGGCGGAATAATC
>JBEKYD010000030.1:0-38022 GCA_049511335.1 Bryobacteraceae bacterium | reverse complement strand
ATAGTCATTGGGTTCTCCTGTGTGTGGTTTCTGAGCCGGTTCGCAAAAGCCGGTCTCGGCATTGTACCCTTCGGGAGAACCCATTTCCATCGCAGTCCTTATACATTCAAACAGACGATCGTCTCTTGTCGTCTGTCATGCGGCCGCCCAGGGAACTCGACAGACGACGAACAGCGATCGTCTGTCCCACTCACATCCCCCGCAGGCTGATCGCCGTCAGCGCCAGCGTCAGCCCCACCACCACGGCTACGCTGATCCACGACACGAAGTTGTACCAGGACGGATTGACCCACTCCCCCATCAAGTCCTTGCGATTAATCAGCAGCACCATAAAAATCAGCACCACCGGCAGCAGCGCGCCATTCAGCACTTGCGAAAGCAGGATCATGCGCACCAGCGGGAAATTGGGAATCAGCACCACGCCCGCACCCACCACGATCAGCGCCGTATAGAGGAAGTAGAAGATCGGCGCCTCCCGCAGCCGACGGTTCACCCCGGCCTCGAACCCCAGGCCTTCGCACACCGAATAAGCCGTGGAGAGCGGCAGTATGCTGGCGGCGAAAATCGACGCGTTGAACAGGCCCGCGCTGAACAGCAGAAAGGCGTACTGCCCGAACGGCTTCAAACCCAGCGCGGCTTCCTTGGCGTCTTGAATATCCCTCGGCGCCACGCGGTAAATGGCGCCCGCGCAGGCCACGATGATGAAGAACGCAATCACGTTGGTCATGATGCAGCCCACTACCACTTCCACTCGCGAAGCGGCGTAATCCCTGGCCGAAACGCCTTTCTCCACCACCGCCGATTGCAGGTAGAACTGCATCCAGGGCGCGATCGTAGTGCCCACCATGCCGATCAGCATGTAGATGTAGCCGGAGTCCAGCATCATCACCGGCTTCACGCTGTAGATCGCCGCTTCCTTCCAATCCGGCTTTACCAGGAATCCGGAAACGATGTAGGTGACGTAGAGGACGGAGGCAAACAGGAAAATCTTCTCCACGCTCTTGTACGTCCCCTGCACCACCAGCAGCCATACGCCAACCGCCGCCAGCGGCACGGAGATGTACCGGCTCACGTGGAACAGTTCGAGCGAACTGGCCACGCCCGCAAATTCGCTCATCACGTTGGTCAGGTTCACGAAAACCAACAGCGCCATGGTCACGAACGTGATGCGCAGCCCGAATTCCTCGCGAATGAGATCCGACAGCCCTTTGCCCGTCACCGCGCCCATGCGCGAGCACATCTCTTGGGCGATGATCAGCAGCACCGTGATCGGCGCCAGCGTCCACAGCGGAAGGTAGCCGTACTTGGCGCCTGCCGCAGAGTAGGTATAAATACCGCCGGAGTCATTATCGACCATGGCCGTAATGAAGCCGGGGCCGATAACGGCGAAGAACAGCACGATTTGGTAGCGGAACTTCCCCAGGAGTTTCCGCATCCGTCACTTCTGCCTAAGCACGGAGATGATATCGTCGGCGGTGATCACGCCGGCAAGCTTGCCGTCGTTATCCACTACCGGCATGGCCAGCAGGTTGTACTTGTCGAACAATTCGGTGACGCGCTCCTGCCGCTCATCCACGTGCGCCTGGATCAGATCTTGGCTGGCAAGATCCTTCAGCCGCGCGCCGCTCTCGGCTACAAACAGCCGCGCCAGCGGTACCGTCGCCGTGAGCCGTTCCTCGGGGTCCACCAGAAACACGGTATGGAGCGATTCCAGCCCATCCTCCCAGGAGCGCAGCAAAGCCACCGCATCGGCCACCGAGCCCGACTCCGGCAGGGCTACGAATTCGGTGTTCATCATCCCGCCCGCGGTGTCCTCTTCGAATTCCAGCAGTTCCTGGACCTCGGTCTTCGGCTCGCTGTCCATTTCTTCCAGGATCTCCTCGCTGGTCTCTTCCTCGAGCTCGGAGAGCACATCCGCGGCCAGATCGGGCGCCATCTCCTCCACAATATCGGCCGCCTTCTCCGGCTCCAGCGACTCCAGAATGCTGACCTGCATCTTCGGATTCACCTCCGAAAGCGCGTCGGCCGCCACTTCGCTGTCCAGCGTTTCGAAAATGGCTTCGCGCTCCGCCGGGCTTAATTCCTCCACGATATCGGCCAAATCGGCGGGGTGCAGGTTTTCGAGGCGCGCATAAGAGATATTCAGGCGCAAACGGCGCAGCGGGTCCGGTTCCACCACGTTGCAGAATTCCCAGCGGATCGAATTCGGCGGCAGACCCCGCTGCAAGCCCCGAATCCAGCGCGGCGGCAGGACGCCCTGCAGCAGGCGGCGCAGGAAGGCGCGGATGCCAATGTCGACTTCGGCCGCCACCAGCACGTCGCGTCCGTCCTCCACGCGGATATCCATAGTCAGGTCGTTGACCCGCACCACCTTTCGTCCGGTCACGTCGATAATTTGCTGGTCCAGCAGGTCGCGGCCGATGCGCAGCAGAAATTCGTCATCGTGATAGGGAGTAAGCTGCTCGTCCGCGAGGGCAATCCCCCGATCGAGCGAAATCGTGCGGACCTGATCGTAGCGCACGCTGAGCCAGGCATCGCCCCCGCCCACCAGAAAACGGGCGATGCGCGAGCCATTTTCGCGCGGCACCAGGGCGGCATCCTTAACGCGACCGATGCGCTGGGCCTTGAGGTCCAGCACCGGCATCCCCATCAACTCGGTGAAGAACAGGAAGTTATCCGCCATCGAACGTCCCCGCGCGCCAGAGGAAAGCCCCAGCGCGCATTCGGACGCTCCATGACGGTACTGCCAATGCGCTCTACACGGCCTTACACGTGACGCCATTTTTAATATGGCGCATCGGCTCGGAAACCCGCAAGGAAAAAGTCGAATCGGAAGCTGAACATTCGGTTTCGCAATTACGGTCACGTATTCGGCAACCGCTCCTTGACCGTCGCGGCTCTGACCCGAACATTCGATCCTGATGCCAACCGCGCCCCGAGCCCGTCAGGGCGACAGAGAGTAGCCCAGGGCGCAAGCCCTGGGACCGCGAGAAAGCCTAACCGTCTGCTATCCTCAAAGGAAAGCACCGGTCTTCTGCCGGCGTATCCCAAACATGAAAAAACTCCTGGCTTTGAATCGCGGTGAAATCGCTATCCGTATTCTGCGTGCGGCCAACGAGCTCGGTTTGCGGACGGTGGCCATTTATTCAGCCGAGGACCGCCTGGCGCTGCACCGCTTCAAAGCCGACGAAGCTTACCTGATCGGCCGAGGCAAAGGTCCGGTGGAAGCGTACCTCGACGTGGACGGCATCGTCGCCCTGGCGAAGGAAAAGGACGTCGACGCCATCCATCCTGGGTACGGATTCCTCTCCGAAAATCCCGCCCTGCCGCGCGCCTGCGCGCGCGCCAGCATCACGTTTATCGGTCCTTCGGCCGAATTGCTGGAGCTTCTGGGCGATAAGCGCGCGGCCCGCCGCCTGGCCGTCCGCGCCGGCATCCCGGTGGTGCCGGGCACGGAGGAACCGGTCCGCAATGCCCGCCAGGGGGAAAGCGTCGCCGCCAGGATCGGCTTTCCGCTCATCGTCAAGGCGGCCTTCGGCGGCGGCGGCCGCGGCATGCGCGTGGTGGAACGGGAGTCGGAGTTCGCCGCTCGCCTGGAAGAGGCCCGGCGCGAAGCGGCCGCCGCTTTCGGCAACGACGCCGTCTTTATCGAACGCCTGGTGCGCCGCGCCAAACACATCGAAGTTCAGATTCTGGGCGACCGCCACGGCAACATCCTCCATCTCTATGAGCGCGATTGCTCGGTGCAGCGCCGGCATCAAAAAGTGGTCGAAGTGGCCCCCGCGGTCTCCCTCGACCGAACGATTCGCACCGCGCTGGCCGAAGCCGCGGTTACCCTGGCGCGCGCCGCCGGCTACGTCAACGCCGGCACGGTCGAGTTCCTGGTCGACGCCGATTCGGGCGAGTGGTATTTCATCGAAGTGAATCCGCGGATTCAAGTGGAACATACCGTCACCGAAATGGTGACCGGCATCGACCTGGTGCGCAGCCAGATCCAGGTGGCGCAGGGGCTGGCCCTCCACGGGCCGGAAATGAACCTGCCCGCCCAGCCGCACGTTCCGCTTTATGGCTACGCGCTGCAGTGCCGAATCACCACCGAAGACCCGGCCAACCAGTTCACCCCCGATTACGGCAAGCTCTCCACCTATCGCTCCCCCGCCGGCTTCGGCATCCGGCTCGATGGCGGTTCGGCCTACGGCGGCGCGGTCATCACGCCCTACTACGATTCGCTGCTGGTAAAAACCACCGCCTGGGGCCGCGACTTTCCGCAGGCCTGCCAGCGCATGGACCGCAGCTTGCGCGAGTTCCGCGTGCGCGGCGTGAAGACCAACATCCCGTTCCTCGAAAACGTGGTCAACCACCCCGATTTTCAGGCCGGCAAAGCCACCACCGGATGGCTCGAAGACACGCCCGCGCTGTTTCAGTTCCAACCCCGCCGCGACCGCGCCACCCGCCTGCTCACGTACTTGGCCGACGTGATCGTCAACGGCAATCCCGCGCTTGCCGGCAAGCAGCGTCCCGTGCAACTGCGCCCCGCGGCGCCGCCTCCGCACATCCCTGGCACGCCGCCCGCCGGAACCCGCCAGTTGCTGCGCGAACGCGGGCCGGAGGGCTTGGCGGAGTGGGTTCGGTCGCAAAAAAAACTGCTCGTCACCGATACCACTTTTCGCGACGCTCACCAATCGCTGCTCGCTACCCGCGTCCGCACCCACGACATGATGGCCATCGCCAACTTCGTGGCCCACCGCCTGCCGAATCTCTTCAGCTTGGAAATGTGGGGCGGCGCAACCTTCGACGTCGCCATGCGGTTCCTCCACGAGGACCCGTTCGCGCGCCTGCGCCTGCTGCGCGATGCCATCCCCAATATCTGTTTCCAAATGCTGCTGCGCGCTTCCAACGCCGTCGGCTACACCGCCTACCCCGATAACGTTGTGGCCGAATTCGTGTACGAGGCCGCCGCCCAAGGCATCGATATCTTTCGCATTTTCGATTCGCTGAACTGGCTGCCCAACATGAAGGCCTCCATCGAGGCCGTGCGCAAGACCCGCTCGGTGTGCGAGGCCGCCATCTGCTACACCGGCGACATCCTCGACCCGCGCCGCGACAAATACTCGCTCGCATACTACGTCCGCATGGCGAAGGAACTGGAACGGATGGGCGCGCATATGCTGGCCATCAAGGATATGGCCGGGCTGTGCCGCCCCTTCGCGGCCGAAAAGCTGGTGAAGACGCTCGGCCGGGAAATCGGAATTCCGATCCACTTTCACACCCACGATACCAGCGGCGTGAATGCCGCCTCCGTGTTGAAAGCATCGGAAGCCGGCGTCGATATCGCCGATGGCGCCATCGCCTCCATGAGCGGCCAGACCAGCCAGCCGAACCTGAATTCCATGGTGGCCGCGCTGGCGCACACCCGCCGCGACACCGGTGTCGATTTGGAGGCGCTCAACCGGTGCTCCGATTACTGGGAGATCGTGCGCGAGTATTACGCGCCCTTCGATACCGGGCCCAAAAGCGGCACCGCCGAAGTCTACCTGCATGAGATGCCGGGCGGCCAGTACACCAATCTCAAGGAACAGGCCGAATCCATGGGATTGGGCGCGCGCTGGGGCGAAATCGCGCGCGCCTACGCCGCTGTCAACCGGGCGTTCGGCGATATTGTGAAGGTCACTCCATCGAGCAAAGTAGTCGGCGATATGGCCCTCTTCCTGGTCAACCACACCATGACCATGGAGCAGTTCGCGCGCTACGGTCCCGATCACAATCTCACCCTGCCGACTTCGGTGGTGGAGATGTTCATGGGCGCGCTCGGCGAGCCGCCCGGCGGTTGGCCCAAGAAGCTGCAGGCCACCATTCTGCGCGGCGCCAAACCGCGGCGCGGCCGTCCCGGCGCGAACCTCCCGAAAGTCGATTTGGAGGAAACCGCCGCCGCCCTCGAACGCAAGATCGGCCGGCGCCCGGTCCGCGACGAAGTCTTGAGCTACCTGATGTACCCCGACGTGTTCGTCAAGTTCGCGCGCAATCGCCAGGCGTGGGGCGACGTGGACGTGCTGCCCACCCCGGAATTCTATTTCGGCATGGAGCCGGGCGCCGATATCGCGGTCGAGCTCGAGCCCGGCAAATCCCTGGCCATCAAGTTCCTCACCGCCGGCGAACCCCATCCCGACGGCACCCGCACGGTTTTCTTCGAGCTGAACGGCCAGCCGCGCGAAGTCGCCGTCCGCGACGCCAGCCTGGAGGTCAAGGAAAAGCCCCGCGCGAAAGCCGACCCATTAGAACCGGGCCAGATCGGCGCGCCCATCCCCGGCGTGGTTTCCACCGTTGCCGTGGAGCTGAACCAGCGCATCCAAAAAGGCGAGCGCCTGCTGGTGATGGAAGCCATGAAAATGCAGAGCACCGTATACTCGCCGCTAGCCGGCACGGTGAAACAGCTCCTCACCCATCCCGGCCAACGCGTGGAAGCCAAGGACCTTCTGCTGGTGGTGGAATAGCCGCGGGACAGGCCCTCCCTGCCTCGCATTCAAGAAATCCCCAAGCGGTGCGATAAGCATAGACGGGAGCTTAAGTCTCCCTGGTAAAGCGTGTGCCGGAAAGCCGCAATCTCGCCCGGGCCGATCTGGTTGAGGCCATTAAACAGGCTGCCGATGGCGTCGTCATCACCGACACCGGCGGAACCATCCAGTACGTGAACCCCGCCTTCACCGCGATGACGGGATACACCAACCGGGAAGCGGTGGGCCAGAACCCGCGCATCCTCAAATCCGGACGCCAACCCGCCGCATTCTACGAAGATCTCTGGCGTGCCATCCGGTCCGGGGAGATCTGGCACGGGGAACTGACCAACCGGCGCAAGGACGGCACTTTTTACGACGAGCAGATGCGGATCGCTCCCGTGCGGGAGTCGAGTGGCGAGATTGTCAGCTACATCGCCATCAAGCACGACGTGACCGAGAGACGGGCGGCGGAAGAAGCGCGGCGGTTTCTGGCCGCGACTGTGGAAAGTTCCGAAGACGCGATCTTCGCCCTCGCGCCCACGGGCGCCATCCTCACCTGGAACCGCGGCGCGGAATCGTTGTTTGGCTATTCCGCCGGCGAGACGATCGGGCGGCCAGTCTCCATGTTGACGCCGCCCGAGCGGCAGCAACTCCTGGCGCAACTGATCGAGCGAGTGCTCGGGGGCAATGCCGTCTCTCAATACGAGGGTATCTGCTTCCGCCAGGACGGCCGGAGATTTCCCGTCTCGGTCACGGCATGTCCCATCCGGAATTCCGCCGGCGACGTATCCGCCGTCTCCGCCATCCTGCGCGATATCTCCCAGCGCCGTGAAGGGGAGCAAGCCCGGGCTCTCCTGGCGTCCATCGTGGAATCTTCCGAAGACGCCATTGACGCCGTCACCCTGGACGGAACCATCGTCAGTTGGAACCGGGGCTCCGAAATCCTGTTCGGCTACTCGGGCCGGGAAATCGTCGGAAAGAACGTCGCCGCGCTCGCTCCGCCCGGCCGTGCGGACGAAGTGCGCCAGCGCCTTGAGGCCGTTCGGACGGGGCGCGCCATCAGCCCTTTCGATACGGTTCTCCAGAGAAAGGATGGGCGCGAAATCGATGTCTCGCTGTCCGTCTCCCCGATCCGGAATCCAGCCGGAGAAGTCGTAGGCGCTTCCGGTATCGCCCGCGATATTGGCATGCGCTTGCGGGCCGAGCGCAAGCTTCGGGAAGGCGAGGAGCTGTTCGGCCGGGTCTTTGAGAACGCCCCGTTCGGCATGTGCGTGTGCGAGCTCGACGGCCGCTACCTCCAGGTGAATGCCGCGTTTTGCCGCATGCTGGGATATTCGGACCCGGAACTGATTGGCAAAGCCTGGCCGGAACTCACCCACGTCGACGACCTGGAGTCCGCGCTGCGGAGGCAGGAACAGTTGTTGACCGGAACGGCCGAATACGTGGAGGGCGAAAGGCGCTACCTTCACCGCGGTGGAAATGTGGTCTGGGGGCGCGATCGGATCTCGCTGGTGCGCGACCGCGGCGGCCGCCCGCTCTATTCCGTGGCTCACGTGGAAGACATCACGGAAAGCCGAAGGACTCAGGAGGCGCTGCGCCAAAGCGAGGAGCGCTTCCGCATCATGGCCGACAGTTGCCCGGCTGGGATTTGGGTGACCGACGCACAGGGTGTGACTCGGTTCATCAACCGGGCATACCGGGAATTCTGCGGCTTAACCTCCGAACAGGCACAGCGAGACGAGGGGCAACTGCTGCTTCACCCGGACGATGCGGCGGGGTATGCCGGGACATTCCAGCGCGCGGTGCGGGAACGTGCGCCCTTCAAGGCTGAGGCCCGCTTCCGGCGGTCGGATGGAGAGTGGCGGTGGGTGGAGTTGCACGCGGAGCCGCGCTTTTCGCCGGGCGGTGAATACCTGGGGCACGTCGGCGCCAGTAAGGACATCACCGAGCGCAAGCGGGCGCAGAACGCGCTGCGCGAAAGCGAGGAGCGCTTCCGCATCATGGCCGACAGTTGCCCGACGGGGATCTGGGTGACCGACGAACAGGGCGGGACTCGGTTCATCAACCGGAGGTACCGGGAATTCTGCGGCGTAACCTCCGAACAGGTGGAACCAAACGCGTGGCAGTCGCGGATTCACCCGGACGACAGGCTGGAGTTTGTCGGGGCTTTCCAGCGTGCCTTGAAAGAGCGCGCGCCTTTCAGGAATGAAGGACGGCACCGGCGTGCCGATGGCGAGTGGCGATGGGTGGAGTCGTACGCAGTGCCGCGCATTTCGTCGGGAGGCGAGTTTCTTGGGTTCGTCGGCACCAGTAAGGACATCACCGAGCGCAAGCGGGCGCAGAACGCGCTGCGCGAGAGCGAAGAGCGTTTCCGCATCATGGCGGACGGTTGCCCGGCGGCGTTGTGGGTGACCAATGCACAAGGCGGGACGCAGTTTTTGAATCGGGAGGTCAAAGAATTCTTCGGCGCTTCCCGCGAACACCTGGAAAGAGGCGAGTGGCAGTTCCTGGTTCATCCGGACGATCTGCCGGAGTTTGCGGCCGCATTCCAACGAGCGGTGCGGGAACGCGGGCCTTTCCGCGCCGAAGTGCGCTTCCGCCGTGCCGACGGCACGTGGCGGTGGTTCACCACACATGCGGAACCGCGTGTATCTGCCGATGGCGAATTCCTGGGGCACGTCGGCCTCAGCTTCGACATCACCGAGCGCAAGCGGGCCGAGCAGGCGCTGCGCGAAAGCGAAGAGCGCTTCCGCAACATGGCGGACGGTTGCCCGGAGGCGATGTGGGTGACCAACGCGGATGGGAGCAATAATTTCCTCAACCGGGCATGCCGCGAGTTCAGCGGGACAAACTACGAGCAGGTGGTAAAAGGCAATTGGCGGTCGATGGTTCACCCGGAGGATGCGGAGGAGTATCTCGGGGCGATCCAGCGCGCGGTGCGGGAACATACGAATTTCAAGGGCGAAGCGCGCCTCCGGCGCGCCGACGGCGAGTGGCGCTGGGGCGTCACCCACGCGGTGCCGCGCTTTTCGCAAAGTAGCGAGTATCTGGGACACATCGGCCTCAGCCTTGACATCACGGAGCGCAAGCAGGCCGAGCAAGCCTTGCGGACGAGCGAAGAGAAGTTCCGCCAGTTGGCGGAAAACATTCGCGAAGTTTTTTGGATGATGGACCCCGCGTCCGGCAAATTCCTCTATGTCGGCCCTGCGTATGAACAGGTCTGGGGCAGGACCTGCGACAGCGTTTACCAGAACCCGGCCTCCTGGCTCGCGGCGATCCACCCCGATGACCTGGAACGGTCCCGTCGGTTGTTTGCAAGCCAAATGCAGGGAGAACCCGTCGAGAACGAATACCGCATACGAACGCCGGACGGGGAGGAGAAGTGGATCCGGAGCCGGGCTTTTCCCGTCCGCGACGAGGGCGGAAAGCTGATTCGGGTGGTCGGAATCGCCGAGGATATTACCGAGCGGAAGCGCTACGAGGCGGAGTTGATTGAGGCGCGCGAGGGAGCGGATGCCGCCAATCGGGCCAAGAGCTGTTTTCTGGCCAATATGAGCCACGAAATCCGCACGCCCATGAATGGCGTGATCGGCATGCTGCAACTGCTGGCCCTAACCGACTTGAGCAAGGAGCAGCGGCACTACGCCGCCGTGGCGGAGTCGAGCGGCCAGGCTCTGCTGGCCCTCATCGATCAAATTCTGGATCTTTCGAGGATCGAGGCGCGGAAGGCCACTCTCGAGAATCGGAGCTTCAATTTGCGGGACGTCGTCGAGGAGGTTGTCCAATTGTTGAGCGTCCAGGCGAACGCCAAGGGGCTCCCCGTGCATTGCTACATATCCCCCAAAATTCCGCCCCTGGTCGTCGGCGACGCCCACCGCCTGCGCCAGGTGTTGACCAATCTCACCGCCAATGCGGTCAAGTTCACGGAGCGAGGAGTGGTCGCCCTGGACGCGGCGATGGAGAGCCAAGGCAATGGCTCGGCGACGGTCCGCTTCACCGTCACGGATACGGGTATCGGCATACGGCAGAGCCAAGCCGCCGCGCTGTTCTCGCCCTTCACCCAGGCGGATGTATCGACGACGCGCAAATATGGCGGTACGGGATTAGGCCTGGCAATTTCCAAACAGATTGTCGAGATGATGGGGGGAACCATTGGCGTCGACAGCCGGGAAGGCCGGGGTTCCGCTTTTTGGTTCACCGCGGTTTTCGAGTTGGCGCCCCAACCTGCGCCGGCGAGTGAGCGGCAGGACGTGCCCCGCGGCGCGCCGGCCAAGCCGGCTCAAAAGAAAGCCACGGCGCCAATCCTGGTGGTCGAGGACAATTCCACCAGCCGGAACGTGGCGCTGGCCCAACTCCAGAAACTGGGATACCAGGCCAGCGCGGTCTCGAATGGCGCCGATGCGGTAAGAGCGGTCGAGAGCGGAGGCTTCGGCCTGGTGCTGATGGACTGCCAGATGCCCGTGATGGACGGCTTCGAAGCGGCTCGCCGGATTCGCAGCTCCTCCCAGCCGGCGATTGCCGGCATTCCGATCGTTGCCGTCACGGCCGACGCCATGCAAGAGGACCGGGAGCGATGCCTGAGGGAGGGAATGAACGGTTATCTGGCCAAGCCGGTGAAGTTGGAGCCGCTGGCGAACGCTCTTGCCGCGTGGCTGCCAGAGCCTGGCGCCGGTGACAGGCCTCAAACGCCAGGGCAGCCGGGCGAGATCCGGGAAAGAACCGGCCAGGAAAAAAACGCCTTCAATTCAGAGTCTCTGCTGCAGAGGCTGATTGGTGACGGGCGGCTCGCCGGGAAAATACTGGAAGAGTTCCTCCGGGATGCGCCCTCGCACCTTCAGAACCTGCGCGCGCGGCTCGAGGACGCGGATGCCGCCGGCGCCGGCTTGCAGGCGCACGCGCTGAAAGGATCGGCGGCTACGGTGGGGGCCGAAGGCCTTCACGCGATCCTGCGGGCCATCGAGCAAGCCGGAAAGGGGGGCGAGTTGGAGCGGTGCAGCGAGCTTTTCCCGGGAGTAGTCGAGGAATTCGAGCGGTTCCAGGGCGCTCTTCAGAGCGCCGGCTGGATCGGCGCAGGTTTGGAAAAGGAGGAGCGATGATCGACCTTGACGATAGTTTGGCGGCGGAATATCTTGCCGAGTGCCAGGACCACCTGGCCACCGCGGAAGCGGGCCTTCTGGCCATGGAAGAGAGGCGGGCCGGGATCGACGACGAAGCGGTGAACCGCGTCTTTCGGGCCGTGCATTCGGTGAAAGGCGGGGCCGGGTTTTTCGACCTGACGAAGGTCCGCGATCTGGCCCACCAGACCGAAGAGGTGCTGGAGCGGATCCGCGCCCGCAAGCTGGTTCCCACGCCGGAACGGGTTCGCGTTCTGCTGCTCTCCCTAGACCGGCTGCGCGAAATGATTCAGAAACCCGCGGAAAGCAACCGGGCCGACATCGCCGATATCGTGGCCGCTCTATCCGCCCTGCCATCGGACGGCCACCCGCCCGCCGTCCAGGAGGGCCGGCGTCTGCGGTGCCTGCTGGTGGAGGACGACTTCGCCAGCCGGCTTGTGCTGCAGACTTTCCTTTCCCGCTATGGCGAATGCCACATCGCCGTGAACGGCAAGGAGGCCGTGGAGGCGTTTCGCTTCGCCTTCGACGGAGAGCGCGGATACGATTTGATTTGCATGGACATCATGATGCCCGAAATGGACGGCCGCGAGGCCGTTCGGCAGATTCGCGCCTTGGAAGTAGCCCACGGCATTCTTTCGACCTCCGGCGCGAAGATCGTCATGACGACGGCGTTGGAGGACGTCAAGGAAGTGATTCGCTGCTTCCAGGAACTCTGTGACGCATATCTCATGAAGCCCATCGATCTGGCGCAATTGCGCGGCCACATGCGAGCCTTCCGGTTGATCCAGCCAAGAGCGTAAATCGACCGGCTCCGGCAACCGCTCCCCGACGGTCGGTGCCGGTTACATCGGCGTGATCGGCCTGGTCTCGGTGCCCACCCGGAATGTGCGCGTCGGGCTGGCGCTCGCCGGGGGCGTGAGCAGATAGGGCCGCAGCAACAGAATCACATCGTCGGTGCTCTTGGTGTTGGAGTGCTTGCTGGTAAGCGCACCCAGGAAGGGAATCCGCGACAAACCGGCTACGCCGGCAATGGTGCGCGCTTCGCTGGGGTTTACCAGGCCGCTCACCACCGCCCATTCGCCTATTTTCAGGCCCACGGTCGATTTCAACACACGGCTGGAAATCACCGGAAGGCCGTCCACCGACTGGCCGGTGATGAGCTGGAACTCCGCGTCCAAATCGAGCGTGATGTCCTCTGAGCTATGGATATACGGCGTGACCTTGAGCAAAAACCCGATGTCCTGATACTGAAACATGGGGATGGTGGAAAGCGCGCTGTAACCGGGGATGCCGCCGGTTGTGCCCGTGCTTGCGCTCACCGTCAGCGTGGCCGCGCTGCTGGTGACGGTGCCCACCGAGTTTGTAACCGTCACTGTATAACTGTATCCATTGAAAGCCGAGGTCAGAGTGGGCGTGGTGTATGAGCTCGAAGTGGCTCCGGTGATGGCGATTCCGTTTTGATACCACTGGTAGGTGAGCGAGCTTCCGGTGGCGATTACGTCGAAGGTCGCCGTCAGACCCGCGAGCACCGTCTGGCTGAGCGGCTGCGAGGTGATCGTGGGTGCGCCCGCCACGGCGCTGACCGTCAACGTTGCCGGGCTGCTGGTGACCATGCCCACGCTGTTCGAGACCGTCACCGTAAAAATCTCCCCGTCATCCGATGCGGCCACCGCCGCCGTGGTATAGGAGCTCGAAGTAGCTCCGTCGATGGCCGTTTGATTTTCATACCACTGATACGTGAGGGGCTCGGTCCCCGTGGCCGCCACGTTAAAGGTAGCCGTGTCTCCCACGCTTACCGTCTGGCTCCGCGGTTGGTTGGTGATGGTGGGCAAGCCGGTAAGCGTGCTCACGGTGAGTGTCGCCGCCGAGCTGGTAACCGTGCCAACGGTGTTGCTCACGGTCACCGAGAAGGTCGACCCATTGTCGGTGAGCGCCACCGGCTGCGTAGTGAAAGTGCTCGAGTTGGCGCCGGCGATGGGAGTTCCATTCTCGCTCCACTGATAGTAAAGCGTGCCATTGCCCGTGGCCGTCACGCTGAAGGTTGCGGTCAGACCTACCGTTACCGTCTGGCTCTGCGGCTGGGTCGTGATGGCGGGCGAGCCCGAAACCGCGCTGACCGTCAGCGTCGCCAGCGTGCTGGTAACCGCGCCGGCCGCGTTGGACACCACCACCGAGAATGTCGAGTCGTTGTAAGCGGGGGTTGTGGCCGGGGTGGTGTACGTGGCCGAGGTCGCGCCCGAGATAGGGATTCCGTCCTCCAGCCATTGATAAACCAACGGCGGCGTCCCGGTGGCGGACACGCTGAAGGTTGCGGTCTGGCCGATGGTCACCGTCTGGCTCTGCGGTTGGCTGGTGAGGGAGGGCACGCCAGAAGCCGGGTTCGATCCGCCGGCGCCGCCAATGCCGCCGCCCGAATAATCTGAAGTGACGATCGGATACCGGTCGCCCACGTGCAGCGTAGCCGCCTGTCCATCCACGCTCCGCAATTCCGCCGCCAGCAGGTTCGAACTGTTGTCCTTGGTAAGCTGCGCAGCCAGGGCGGCGTTCATCACCCCGAGCCCGATCAGCGAAGTTCCGTTGCCGAAGCTCAGAAATCCCGCCAGTCCGGCCGGCACTTTGAGGTTGGTCAGGTTGCTCATCCAGGTCGTCAGCGGCGTGAGCGTGAACATGTCCGGAAAGTTGATGCCATACGTAATGGCGTCGTTGCGCGACACTTCGATCAAGCGGGCCTCGATCATGATCTGGGCTTGTGGGCGCGTCAATTCCTGGAACAGCGCGCGCGCCGGCAAAATCTTCGAGATCCGGTCGCGTATGACCACGGTATGGGTGGCGTTATCGAACGAGACTTTCTCGATCCCCATGGTCTGCTGCACGGCCGTCACGAGGCTGGTGAAATCCTGCTGCGTGCTGGTTTCGGGCAGCGGAACGGCTACCGCCACCGAGGGCTCGTTCTCCTGGCGTTTCTGCGGCGAATCTCTGGCAACCAGGAACAGCTTTGGCGAAAGCGGAATCAGAAAAGTTCCGGTGGCCAACTCCAGCCCGTCGAGCGCTTCGCGGTACGTCACCCCTTGCAATTCGAAAGGAAACGGCGGGCCCGGCTGGTAGTCGGAGTCGAATACGCAATCGAGGCCGAACGCCTTGGCGACGTCCTGATAGGTTTTCTTCGGGTCCTCGCGCAGATTGAAATCTCTGGCGCCTGGGCGGGCCGCAAGCTCCGTGGGAGGCAGCGGCCGTCGGGCATCGGCCAGGTCGCGGGCCGTGGCCGCCGGTATGGGCGGCATTTCGTCGCCAGCCAAGCCTTGGAGGCCTGCGCCTAGCATGGGCATCAGTTTCGATTCCAGCGCCGCGCGCGTCTGCAAGGCCTGCTCGTGCTGCCAGTACTTTGCGTTGTCCGGCTCCATGGCGGCAGCCCGCGCGTAGAGCAGAAACGCCTTGGTGATGTGTCCGGCCTTCTCCTCTGCCCGACCTTGCTCGTACAGATCCCAGGCGGTGGGCTCGTCGGCAGCCGTCGCCAGCCGCGCGCTTGTAACGCTAAGAATCGCCAGGATCGAAACGAGCACACTTCGCCGCACATAGATCTGACGAGCGAGGGTAAGAAAACGTGCAGAAGGAAGTGGCCCTGAAACCTACCTCGGTTGTGGCTCCGCTCCTTTGTGGGGCGGCCCGCCGAAGCCGGGAAGAGATTCAATCGAGCCGCCGATGAACGCCGATTCACGCCATAACTTCATTGTTTCTTCACAGCATCCCCTGGTCCGCGCACGGCCGCGCGTCGCGGGTGGAAGACCTGATTCTCGGCGAAAGAGCGGGACGAGGGCGCCCCGCGCGGACCGGGGGGTCCGTCCTACTAACTACGCCGCGACCGGAAACCGGATTGGCGCTAGTTGGTGACTTCAACGGTGACGCCGGCTTGGCTGGATACGGCGGGCTTCGTGCCGATGGTCACCACCACGGGCACAGCGTTAGGCGGACTGCTGAGCGTGATCTTGGTTGGCACCTGGGCGTCGATTTGGTAGAGTCCGGCGACCGAGTCCGCCACCCATCCGGCATACGTGACCGTCGCGGTGGTACCGCCGATCATCACCGCCGGGTTTGGGTTGAGGCATGGCGGCAAATGCTTGTTTTTGGTGCCATTGTTGAGAATGGCGTTGCTAATGAGCGCGCCATCGAGCGAGGTCCAGGCGGAACCGGCGGTCAGGGCATAGTAGGTATTGGCGGCGGTCAGGAATCCGTTGTTCCCCGAGATGGCGACGCAGCTATTGGGCGCGGAGATCGTATTCGAGCCCGCCGTATTGATATTGCCGGTGCTATTCGGCACGCCCAAACCCGTCAGATAGATGTGTACGACCCGGTCGGTGGCGCTTGCTCCCAGGCTGACCGGGTTGCCGGGGCCGTTCGCGGTCCAATCGTAGTTCAGAATGGCGCCCTGGCCCGTGCCGGATGCGTTCACGGTGAAGATTCCGGGATCGATGGCCACGTATTTGATCGGGTAATAAGCGCTATAGGCCGGCGGCGCTCCATACCCGACGCGAAGGTTGCCGGCGCCCAGCGAGGTGGCCACCGCGGACGGCACCAGCACGTTAATTTGAGTATTGTTGGCGAACAGCAGATACCCTTCGCCGAGCTGATTGGGAGTGCCGGCGTTGTCGTAGAAGGTGACCGTGATGAAGTTGGTGCTGTCGGGGGTGAAAGATGTCGGATAGCGGTAGTAGTTCCCCGCGGACGGCGTGAACGTCAAAGTGTGGTTGGTGAGCGCGAGGCAGCCGGGACAGAAGTTCTCCCCGAAAATACTGACGATATCGTAGGGAGCGAACGAGGCTGCGCCCTGCAGGAAACTCGAGGCGCTGGTCACCGCGGCGATGATGGGCAGAGTGGTTACCGTCAAGGCGACTTCCGATGCACTCGCGACCGGCGTGCAGGAAGCGCTGCCCATGGGGTTGCAGACGCTAATGTACCAAGTGCCTGCCGAAGAAGTGAACCCGACGGCGGCCACCGGATAAGAAACGATCAGCTCCGTAGGGCTGGCGACGGTGACATTGGTCTCGTTGGTGGTACAGGTGCTCAGCGTGGTGGAAGCACAGTAGTAGACCATGGTTGCCTGGCCGCCAGGCACACTGGACGGAACGAATCCGCTGCCGTTGAGCACGACGGTCATGACATCTCCGATCATGGCATCCACTGGGACCAACGCCGGCGTAGTGCTGGTAATCGATGGCGCGGGCGCAACCACGTTCATCAGGATTACGAGCGTAATCACGTTGCCGGCCGCGGGAGTGATGGTGACGGCTTCCACTACGCTATCGCCCGGTTGGGTCTGCAAAAACGCCTGGGTACTGAAGGTCACCGTCAAAGGCGTGCCCCAGGAATAGCCGATGCTGCTCGTAGGGGATACCGTAGCCGGGTTGGCGACGCCGTAAAAATTGGATGAGCCGGTTAACCCTCCCGACGTCTCGCTGCTCAAGGCCGTGGCGACGGTAAACGAGATCGGCGTGCCGCTGGAGGACAGCGATACCGTCAATACCGGCGCGGCGCCCGCGCTCCAATCGCAGACCACAGCCGGTGTGACGGGGTCGGGCGAGAACAAGCAGGTAGCATACATCGCGGCGGGCGTGCCCGCCGAGACGGTCGCGGTCATAACCGGGGCGGCCGCATTGACGGTCAACCTTACAGTGAAGGTTTTGGGCAGAAAATTGCCGAGCACGTCGAACGCAACGGTGGCGTTATAGACGCCCGGGACCATCGTCAAACAGTATTGCGCCGGCGACAGCCCCACGGTCACGCCCGAAGAATTGGCCGGCCCGCTAATGGTTCCGACAGAGAGCCATACCGGCGGGTTGTACGTGTTGGTGTCGACATAGAAGAAAGTCGATGTGGTCGCCGTGACCGTAACCGTGAGGGGTGTTGGCGCGACCCAGGTGCTTCCGAGCTGGCAGCTCAGTTGCACCGGAAACCCGCCGGCCACCGCCACCGTCAGCGGGGACGCGCCTTGTGCATGCACGATGCCCGTGCCGGCCGTCAACGCGACCATGGCCGCGAGCAAAGACGGCTTCCCGAGCGCGGACGTCCTGGTTCGTATCGTTTTCGGTAATCGCACTCCGGGCTCCTTACACAAGGGTCTTATCGGATGCTTTCGGCGCACCCTTGAACAAAAAATTGCCTTAGTACCAAAAGGCTACCGGCGCCCGCGCACCCCAGAGATGAAAGGCGGCCGAACGTTCTAGTCGTACTCCAGTACGACGAGAAACGTGTAGCCCTACTCCGAGCCGGCGCCGCGTGAGATAACAGCCTTGTACAGAACGCCATGAGCTACCGACATTTCTCACTCTCTTGCCGCTGCGGAAAGCCGCCCGCCAGAATCGAAGAGGTCGGCGTGACCGACGATCACGAACTGGTGATCCACTGGTGGTGTGAAGACTGCCGGAAGCTGGTGTGGGCTTCCAAGCCGCTCAGCGACTGCTGGCGCGAATGCCCGAAGACGGACGAGGGACCGAAGTTCGACGCCGAATTCCTGCATAGCATCGGCGTGCGCATGGCGTAGGGAGCTTTCAGCGGTCAGCGGTCAGCTTGCGGTGGATCGGCTGAAAGCTGAACGCTGACGGCTGATCGCTCTAGTTCAACGAAAATTCTCGATCAAGACCAGATTCGTCTGGCTACGATCGATCTTCGGATAGAGAACCGTGTTCCCATCCGGAGAAATGGTGAAGCCGGCTCCGGATGAACCTTCCGCGTCAGTCATTCGGAGCACTTCACTCGTTTTCGAAGTGCTGAAGCGGTAGAAAGCCAGATCCACGGCGCGAGAACTTCGATCGAACTCCAAATAATAGAGGCCGCCGGGCACGGCCGCGAAAGACGACCCGAACAGGTTATGCTCGGGATCGATCGCCTCTTCCGCGCGGCCGCCGGCGGATGGGACGCGCCAGACGGTGCGTCCGCGCCGGAAGTATACAAACTTGCCGTCGGCGCTCTCTTCGGAAGCGCTGGCCGGGGGTGGCGCCAGGAGCGTAGCTTCAGAGCCGTCCGGCCGGGCTTTATAGAGGGCGCCTCCCATGACGTAAAGAGCCGACTTACCCTTCCGCGTATACGCGGCCGTGTTTCCAGCGATGTAATAGATCGATTTGCCATCGCGCGAAAAGGACGGGTTGAAGCCGCTGGCCACGTGCACCGGAGCGGGGTTCCCGGCTCGCGCGGACGCCGCTACCGCGTCGATGGCGGCGCCTCCATTGAGTGCGTTGATCAGCAGCGTTCTTCCGTCGGGCGACCAGTGCACATTGCGCAGCACCGGTCCGTGGAAATTGGTTACCCGCACGCGGCCGCCGGTCTGGACGTCCGTCAGCCAGACTTCCTCGCTGCCGCCTTGGCTCGAAACGTCGGCAACCTGGCGCCCGTCGGGAGAAAACGCCGGATAGGTTTCCGACGCTCCGGTGCGGATCCACGGCTCGCCGCCAGCTTCATCCTTTCCGGCCGCGGCGTTTTCGGCGGTGTTTTCGGCATCCTTTTTCCAATCGATGCGCTTGCGCCAGATGGATTCGCTGACGGGCGCATCGGTGAACGCGAGCTTATGGCCGGCGCGGGCTACGGCAGGCTCGCCGGCTCCGGTTCCGGCCGAAAGGACCTCGCGCGGGCTGCCGCCGGCCGCGGAGATCCGCCACAGGTGCCAGCCAGTGCCGCGCGCCGCGGCGTAGACGATCTCGCGGCCGTCGGCGCTCCAATCCAAACCGCCAACCTCGTCGTTGTCGTAGGTCAGCCGCGTGAGATTGCCACCGCTCGGGTCGCATATATAAATGTCCGCGCCTTCGCCGCCTTCTTCTCCCGCCACCGCTCCACGCACGAACGCCAGATAGCGGCCATCGGGCGAGACCGCCGGGCCGCGGTCCGACAGGTCGTTTCCGGGGTTGGTGAGGCGCTCGATCTTACCGGTGTCGAGAGGCAGCAGCGCCAAAGCCGGCGGCGAGATCACCACCAGCGATTTGCCGTCCGCGGTCCATGCGATCGCGCGCGTGGGGCGGTTCCTCGCCCGCTCCGCATCCACCTCTTTATCGTCCCAGCCGAGCGGCAGGACGCGTTCCGCGGCCGCGTCGCCCAGCGCATTGAGAGGCGCCACCACGGCTTGCGCGGCGCCATGGTTCCCCCCCTTGTCGTTCAGCCGCAGAAATGCCAGTTTCTTTCCGTCCGGCGAAAAGGCCGGGCTGGTCTCGCTTCCCACGCCGCGGGTGAGCACCGCTCCGGAGGTCCTTCCAGCCGTTAATTCGCTCACCGAGATACGAAAATCCCCCTGGGCGCCGTTTGCCGGCCGCGCGCAAAATGCCAATTTCCGGCCATCCGGCGAAAAAGCGGGGCAACTCCGCGACTGCGATAGATCCGCCAGCACGGTGCGCTTTTCCGCCGATGCGCGATTGGAAAACAGCCGTTCGGCCAGGCTCACCAGCCCGCCTACAACGCCAAGCCCGATGAGCAGAACCACACCCGGACGCTTGAAAAAACTTCCGCTAGCCATCGGCTTCAGTATGGCATCATGGAGTTGCCGCGGAGGCTCGCCGCTGGCGGGAAAGTTTCCCGTGGCGCCGAGCTCGAAACGCCCCATGTCCGAACCGAAGCCGTTACCCACCGCCGTTCTTTTGCACATTGCTCAAATCCTGAATGTGCCGCTGAAAGGCCTGGTCGCCACCATTGGCCTGCTCGATGAAGGCGGCACCGTCCCGTTTATCGCGCGCTATCGCAAGGAGGTCACCGGCAATCTGGACGAAGTCGAAATTCGCGCCGTGGAAGAAAAGCTGGGCTACTTCCGCGAGCTCGAGGAACGCAAGCAAACCGTCCTCGCATCCATCGAGGAGCAAGGCAAGCTCACGCCCGAATTGCGGGCGCGCATCGAAGCTACGCTCGAGAAGAACGAGCTCGAGGACCTGTATCTGCCGTTCAAGCCGAAGCGCAGGACCAAGGCTTCCATCGCCCGCGAAAAGGGCCTGGAGCCGCTGGCGCAATGGCTCTGGGACCAATCGGACCCGCGGCCGCTAGAAGCGTTCGCCGCCACCTTCGTGGACGCCGAAAAGGGCGTGGCATCCGCCTCCGAGGCGCTCGAAGGCGCCCGCCACATCGTGGCCGAATGGGTGAGCGAGAATGCCGAGTTCCGCAAAGCCATGCGAGGCATGATGGCGGCCGAAGGGGTCGTGACCAGCCGCGCCATCGAGGGCGCGCTCGATCCCGACGGTAAATTCAAGATGTATGCCAGCTACAGCGAGCCGGCCGGCAAGATTCCCTCCCACCGCATGCTGGCCATTCGCCGCGGCGCCAAGGAAGGCGTTCTCAGCTTTGAAATCGAGCTCGACGGCGCCAAAGCCGTCGCATGGCTGAACTCGCGCGTGATTCGCTCCAGGGGCGAATGGGTTCCGCAGCTTGAAGCCGCCATCGAAGATTCCTACCATCGTCTGCTCAATCCGTCGATTCAAACCGAAGTGCGCCTGGAACTGAAAGACCGCTCCGACGAAGAAGCCATCAAGGTATTTCGCGAGAACCTGGAAAACCTCTTGCTGGCGCCGCCGGCCGGCCTGCTCACCGTGCTGGCGATCGACCCCGGCATCCGCACCGGCTGCAAAATCGCCGTGGTGGACGATACCGGCAAGTTCCTGGAGCACGCGGTCATGTATCCGTTCGAGCCCAAGAACGATCTGGTGGGCAGCATCGAGACTTTGGCCGGCCTGGTGGCGCGGTTCCACGTGCAGGCTATCGCCATCGGCAACGGCACGGCCTCGCGCGAAACCGCCGCGCTGGTGGAAGACTTTCTGCGGCAGGCCAAGCTGACCCAAATTTTCAGCGTCTCGGTAAGCGAATCCGGCGCATCCGTCTATTCCGCTTCGGATATCGCCCGCCAGGAATTTCCCGATCTCGACCTTACCGTGCGCGGCGCCATTTCCATCGCGCGGCGGCTGCAAGATCCTCTCTCCGAGCTGGTGAAGGTCGACCCCAAATCGATCGGTGTGGGCCAATACCAGCACGACGTGGACCAGCGCCGCCTGAAGCAAAGCCTGGAGGCCACCGTGGAATCCTGCGTCAACCGCGTGGGCGTGGATCTCAACACGGCTTCCTGGGCGCTGATGCGCTATGTGGCCGGCGTCAACGAGCGAACCGCTCAGAAGATCGTCCAATACCGCAACGAGCACGGCCGTTTCCGCTCGCGCGTTTCCCTGATGGCGGTGCCGGGATTCGGACCCAAGACCTTCGAACAGGCGGCAGGTTTCCTGCGCATTCGCGGCGGCGAAAACCCGCTCGACATGACCGCCGTTCACCCGGAATCGTATACCGTGGTGGAACGGATGGCGGCGTCGCTCGGTGTGAGCGTGGCGGAGCTGATCGCGAAACCGGAGCTGGTCGACCGGGTGAAGCTCGAGGGCTTTGCCAGCGAAACCGTCGGCATGTATACGCTGGGCGATATTCGCGAAGAGCTGCGCAAGCCCGGCCGCGACCCGCGCGAAAAGTTCGTCGCCCCGCACTGGCGCGAAGACGTTCGCGAGATCGCCGATCTGAAACCCGGCATGACGCTCGAAGGCATGGTGACCAATGTCACCCGCTTCGGGGCGTTCGTCGACATCGGCGTGCACCAGGATGGGCTGGTGCATATCAGCGAGCTTTCCAACCGGTACATCAAAGATGCCAGCGAAGTGGTGAAGGCGGGCCAGATCGTCAAGGTGCAGGTGCTCTCCGCCGATCCCAAAGCCAAACGCGTCGCGCTGTCGATGAAAGCACTGGCGCCAGCCGCGCCGGCGCCCAAGGCCAGGAAACCCTCGATGGACGAGCAACTGGCAGCGCTTTCGACTAGATTTAAAGTGCGCTGAAATTACCACCGTGCCCGGAAAGAGCGTCCACCTAGGCAGCGAGCGGAGGCGGCACCCGGCACAACAAGTGCTATCCTCGGTTTTGTCGCCGGCAACACGGGTGGCGCGCCCCGCGGCGAACGCGAAGCGTCACCCATAATCATATATATGAGCACACCCCGAGAAGTTGCGGAACTCGTCGAGCGATTCGAACGGAATCAGGAGGCGTATCGCTCTGATGCCTATAATGAGGCTCGGCTCAGGCGAGAGTTTATCGATCCTTTCTTTAAAGCTCTCGGCTGGGACGTCGACAATGCGTCCGGCACCGCCGAGGCGTATAAGGACGTCATTCACGAGGACTCAATCAAGGTCGCCGGTTCGACCAAGGCACCGGATTACTGCTTTAGAATTGGCGGCACGCGAAAGTTCTTCGTTGAAGCCAAGAGGCCGGCTGTCAATATAAAGCAGGAAACCGACGCCGCCTTTCAGCTGCGGCGCTACGCCTGGTCTTCGAAGCTGCCACTCAGCATCCTGACAAACTTCAGGGAGTTTGCCATCTATGACTGTCGTATCAAGCCGGACCAGCACGATCCTGCGGCAATGGGCCGCATCCATTACCTCCAGTTCGGAGAATACTCGTCCAGGTGGAGCGAGGTGGCCGACATCTTCTCCAAAGATGCCGTTCTGAAGGGGCTCTTTGACAAGCATGTCGAGGCGACCCGGGGAAAGAGAGGGACCGCCGAAGTTGACAGCGCCTTCCTGCGCGAGATCGAATCCTGGAGGGAGTCCCTCGCCCGCAACGTTGCTTCCCGCAACCCTGAGTTGGAATCGTCTAGAGACATCAATTTCGCTGTTCAGAGAACGATCGACAGGATCATATTTCTCCGAATCTGCGAGGACCGCGGAATTGAGCCGTACGAGCGCTTGAAGGAGGTCGCGGCGCACGACGGGATTTATAGCAGGCTCTGCGTCCTCTTCCAAGAAGCCGACGAGCGATACAACTCTGGGCTGTTCCACTTCTACCCTGACAAGGAACGAAACGAGGACCCAGACGGCCTCACTCTGAAACTGCGCATCGATGACAGGGTGCTGAAGGGTATCCTGCGGAACCTGTACTACCCCGAGAGCCCATATGAATTCTCGGTCTTGCCCGCTGACATCCTGGGCCAGGTATACGAACAGTTTCTTGGCAAGGTGATACGCCTGACACCGGGCCACCAAGCCAAGGTTGAAGACAAGCCGGAGGTGAAGAAGGCCGGGGGAGTCTACTACACCCCGACCTACGTTGTAGACTACATCGTTTCCCAGACCGTTGCAAAGCTCCTGCAGGGCCGCACCATAAAAGACGCCGCGAAGCTGAGGGTCGTCGACCCGGCGTGCGGCTCCGGTTCGTTCCTGATCGGGGCCTACCAGTACCTGCTGGACTGGCATCGGCTGGAATACGAGAACGATGGGCCAGCGAAGCACAAACGGGTGCTGTACCAGGGGCCCGGCGGGGGCTGGCGCCTTACGGCGTCCGAGCGCCGGCGCATACTGCTCAACAACATCTTCGGTGTAGATATCGACTCACAGGCCGTGGAGGTTACGAAGCTTTCGCTCTTATTGAAGGTTCTGGAAGGCGAGACCGGGCAGAGCCTCACGGCGCAGTTGCGGATGTTCCACGAGCGGGCGCTGCCGGATCTGGGCAACAATATCAAATGTGGGAACTCGCTCGTCCCGCCAAGCTTCTTCGGTCTCCGCCAGGCGGCCCTGCTGGATGAGAACGATGGCGGTCGAATCAACGCTTTCGACTGGGACAAGGAGTTTCCGGGGATCATGAAGGCCGGCGGGTTCGATGTGGTCCTCGGCAACCCTCCTTGGGGCGCGGATTTCGGCACGGAAGAGCTGGAGTACCTCCGTAAGGCGTACGGGCGAGTCGTCGCCCGGATGGTTGACTCGTACATCTACTTCCTGTACCGATCGACGCAGCTTGCGAAGCCCGGGCGGGCAGTCGGGTTCATCATACCGAGTACAATTTTGAACCAGGTTGACGCGAAGCCGCTGCGTGACGTGCTGCTCGGCCGCGGCATAGACGTGCTGATTAACCTTGGCCAAGGGATCTTCGGGAAGAAGGTCCTCAACACATCGACAATTCTTGTCTCTGGCGCCCCCCAAAAGACTTTTATCTTGGACGACTACTCCATCCTAGATTTGCCGGATCGTAGGACGAGGCTGCCGAAGGCCCGCGTGGTCCAGTCGGGCCGCTGGAGTGAAGTTGTTCGCCGCGACCCGGATCTGACGTTCTTTACTAATCTCGGCGAGGCGGCAATCCTGGACCGCATGCGCCGACGGCACTCCGACCTCTCGTCTTTGCTGAAAGGGCCGATTCAGCGGGGTGTTAGCCCGGACGTCGCGGAGGCGCACGTCGTTTCGCGTTCTGAGGCTGAGCTGCGGCAATTCGAGGGCGAACTGCTGCGGCAGAGCGTCAGCGGGCAGCAGATCAAGAGGTATCAAGGCTGGGAGTGCGATGAGTTCATTATCTATACAGACCGTGAAACGAAGCTGAGCAGGTACCCGAACATCGCAAAGTGGCTCACGGCGCACAGGGAGATGAACACATGCAAGGAGGTGATTGCGGGAAAGCACCCCTGGTGGTCGCTTCACCGCCCGCGCGATCCAGACATTTTTAAAAGCCCGAAGTTCATAGGACTCACGACGATCAAGACGATCGAGCTCGTCTACGACCCCGATCGCAATGCGTTCGCCACTGATGCCATGTACGTCATGAGCCTCCGGGACGAATATGACCCCTGGGCGTTCATGGCGATCCTCCAATCGAGGATGTTTCTGTTTGTGTACCGCGTATCCAACCAGGGAGAGTCGCGGGTCATCCCGCAGATCAAGGCATCGAAGCTGCAGCCGCTTCCGTGCCCACCTGCGGAGACATCAGAGCCGGTCGCCTGCGAGTTGTCGCGGCTGTGCCAGCAGATGTTTGCCCTCAATTCCGAGCTTCGGGGCTGTCGCCATCCTTACGACGGCGCGCGACTTGGGCGCGAAATCGAGGCAACCGACCGAGAGATTGATCGAATCGTCTATGAGCTGTACGGAATCACGAAGCGGGAGACCGACGTGATCGAAGATGCGCTTCAGCGCTGAACAGAAGCGCTTCGACCGAGGGCGACAAAGTGCAGCCTTGGGGGTCCACGCACCCTCTCAAGCCCGACTATAGATTACCGTCGCGGGAAACTTGCTACACCAATAACCGCTAGAAGTTGATCGTTATCCCCCTCCCCTAATTGGTACCTGGCTCACCGGTTTTCCTCCTTCACTGAAACGTTAAATGAAAAATTTCTCAGAACCTCCCCTTTCCGCTCTACTCAAGAGCAATCTCTCCAAACCGTCGATGGACGATCAACTGGCCGCGCTCTCGAGCAGGTTCAAGGTCCGCTGAGCCCGTCATCACGGACCGGGTTCGCCGAAGCTCGCCCAGCCTCTCCTTGACCGCCACATGACATCGACGGCATAATATGAACTAGATGGCATGTGATGTGGAGTTCACCGATGAATTCGGGAACTGGTGGGAGCATCTAACGGAAGAGGAACAGGCGAGCGTGCGCGCATATGTGAAACTGCTGGAAGAATACGGCGTGGCGCTCAAGCACCCTTACTTTTCCGCCATCGCGACTTCCAAGCACGACCAGATGCGGGAATTGCGAGTCCAGCACGCCGGGCGCCCCTATCGCGTACTGTATGCATTCGACCCCCGGCGAGCCGCAATCCTCCTGATCGGCGGCGAAAAGACCGGGCAAGACCGATGGTATGACACCTTTGTCCCTCTAGCGGACAAGATCTACAGTCGCTATCTCGAACAACTCCAGCAAGAAGGAGAGATCTAATGGCGCGCAAGTTCAAAGAACTCGAATCCAGAATGTCCGCCGATGCGGTCACGGCCAGCGACAGAATCTACAGTCAGCTCAAACAGACTATGGCACTCGAAGAACTACGCGATGCGCTACGCATGACGCAGCAAGAGCTTGCGCGGGCGCTCCACGTAGACCAATCGGCGGTCTCCAAGCTCGAACACCGGACGGACATGTACGTCAGCACCTTGCGACGGTGCATAGCCGCCATGGGCGGAGAACTGGAAATCCGGGCGGTCTTTCCCCAAGGGACCGTTCGCATCGACCAGTTCGAACGGGCCGCGGCCGAGGATTGACGCCTATGCCGACTGCGCGAGTGGTCCGCGCTCGGATCACCTGCCGCCGGCAGAACCTGCTATAATCGAATCGCTGGAAGTTGATCGTTATCCCTCTCCCCTCGTTGGCAGTTGGCTCACCGGTTTTCCTCCTCCACTTAAACGTTACATGAAAAATTTCTCACAACTCCCCCTTTCCGCTCTCTTGCAGAGCAATCTTTCCAAGCACGGATTTGTTCAACCCACACCCGTTCAGGCGCAGGCGATTGAGCCGGCGCTGGCCGGCAAAGACCTGGTTGCCACCGCGCAAACCGGCACCGGCAAAACCCTGGCGTTTGTCCTGCCCCTCCTTCACCTGCTCGAACAGGAGCCGCGCCGCCCCGGCGTGCGCGCCGTCATCCTCACGCCCACGCGCGAGCTGGCCATGCAGATCCACGAAGTGTTCGTGACGATGGCAGCCGGCAGCAGCACGCGAGCCACCGTGGTCGTCGGCGGCGTCAGCGAGCGAACGCAATTGCAGGCCATCCGCAAAGGAGCGCGGGTGCTGATCGCGACTCCAGGCCGGCTTTACGATTTTCTCAGCCGCCGCCTCGTCGATCTCGGTGCGGTGCGCATGCTGGTTCTGGACGAAGCCGACCGCATGCTGGATATGGGTTTTCTTCCCACGGTGAAGCGCATCATGGAAGCGATCCCCGGCGACCGGCAAACAATGCTCTTCTCCGCCACCATCGAAAGCTCGGTGCAGCACCTGGTCTCGGATCACGTGCGCGATGCCCTGCGCATTGAAATCGGCTCCATCACCAAGCCGGCCGATGGCGTCGATCTCGATGTCTACGAGGTCGAGCAGGACCGCAAATTCGGACTGCTCGAAAACATGCTGCGCGCCCACGACGGCTCGTTTCTGGTTTTCGCCCGCACCAAACGCGGCGCCGAGCGTCTCTCCCGCCGGCTTTCTCAAGCTGGAGTAAATTGCGCGGCCATTCACGGCGACCGCAGCCAGGGCCAGCGCAACCAGGCTCTGAAGGGCTTTCAGGACGGCGATTACCGCGTGCTGGTGGCTACCGACGTTGCCTCCCGCGGCATTCACGTCGAAGGCATCGCCCACGTGGTGAACTACGATTTGCCGCAAGTCCCCGAGGATTTCATCCATCGCGCCGGCCGCACCGGCCGCGCCGGGGCGCGCGGCACCGCTTCCACCTTCGCCACCCGCGCCGAGCGCAGCGAAATCGCCCGCATCGAGCGCACCTTGAATCTGCGCCTCACCACGCGGGCTGTATCCGGCGAAGTGCTCGACGACCGGGGAAAGGCTCCGGTCATCGTGATTCCCACGCCGGACCAACGCCGCCTCCACGTGCGCAGCTTCGGCCCGCGCAACGCCGGCCGCCGGCGCGTATCGTCCATGATGTAGGTTTCAAGACCACAGAAGCCAATAGTGGCACAGGCTCTAGCCCGTGTTAGTGGCGCGGCCTCTCAGGCTGCCGCGTCTCCACTCCTGGGGACGCTTGGCTCGCGGCCTCCAACAATTTGGAACTCTCGCCCCAGCGGCGCGTGCTGGAAATCCCCGCGCGGAATCCGTACACTTAGCCTGTGAGACCATGAATCTACGAATCCTAGCGTTGGCGGCTGTTCTGGCTCTGCCTGCGTCGCCGGACGAAGGGATGTGGCTGTTCAACCTCTTCCCTAAAGATAAGGTCAAGCAAGCCTACTCCATTGACCTCCCGGACTCGTTCCTGGACAACCTGCGGCTGGCGTCGCTCAGCGTCGGTTCTGGGTCGGCGTCAGGTGCGTTCGCTTCCGCCCATGGCCTCCTGGTTACCGATCACCACGTGGTGGCCGATTGCCTTTCGAAACTCGGCCTGCTCAAAGACGGTTACTACGCCGCCGATCGGGCCGCGGAACGGAAGTGCCCGAATTTCGAAGCCCGCGAGCTGGTGAGCATCGAAGAGGTCACCCGCCAGGTGAAGGAGGCCGGCGGCAAGGAATCGGCTAAGGACACCAAGGCTGCCGCCGAAGCGCTCGATAGGCGCCGTGCCCGGATTGCCCAGATTGAGAAGGATTGCGCCGCCAAGTCTGGCCGCCTGTGCCAGGTAGTTAAGCTGTATTCGGGCGCGCGCTACGACCTTTATCAATCCCGGGTTTATTCCGATCTCCGCCTGGTCTTCGCGCCCGAGCAAGCCATTGCGTTTTTTGGCGGCAACCCCGAAAGCCTCACCTATCCGCGCTACGATCTCGACGTCGCCTTTCTGCGTGCTTATGTCGACGGCCGGCCGGCCGATACGACTCAGTTCCTCAAGTGGAGTGACGACGCCATCCACGAAGACGACCTGGTCTTTGCGGCCGGCGATCCCGCCGGAACGGCCCGCGCTAATACTGTCGCCGAGCTCACCTTCCTGCGCGATACTGCCATCCCGGCCAGCCTGACCCGTTTGCAGCGGCGCATCGAGGATCTTCGAACTTTTGCTTATAAAAGCTCCGATAACGCCCATCTGGCGCTGACCCCGCTCACCGAGCTTTCCGCCGCGTATAAGCTCACCGCGGGGAAAATGATCGGACTTGAGGACGATCTTCTGCTGGCGCGCAAGCTGAATTTCGAAAGGAAGCTGCGCGCCGCCGTAACGCACGACCCCAAGCTGGGCGCCGAAGCCGCCAAGGTCTGGGACGAGGTGGCCGCGGCCTTCAAGACCTGGTCGTCAAACGAGCGTGTCTACCAGGTTCTGGAAGCTCCCGCCGCTGAGGGTTCGCAACTCTTCCGGGCCGCTCGCGAACTGGTGCGGCAAACGCCCGGGGCAGCCGATGTGCCCACCACGCTCGATCCGGCCGTCGAAACCGTCTTGCTCGCGCGCTACCTCGAGGAACTGCGCTCGCTGGGCGAAAGGGAAGCGCCGGTCAAGGCTATTCTGGCAAGCAAGACGCCGCAGCAGGTGGCGCAGGAAGCGGTCAAGGGTACGCGTCTGGGCGATGCCGCCGAGCGCCGCCGGCTGGCCGCCGATCCGAACCAGGTGGAGCGCTCCGAAGATCCCCTCCTCCGTCTCGCGCGCCTGCTCGATCCCGCCGCCCGCAAGATTTCGAAGAAACGCGACGAAACCATCGGCGTGCTGGAAACTTCTTCTTCCGAGCGCATCGCGCAGTATCGCTACGCCATTTTCGGCGCGGCCGATTATCCCGACGCCACCGGCACGCCTCGCGTCGCGTTCGGAGCTGTGAAAGGCTACCTCGACCGTACCCAGGCGCCGGTGCCGTTCGCAACCACTTTCGGCGGCCTTTACTATCTGGCCTCGAAACTCCCGCCTCACGTATTGCCGGAGCGCTGGTCCGCCGGCAAGCCCAACATCGATCAGATGGTCCCGCTCGATTTCGCCACGACCTGCGATATCACCGGCGGCCCCAACGGCGGACCAGTGGTGAATGCCAAAGGGGAACTGGTGGGCGTCACTTTCGATGGGAACCTGGAAAGCATCGGCAACAGTTTTCTGTATTCGGACGGCCAGGCGCGCGCCATCCACGTGGCTACGCGAGGCATTACGGAAGCGCTCGCCAAGCTCTATGGCGCTCGCCGGCTGCTGGAAGAGTTGGGGGTGACGCCGCCGGTCGCGGCGGCGCCTTCCGCGCCGTAGCCGGGTAGACATCGGCAACTCATCCAGTTATGAGCGAAGGGCTTCCTCCACCGCCGCGGGGTTCTTGGCGATCACCGCAAGTAGAATTCGTGCCGGTCCTTCCGGCTGGCGGTGGCCTTGCTCCCAGTTCTGAATCGAGTCGAGCGAGAAGCCAAACTTCGCGGCGAACTGCGTTTGACTCAATCTCATTCGGGCTCGCAGCCTACGGACATCCACCTGCGGCACAGGCACGTAGGTGACCCGCGCGCGGACCGGCTTGCCATTCACCCAGTCCCGTGCTTGTTGTGCACTGCGCAGGAGCTTCTCTCCAAACTCAGATTCCTTCGAGGGCTTTTGCTGGCCGGCTCGATTCATTTCAGTCTCTTCTCCTACTTCACCCCGTACAGCCGATGCTCCGCAATGTACTCCCAAACCGCATCTCGCAGGCCCTCCGGCCTAATTCCCGCCGCCAGCGCCCGCCGGATCTCCGACGACGAAATATCCAGGTCCAGGCTGTCGATGCGGCCTACGCGCGCTTCGGGCGGGACGTCGTAGCGGTGGCCGGGGCGGCTGACAACCAGAAACCGGACCGCCTCGACCACGTCGCGCCAGCGATGCCAGGAGCGGATCTCGGCGAAGGCGTCGGCGCCGATCAGGAAATACAGTTCGTCCGATGGCGCCAGCGTGGCCCGTACCTTTTCGATTGTGTCGATGGAATAATTGCAGCCGCCGCCTTCCTCGATGCGCGACACGGTGAAGCGCGGTTCGGCGGCGCAGGCCAGTTCGGCCATGCGCACACGGTCTTCGTAACCGGCGCGGGTGGCGCCGCTCTTGTGCGGCGGATGGGCGGCGGGCACGATCCACACGCGGTCCAGATGAAAGCCGGCCGCGGCCTGGCGGGCAACCGCCAGATGGCCGTCGTGAATCGGGTCGAACGTGCCGCCAAAAATCGCCAGCCGCATGGGTCCTTCGGCGATCCGCGCGGTTTCTAGACGCGCTCGATCTTGACCGAGTTGACGCGCACCTCTTTTAGCGGGCGGTCCTGCGAATTGCGCGGCACTTCGGAGATCTTCTTGACCACTTCATAGCCTTCGCTGACCTCGCCGAACACGGTGTGCTTCTTGTCCAGCCAGGAAGTAGCAATCACGGTGATGAAGAACTGGCTTCCGTTAGTGTTGGGACCTGCATTCGCCATGGAAAGCATGCCCGGTTTGGCGTGTTTGAGATCGGCGTGGAATTCGTCTTCGAAGCGGTAGCCGGGACCGCCCCGGCCGGTGCCTTCCGGGTCGCCGCCTTGAATCATGAATTGCGGAATGACCCGATGGAAGACGGTGCCGTCGTAAAACGGCTTACCCGTCTTGGTTCCTTCCGCCAGGCTGACGAAGTTTTCGACCGTTCGCGGCGCCTTGTCGGCGAACAGCTTGATCTTGAAACTGCCCTCGCTGGTATCGAAGGCGGCGTAAATTTCCTGTGACATCAAAGCGATTGTACCAGCGGGCGGGAAGCCCCGTAGATCTTGCGGATGTGCGGATGGATGGCGGCCGGCGCCAGGTGTTCCCAAGGTTCGCCGGCGGCGGCGCGGCGGCGGATCTCGCTGGCCGAGACTTCCTCGAAGCAAGGGTCGAGCGGCAGAACTTCAATCGACGACTGCCACTCCGGGGGAGGATGGTACGGGCCGCCGCGAGCCGCCACCAGAAGCCGGAACTCGCGCCGCATGGCCGCGGCGGCGCCGGGCGATCCGTAGTCCCAGGTGACGATCCGTTCGGCGGCGTCGCGACCGCACACAAAGACAACCTCCAGCCCCGCGCCCAAAGCGGCGCGAAACTCGCGCGCGATATCCCAATAAAGGCCGCCCTCGGTGGTGGCTATCGACAACCGCGGGTTGTTTTCCACCACCTGGCCAAGCATGTCCAGGCGCTCGTCAAGGGAGGCGCCGGAAACAGCTTTGTGAGGGAATTGCATCGGCAACACCAGAACGACATGATCGAGGACCTGGAGAGCTGCTTCGGCCAGAGCCAGGTGGGCGTTCGTAACCGGATTGAAGGTGCCGGGAAACACACCAAACCGGGTGGGAGCCGAGGCGGGATTGCGAAAGAACTTCATGCGGACCGGGTAGAAAAGGGATTTGTGGGTCTTGTTACGCAGTTTTTGCAGCCCGTCGCGCACCAGGAAGTGGGTGATTTGACCCGAAACAAGTACAAGTGCGAGCGATTGCTGTTTGAAAACACGAAGGGCGCGAGACTGCGCTCGCGCCCTTGCCGGTGACGAAATTTAGGCAGCGTTTGCCAGCAATTCGTCGAAGTTATCACCTGGTTCGGGGGAGAACTCATGCCGGTCGGCCGCTTCCTGGCAGCGGATACAGTACTTGGTCCACGGCACCGCATCCAACCGCTTGGGTTTAATATCCTCTTCGCAGTGGAGACAAACACCGTAGCTGCCGTCTGCCATTCTCGCCAACGCACCCCTGACATTGCGCAGGAGGTTGGATTCGCGGTCCAGGTTACGGATAGCCAATTCGCGTTCGCCGGCCAATTGCACTTCATCCAAGGCATCGGGAGTCTTTTCGATAGCGATGTCCTCCCGATTACGAAGACCGGCCGCCAATTCGTCCCGCTTCGCTTCGAGCACCGCTTTGTATTTTTCGAGTTCGGTCTGGTTCATTTTACTTCTCCTTCTAAGAGCCGGTCGGTTTATTGTTTTTAGTTTCTTTCCCTCGGGCCCGTTGTTACCGCGCTACAGTATAGACGACCAAAGGGCGCAAAAGTTTCAGCCAGAATGGCCGCTCAAAAGAGCTATTCGGTGAATCGTACCATTCAGTTCCGCCGTCATGGCAATTTTCCTGAGCAATTTGGCTGCCAGGATTCCACCCAGCCTGTTCCGAGGCTTGGTTCCGGTAATGCTCGTCAACTTTCTCCTACATATCGGCGGAATTTTGTCTTTTCTCTTGTGGAAACTCGTTACTGATACTCTCTTTTTTTTTATCGGCTGCTGACGATTCGACGCCACTCTGGCTATCGTTCGACACAACCCGCGCCGCCAAAACTGCGGGAAATAGGCCGGCAATTTAAGCGTTGGTGCTGTGAAAAACCGCTTGGCGGCCTAGCGAATTGCCATCAAACCGAACGACGTACCCAACTCGCGGCAGTCGCCCGGGGGATGATAGATGCGGCTAACGCTCAGATCCACAATGACTTGTGGTTTTCCCACGAGGCTGTCGGGCAGGCTGAACCGGCACTCGAAATCATTTGCGCCGATACTGACAATCCCCAAATCCACCCCCTCCACCGCGACTTTCAAAGTCACCGGACCCGCCGCCAACTGCTGGCTGGTCACAGACCCGTTCAGGTAGAGAGCCATGCCGCTTTTGGGCGGCCCGCTCATGGTCACCGAAGCCCGGGCGGGCATCCAGCGATGATCTACCTCGATTGGATACCAGTCGGGGCTCAAAAGTTTCGCGATCAGGGGATCGGACAGGTCGATGCGCAAGGGCAGGTCGCGGGAGTGCGGCTGGGACGCGTAAAGCATTGTAATGTTTCGCAGTCGCGGATTACGGACGTCATAAACCAGAGCCCCGCCATCAGCCAGGTTTTCCGCCAGAACGCCGCCGCTCACCAGGAACTCGCCCACATCGCCGATATCTCGATGAACTTCGATATGGGCAGCGCTTTCCGGGGTGATATATAGATGTTGCATGCCGAGCAGGTAGGACACGTGGTCCCGGATGACGTGCCAGAACAGGTCGCTATCGACGCCATCGAGCACCAGTTGTTGTCCGGGATGGAGTTGGTGCGCGCCGGCGAGGCCCTCCACCAGGTTGCGCGCGCGGACGGTGAGGCGATAGTTCCAACCAGAGGAGGCTCGCATTTGGGGCGCAACCATAAAAAGGTATGCGGCCGCGGCGGCACAACCGGCGGATTTGAGCGCCAGCTTGCCGCGCCACGCGTTCACCACCGCCCAGGAGCCCAGCCAGCACAAGCCGACGACCGGCAGGTAAGGGTAATACTCGGTCACATGGTCGCGAAGCGGCAGCACGGGAGCGATGACCAGGACGAACCAGGCCAGGCAGAACGCGGCTGCGCGGTGGCCGGCTCGCCAACGGTTGACGGCGAAAGCGGCCAGGGCGATGCTCACCAGCGCGATGAGCGCTTCGAGAAGCCACGCCGGGGTTCCGTAGGAGAGACGGAGATAGACCGGTCCCACCGACCACGTCCAATACTGAAAGAGCGTGCCGAGGAGGCTGGCGGGCGAGAAATGCATGGCGTAATCGCCACTGGCAATGGGCGGCGCCGCCCAACGATGGATGAGAAAGTAGGCCACCGAAACCGGCGCCATGGCGAGGGCGCGGCGAAAATAGCGCGGGGCACAAAGCAACGCATAGGCGGCCGCCACGGCGGGATAGACAATCATGAGCTCGAGCGCGCCGAATCCTAATACAAAGACCACCCATTGGGCGATCCAGTAGCCCCGCCGGCCGGTTTCGAGGTAGCGGAGGAATAGCGCGAAAGCGGCCAGCAGAAACAGACCGCACTGCACCTGGTTATAGGCCGATGCCCATCCCAAGGGTATGGACGTGGATGAGTTCGCCATCCAAAACAGGGTAGCCAGCCATCCGGCGGCGGCGCTCCCGGTGAGACGGCGGCCGATCCAAGCCATCGGAATGAGGCTCGCGAACTGGGTGGCGAAGATGACGATGCGGTACGGCAGGGCATCCAGGCCGAACAGGCTATAGCCGGCCATGAAAAAGGCTCGTTCGCTCCAGGGACGGATGGTGCCTTCGGCAAGCGGCAGGAACAAAGCGGAGAAGAGGGCGCGCCAACTGGAGATGCCGTTTGTCAGCCCGAGCCAGGCGAAATCGTCGGCGCGAAACCAAGCGTGGAAATCGTGCCAGTGGAGCGCCAGGCAGACCAGCGGCGGGCTTAGCCAATACGCTGCCGCGCCAACCGGAGATCGGGGACGGCTCACTTCGGGCTCAGGGCGACCGAGCTGGCCACGACCCCCAATTCGCGGCGGTCGCCGCCGGCGGGAGGCATGGCTTTGTCGAGGGCAAAATCGATGCGCACGCTTTCGCCCGCAATCGAGCTGGCGGGAATATCCCGTTTGAACGTATAGGGGCCGGATTTGGTATAGGTCTCCGGGGTTAAAGGCTTGCCCTCGACGGAGGCTTTCAAGGTGACCGCGTGGAGCTTCCGGATTACCGGGTCGGGCACGGAAAACTCGAACGAGAGCACGGCGCCGCGCTGCGCCGCCGTCGCCGGAGAACGGAGGAGCACGGAGAATTGCTTCGCCGTCCAGCGCCAGGAACCGTTCTCGATGGAATAGAAACCGCTGACGAGCTGCGGCTCGAGCTTGGCATTATTCATGGGCACGGCGCTAGCCAGGCGCGGCACATCCTCTTCCTCGACGGTGGGCTGCACCTGCACTTTCTGGTCGCGCTTGCAGCCAGGCGAAGCAAGCGCCGCGGCCAGCACCAGGACTACGGTCAGGCGCCGGGGCAAAATCGAAATCGAAAGTCGCATCAATCTCCCGTTTTTTCCACTTCCACAAGGCAACTATAAAATGTAGGGCCGCCGCCCAGATCGGTCAGGCGCTCGGAAGTCAGAGCGTTGGCGCTTCTTCCGCCCGGCGACCGTTTCGCCCAGCGCACGGAGGGCGCCGAAACCAGGCCGGGGCGCACCGTATCGTCCACCCGGGCCGCGAGCAGGCACGAGCCGCGGCGATTGAACACGCGCACGCGGTCGCCGTCGCGTATGCCGCGGGAAAGGGCATCGGCAGCGGCCAGGTGGAGCGTGGCGGTGGCGCGGTCGACGCCGTCGCGATTGCCGAAGGTCGAGTTCATGCCGTCGTCGCCCTTCGGAGTGATCATTTCCAGGGGAAATTGGCGGCGCAGATCCGCGTCGCCGTGGCGCGATTCCACGGGCGGCTCATACGCCAGGCTTTCGGCGCGGAAATGGCATTTGCCGTCCGCCGTGCCGAAGCCTCCGTTGGCGAAAGGCAGAAAAGGCTCAGGCAAGCGGAGACGGACGAAATGGTCTCGATCCAACTCTTCGAGCGTGATGCCGGAAACGTACGACCATCTCCGTCCCTCGTGACCGTCGCCTGGAGTGTGAAAGCCCGTAACCGAGCCGCGACCGTCAGGGAGCGGTTGCTGGAGCACGTCGCTTCCGCTCCCATTTGGGCTCGTGTGCCCCACATCGAGCAGCCCCCGGATTTGATCGTCGTCGGACTCTGCAAAGCACGGCTCCTGGAAACCCATGCGGGCAGCCAGGGCGCGGAATACATCTTGGTTGGAGCGAGCCTCGCCGGATGGAGCCACGGCCGGGCGGGCGAGTTGCAGGTAATAGTGCCCGTAGGCCAGGTAGAGATCGGTGTGTTCCAGAAAGGTGGTGGCGGGCAGGAGGATATCGGCGTAATCGGCGGTATCGGTCTGGAACTGTTCCAGCACCACGGTGAACAGATCGGACCGTGCCAGGCCGCGCAATACGGCATTCTGATCGGGCGCGATGGCGGCGGGATTGGAATTGTAGACCACTAGCGCGTGGACGGGGGGATTGTCCAAGGCGGTGAGAGCGCTTCCCAATTGCGCCATGTTCACCAGGCGAGCCGGGCGCCCCAGAGCGATGTGCTGCAAGTCGGGCCGCTCCGAGCCTTCGCGGTTGAGGGCGAACGCCTGCGAAGTGGAAAGCTGCAGGCCTCCGCCAACCTCCCGCCACGAACCTATTAAAGCTGGCAGCATGGCGACGGTGCGAACGGCCATGGCGCCGCGTTCGCTGCGCTGCACGCCATAATTGAGGCGAATGGCGGCGGGGCGGGTGGTAGCGTATTCGTGCGCCAGCGATACGATTTCCGAAGCGCCGATGCCGGTCAGCTCGGCGGCGCGCGCGGGAGTCCAATCGCGGACGCGCTCGCGAAGCTCGGGAAAGCCATCGGTGTGCGCCGCGACGTAATCAGCGTCGTAAAAATTTTCGCCCACGATGACGTGCATCATCGCCAAGGCGAGCGCGGTATCGCTGCCCGGGTTGATGAAGAAATGCTTGTCGGAGGCCGCGGCCGTGCGGTTGCGGCGCGGATCGATGGTATAGAGTTTGGCGCCGTTGCGGCGCGCCTCCATAATGAATGGCCAGAGGTGGACGTTGGTGCCCAGGATATTCGCGCCCCAAGCCAAGATGAGGCGGGAGTGGCGAAATTGCTCGGGTTCGGTGCCCAGGCGAATCCCGAGGGATGCGGCAATGCCCGCTTCCCCGGCGGCGGAGCAGATGGTGCGGTCCAGGCGGGAAGCGCCCAAGCGGTGGAAGAAACGGCTGGCCATCCCCGAGCCGTTCAACAGTCCCATGGTGCCGGCGTAGCTATAGGGAAGCACGGATTCCGGCCCGAATTGGCGCGCGGTTTCGGCCAGGCGCGCGGCGACGGTATCGAGCGCCTCGTCCCAACCGATGCGCTCGAACTTGCCCTCGCCTTTCTTGCCGATCCGCCGTTGGGGATAGAGCAGCCGCGACGGCGCATATTGCCGGTCGAGGTATTGCGCCACCTTGCCGCAGAGAAAACCGCGGGTAACCGGATGGGCCGCATCGCCGCGCAGCTTAATGGCGCGACCGTCGTCCACCGTGACCGAAAGCGAGCAGCAATCCGGGCAATCCAAAGCACACACGGAATGTCGGATTTGGGGCATAAAAGTCGATTATAGCTTGGCCATTTTCGAAGCGTCCGGCGAGAGGGCAGGCGGGTGGTTCGGGTGAACGATCGAGGTGAGGCTTCGAGGCGCGGATCGTGATTTAGAGGGTGGTGGGCATAGGTCAGGCGGCGGCTTGGAACCATTGTGCGGGGTCGGGGACCCTCCAGTGGGCCGCT
>JBEKYD010000029.1:0-38242 GCA_049511335.1 Bryobacteraceae bacterium | reverse complement strand
GCCGACGTCTCCACTACCACTGGCCACCACAATCTTAAGTACGGGGTGGATTTGAAGCAGACTCGTCTGCTTGAGAATTTCCAATTCGGCGTCACGGACCCAACTTTTAACCCGATCTGCGTAGACGCCAACGGCAACGCGGCTGGCCCTTCGACTGTCCTGGACCCAAATCAGTGCGGCAACTACGGACTTACCGCAAGCCCGAGCCTGAACCCAGGTATTATTCCCTACGACCTGAGCCGCGGCGGGAGCCTATTTAATTACCACGCCACCGGGAATATCAATCAATATGCGTTCTACATAGAGGACACAATCACGGCGGGACACTTCGTCTTCACGCCGGGTCTGCGTTTCGACCGGTACGACGGCCTGAGCACCGCTACCAGCCCGCAGCCGCGGCTCGGAATCGGCTACAACATTAAAGGCACCGGAACGGTCCTGCGTGTTGCTTACGCGCGGACGATGGAGACACCCTTCAACGAAAACCTTCTTCTATCCAGCGCGACCGGACTCGGCGGGCTGGCGCAGAACGTGTTTGGTTCGGTGGGCGTGCCGCTGCAGCCGGGCAACCGGAATCAGTTCAACACCGGTCTTCAGCAGGCGATCGGCAGGTACCTGCTGATTGACGCCGACTATTTCTGGAAGTATACCCACGGTGCGTACGACTTCAACACGCTAGGAGCCACGACGATTACCTTTCCCATCGTATGGCACAACTCCAAGCTGGACGGAGTCACCGGGCGCGTGAGCACCACCAATATGAAGGGCTTCCAGGCCTACTGGACGTTTGGCCACACCCGCGCCAGATACTTCCCTCCGGAGGACGGGGGACTCATCTTCCAAGGCGCGCCGTTGGCTGCCGGCGTGTTCCGCATCGACCACGATCAGGCGTTTCAATCGACGGGGGTCTTCCGGTACCAGCACAAGAAGGCCGAGTGGATGGCTTTCACGTGGCGTTATGACAGCGGACTGGTCGTGAGCGGCGTGCCGGATGCCGGCGCCGCCATGATCGGTGGTTTGGCCGGTATGTCGCCAAATCAGCAAGTGACGATCGGGCTAGCCTGCAACGGGATGCTGGCCACAGTGGCCGACCCGATCTCCGACTGTCTAAGCACCGGCGGCGGCGAGGGCAAGGTAACCTCGACGCTGCTCACGCTGCCTCAGGGCGGGTACGATAACTTCCCGAGCCAGGAGAACGACGATCATAATCCCGATCGCGTGAAACCTCGCAATGTGTTCAACCTGGGCCTCGGTACGGACAATCTGTTTCATGCCGAAGGCCACAAGCACGTCACGGCATCGGTGGAAATCGCCAACCTGGCCAACAAACTGGCGCTGTACAATTTCCTGTCGACCTTCAGCGGCACGCACTTCCTGCAGCCCCGATCGGTGAACGTGCGGATAGGCCTCGTGTTTTAAGGGCAGGGTCAGACCCGCGATTTTGGGTCAGTTTGACGCTCTGCGACGTGGAGGCAGCCGGGTGCGGACGCCAGGCATTCAATGGTTTTGACGCAAATCCCAATCCCACTGGAAGCGGCTTTTTAGAACCAAACCGGGTCCGCGGCTTCCCAGGTCGAAGCCGCCGCCCACGTTGACGCTGAATCCTGGCCGCGCTTCCCAGTCGCCGCCAGCAAACAGTTGATGCACCTCGGGCTGAGCGCGCGGCGGTACGTTCAGGCTTTCTATTTCACCGTAGTATTCCAGTGAGGGAGAGAAGCTCTTGCGCCTCCATCTTAAGAGCATCGCGGGCTCAAAGTTCCACCCACGCCGCGTACCCGGTCCGTGCAGCGCCCGCTCGAAGACGGGATTGAACACAACCTGCCATCGCGAAAACTCGCGGTCCAGGATGGGCCGGAGTTCCACGCGCCGGGTGTTCTCTTCGTACCGCGCGTTCTGAAATGAGAACTCCGAAACGAAGCCAAGCCGAAACGGCAATTGCCAGGACTCCGGGGCGTAGAAATGCGGCAGGACGCGCCATCCGGCAAATTGAGGTGCATGACCCGGTTCCCAGGCATTGAGAAACATGAAGCCTAACGCAAAGCTTGGCGACACGCCCACTGTCGGCTCCAGTGTAAGGTGGGTCTGGTTGCGCGTGGGAAGCAACGTCCCGTCGCGGACAGCCGTGCCCTGAGGCTCGGCATTGAGGTGAGCTTCAAGACTGTATTGCTTCCAAGACTGCGGCTCGTATTCGTAGATATGGATTTCAAATGGGTCTTGCGCCCAAGCTCCCGGCGCACAACAAAGGAAAAATAGTAGTATGCACTTGTAACGCACGGCCAGCGGCCTCGCGCTCGCAAATCTGAATTGGGAAGACACATCCGAATCGAAAATCTCCATGCCTGGTTATGCCTCGATTCACTCGCTTAGTCTTCAGTGGGATCGTATCAGCCTTTGGGAATCTGTCAGTAGGGCAGGCCTCAGACTGGTCGATCCGGACGGGTTTTCCTATACGCCCGGAAAGGGTATTTCCTGCCCTGGTGTTCATCCTCAATTCAGCGCGCTTATTCCCGCGCTCCATGCCCGAAGCCCAGCGTGTCACCGATGGGGCGGGAGCAGGGATTCCCGCAACCGAACAAACGGCGGCCTGACGATTGTTGCGCCAAGGCGGGCCCGTTTGCCCACACACCGGCGTGAAGCGCCCGCTCGTGGAGGGCTGGCGGCCGGTGGTGAGAAAAGCGTTGGGGCCGCCGGGGGCAGCGCGCATACTGGGCAGGTTATGCGGGGGAAGAACAAACCGCCGCCGATCAGCCGCGCCGCAGCGATCCGGTTGACGCTGAGCGTGGCGCTGATTTTGGGGGTCACTTGCCTGGTTTTGCAATTGAACGTGTGGCACGATGCCGCGCCCGCGGAGGCCGACCAATACTATACGGAACTGCCGGGCGTGGATCTGAGCGGCCTCCAGCCGGCAGAAAAAGAAGCGGTACTGAAACGGCTGAACGCGATGCGTTGTCCCTGCGATTGCATGCGGACAATTGCCAGTTGCCGCAACCATCACGGGTCTTGCACGACGAGCCTGGCGATTGCGCGGCAGGCGGTAGAAGCGGCGAAAAAGCCCTAGTCTCCTGTCTTGCGTAGGAGTTAACAATGAGCGCAGGGCCGCGCGGACGAAGGCGTCCGGGATCAGGGAACCAGTGTCGCCTGGCTGGGTAAAACCCGCGGTGGTTCACCATGACGATCCTGACGACCACCGCGCGCAGGAGGCGCTGCGCGCCTTGCGGGGGAAAAAGCGGTTCCGGGTCGACGATACGATTGCGGCCCCTGCTTCGAAATGCCCCCGCGGGCTTCAACAACTTTACGCTGAAGTAGGGCGGGGAGCTAAGTACGAGAATAGCGGGCTGGCAACCCCTTCGGATCGCGCCTCACTGCCGGCGGACACCAGATTTCGCCGAGCCCTGCTTCAAAACTAGGTGATACACTTTTGTGTTTAGAGCGTAAAGTACCGGAAGAGCTCGCGGCTTGGCGCGCCGCGCTTCGCATCGACTCGATCGGGCGGCCGCCTTGAACCTGGGCGGCGTGGGTGCCATCCACCAGTCTCTGCGCGATGGCGCCCAGGCCGTGACCTTGGCCGGGTACGTCACCCGATTCGCCCGGAGGACGGTGCTGAGGATTAGTTCGCTGCGCCGCCGGTGAAAGGATAGAGCCGAACCCCATGCAAAGAGCATCCCGCCTGACCCGCCGCGCCTGTCTTTCGGGGATTGCCGGAGGCCTCGCCTGCCTGCCGGCATTCTCGGCCGCTCCTACTGGCCGCATCAAGATTACAGGCTTCGACATTCACAAAGTCAGCTTGCGCTGGCGCGACATGCTGTTTCTCGAAGTGAAAACCGATGCCGGCATCGCCGGCCTCGGCGAGGGCACTCTCGAAGGCCGCGAGGACGCCGTTGAAAACGAGCTCCGTTGGCTCGAAGAGAGCTACGTGGGGCGCGACCCGAGCGGGATCGAGGAACACTGGAACCGCAGCTACTATCTGCTCTCGCGGTGGCGCAACGGACCGCCCGCCATGACCGCCCTGTCGGCCATCGATATCGCCCTCTGGGACATCGAAGGCAAGCGCCTGAACCTGCCCGTCTGGCGCTTGCTCCAGGGCCCCCTGCAACCCCGCCTGCGCGCTTATTACACCCACTGGCACGCCTCGCTCGAGGGCGCCAATCGCACCCCTGAGCGTTTCGCCGAATGGGCCCGCGAGACTCGCGCCCGAGGCTGGACCGCGGTCAAGTGGTCCGTCCCCATGGGCGGCTCCGAAAAGGAGAGAACCGCCCGGCTCATCCGCGAGCTCGAAGCCGTACGCGGCGCCGTTGGCGACTCCCTGGATCTGGCGCTCGAAGCCAGCGAAACCTTCAGCGTGCGGTCCGCCATCGAACTGGCTGAGGCCATCGCTCCCTACAAGCCCTTATGGATCGAAGAGCCCACCCTGCGCGAATCCGCCCGCGGCCTGGGAGACGTGGCAGCCAAGTCCCCGGTCCCGATAGCCACCGGCGAGGGACTCTTCAACCGATACGAGTTCAGCGAACTGCTCGATCACAAGGGAGCCTCCATCATCCAGCCCGACGTGATGCACGCCGGCGGCATCACCGAGATTCGCAAAATCGCCAACATGGCGGAAACGTACGGCGCCGAGGTGGCTCCCCATCAATGCAGCGGCCCGATTGCCCATGTCGCCTCGGTGAACGCCATGTCCGTGTGCCGGAATTTCCTGGTGCAGGAATGGGAGTCAGCCGATGACGATCTCTACCTCGAACTGACCGGCGGCAAGTACCCCGTGCAGAAAAACGGCACTGTCGCCCTCCTCGATGGCCCTGGCCTGGGCCTCTCGGTGGATTTCATCGAGTTCAAAAAGCGCTGCCCCTACAAGCGCCGCTACCTGCTTCCGTCCCTTCCGATCTAAACCGAGTCAAGGATCGATAACGC
Organism: Bryobacteraceae bacterium; assembly: GCA_049511335.1. Classification (GTDB taxonomy): domain Bacteria; phylum Acidobacteriota; class Terriglobia; order Bryobacterales; family Bryobacteraceae; genus JBEKYD01. The sequence continues at coordinate 33,337 of JBEKYD010000029.1, read as the reverse complement.
TCATGATGCGCTTGCGGGCGGCGAATTTTTGGCCTTGACTCCATCAGCGATTGCGGGTTAAATGGTGTCGGATTTCGTCATGCACGATCCGGCTGCGGTTCGAATTTTGTTGGTTGACGACCACCCCGTGGTGCGGTTCGGATTAGCGGCCATCATTGGAGCCCAACCCGACATGATGGTGGTTGGGGAAGCATCCTGCGGGACCGAGTCGATTGAATTGGCGTTACGCCACCATCCGGACATCGTGTTGATGGACCTGCGCTTGCCGGGAATGAGCGGTGTCGAGGCCATCAAAGCTATCCGGGAGAGGCTGCCGGACGCGCGCTTCGTGGTTGTCACTACATACCAAGGCGACGAAGATATTCACCGGGCTCTCGAGGCCGGCGCGCACGGGTATGTCCTAAAGGGAGCGTCGCATGTCGAATTGCTGACGGCAATCCGCACGGTGGTTCGCGGCCAGCGATTCATCCCGCCTTCCGTGTCGACACGGCTGGCCGGAAGGCCACCCGGCTCGGAATTGACCAACCGTGAACTGCAAGTCCTCGAACTTATTGTCAACGGCCTGAGCAATCGAGAGATCGCATCCCGGTTGGGGATCACGGAAGGCACCGTAAAGTGGCACGTGAATGTCCTGCTCGGCCAGCTGAAGGTAACCGATCGAACTCAGGCTGCCGTCGCCGCCCTGCAGCGCGGGATTGTACAACTCTAGGGGCCGGTTCCTGTTTTCGGCCGGCGTATGCCGCCCAACGCTTTTGATGAGGATTTGTGAAGTTTCGTACCCGATCTAGCTGGATCGAAGTCTCTGTCTTCTTCAAAATGGCGATGCATTCCCTAACCTTCGATAGGTGACTTGACGAGCCGCTAGTGATAGACTCCTCTACCAAACTGAGTATTTGAGGCGTCGGCAGACGCTCAGTCAACGAGTCGCTGGTGGGTCTCGACTCATGGATAGTCTTCCCAAGTCTTTGCGGAAGACCAAAAGGAGAGGTTATGTCTCTAATCGGACGTTCCGCGTTGATTGTCCTCACTCTTTCGGCAGTGTCCGTTGCACAGGACATCCGCACCGCTACCCTGGTTGGCACCGTCACCGACCCCAGCGGCGCAGCCGTTCCTAACTCCGGAATTAGTGTAGTCAATGTTCAAACCAAGGTCGAAACAAAAAGCCAGACGACGGCTGACGGCGAGTATTATGTTCCGTTCCTGAACCTAGGCACATACGATGTCAGCGTGGAGGCCCCGGGCTTCAAGAAATTCGTCCGGGCAGGCCTCGTTTTGGAAGCGGGATCTACGGTGCGCGTCGACGTCAAATTCGAAGTTGGCGCCGTCAACCAGGAAGTCGAGGTGACGGCGGCCACTCCGCTTCTGGCGACCGACGACGCGGTGGTGGGGGGGTTGGACGACGCCAAAAAGATTGAAGAGAGTTCCATGCTCCAGTCCAAGCCCCAGCACCTCATGTACTACATGGAGGGCGCATATTCCGATAATGGCGGCACCTATCACATCCTGGGCGAGCCCGCCAACCTGATCAACTACACCGTGGATGGGGCGAATGTGAAGCAGTCCATCCGTTCGGCAATCGGCGAGACCAGCACCTCCCTGACGGTTCCGGTCGATTCGGTTGCGGAAGCCCAGGTGTGGACCACTGGAATCCCGGCCGAGGTCGGCCATAGCGCCGGTGGAACGTACAACATGGTTCTGAAGAGCGGAACCAATCAGCTTCACTTTGCCTCCGAGGAGCGCTACATCAACAAGGATTTCGTTGACCGGGCTTATTTTCAACAAAGCGTTGCCAACCTCGCCACCGCCCCGTTCGAGTATCACAATTTCGACGCCGCTCTGAGTGGCCCGGTCGTTATTCCAAAAATCTACAATGGACGGAACAAGACCTTTTTCTTGCTCGCGTACCGGCTGGATTACGATCACGAAGCCAATGTCTCCACCACCTCCACCCCGGATGCGGGCATGCTGAGCGGGAATTTTGCGTTCGGCGGACTGGGACTTCCCATCTATGACCCCAAAAGCATCGCCTGCACGCTGGCAGCGGGCTGTCCCAGCTCCACCGGTTGGACCGCGACAGCCTTCCCAAACTTCCAGATTCCACAGAGCCGTTTTGACCCGGTTGCAGCCAAATTTTTGTCTTACAACCCGTATGCACCCCCGAATACCGTGGGATTCTATAGCTCCACCGGTCCCAACAACAACCTGACCGCTCTGACGCATTACCTCTCGGACCGCGAGGGCTATGTCCTCAAGATCGACGAGCAGATTGGTTCCAATGACAGGTTCTTCGTGCGATGGGGCAGCAACATGTTCCGCGAGCCGATTGGCCGCAACGCCGTGCAGTACGCTTGGGGGGCCATTGACAGCACCGAGTACAGCTACGGCTTGCGCGAACCGATCGACGTCAAGAACCCGACCCTGGGCTATTATCACAATTTCGGCCCGACCCTGATCAACGAGTTTCGATTTGCCTATCAGCGGCGCAACGACACCGTCCAGCCACAGCTCAATAACCAGGGGTGGGCGGGCATTTTAGGAATTCCAGGGGTTGGCCCGCAGACCTTTCCCGGATTCGTCGGGGCATCGGGCGGAAGTTCCGTCACCTGGACCGCTAACCCGAGCGGGAGCCCCAGCAACACCAACCTGCGGACCCTCAATGAGGATTTCGAGTTTATCGACAACGTGACTTGGGTGCACGGGGCGCACACCTTTAAAGTGGGCTACCAGGGCATGATCGTGAGGGAGAACGACATCGCCGTGTCACAGCCATCGGGCGTTTACAACTTCGCTACTTCGGGAAGCGGACTGCCTTTTACGCCTAACACGGGTAACTCGTTTGCCTCTTTTCTGCTCGGGTCGGTGACTTCCGCCACCTTCACCAACCTGCTGGCAAATTATCTGCCCCGCTGGTGGTCTCACCAGGCGTACGTTCAGGACGACTGGCGCATCCTCCACAACATGACCATAATATAGGAGTGCGCTACAGCTATGAGAGTCCGGCCAATACCAAGTGGGGATTGAAGTCGGAGTTCAATCCCAACGTGGTCGATCCGCTGACCGGCCTCATGGGAGCGATTACGAATCCCAATGGGAGCTTGTACAACGCCGACCATAAGAATTTCGCGCCCCGTCTCGGCCTGTCGTGGAACTTCGCGCCGAAATTTGTTTTCCGCGGATCCATCGACGTCTTTACCCAGGACGTTATGCCGCAACTTGGGCAGGATAATTACCTGGCAACGGCTCAGGTCCAGCAACCTTCGGGAAACCCGTATCCCGCATTCTACCTCTCTCAAGGCCCCGGTCCGATCACTTACACCATTAACGGGTCGACCGACACGGCCAATTACGTCGGCACCAACTACAGCGCGCGAACCGCCACCTACATCGATCCGAACCTCCGCAACCCGTATAGCATGACTTGGGCCTCCGGGTTCCAGTGGGAGTTCAAGCCCAACCAGGTGGCGGAAGTGGTCTATCAGGGGTCGAACGGCGTGGGTCTCGTCCCCAGCGCTGGCGTGGCTTCTTCCACCACCGCGCCCAACCCGGGCAACGCGGTGAATATCAATGTATTGCCTCTGTCGATCTACCAATCGACGAATACCACGTTGCTGAGCCAGGTGTACGCCAGTTCGCAAAACTATCTGACTTACCCGCAGTTCGGCACCGTCACTTACTACGGGAATTACGGCCACAGCACCTATAATGCGCTGACCGCACGCCTAGAGCGGCGGTTCAACAACGGATTCTCGTACAACTTCCTCTTCACGTGGAGCAAGAACCTCGCCGGCACGGCCGGTTCGGGAGAGCAGTTCTACGACTGGAACCTGACCAAGGGGCCGACCGCCACCGACGTGAAGTTTATGGGCGTCGCCACGGCTACATACGACCTGCCATTCGGCAAACACCGGAAATACCTGAACTGGAATACCACGGCAGGCTACATCGGGGACGTGCTGGTCGGGGGCTGGACCTTCACTACGATTCAAAGCATGCGCACGGGCGAGCCGGTGTTCTTTACCATGGCCGGCAGTCCTTACAAGCAACTGCCCGGTCAGACCATACCGAATATCGTGCCGGGGCAAAAGATCAACGTCCCGAACTATACGGTTGGCACCAATCTGTGGCCCCAATCCAACCAGGACCCGTTTTTCAATATCAATGCCTTCTCCTACCCGGGGAACTATCAGAACGGCGATGCCGGCGTGGGCATAGCCCGTGCCGGCAATGTGTGGTGGCCGGAGTACTCGCTGTACAAGAGCTGGTCCTACAGAGAGAAGTTCAAGATTACCGTGCGATTTGACGGCCACAACGTGCTCCCGAAGACGCGAGCCTTTCTGGCCCCGAACACAGTCGTGAATATCACAAGCCCTCAGAGCTTCGGCAGGTTTGCTCCCCTTACCGGGTATAGTTATAGCAACTGGTACACCCCAAACCCGAACTGGCAAGGCATACTGCGAATCGAATTCTGAAAGGCTCACTTTACTGTTTCGGAATTGAGGACGTCGAGAATCGAGGAGAATATGACGTTACTACATAAGGCACAGAAGGCAATACTCAGCCGTCGGTCGATGTTGCGAAGCGCCGCCGCGGGAGCCATGTTCGGTCCCCTGTTCAAAGCCACCGAGGGCTCGGTGAGCGCGCAGCAAACGGTGAACCGCAACTCCGCGCCCAGCACGCTGAAGATCACGGACATGCGCGCCTGCCGCTTGGCCGCGAATTACGACTATCCGCTCATCAAAATCTATACCAACCAGGACGTTTACGGGTTGGGCGAAGTGCGGGACGCCGGCGTGGAGGGCATCGCTCTGGTGCTCAAGGCGCACCTGGTGGGCAAGAACCCCCTGAACATCGAGGGCAACCTGAGAATGTTGCGCATGTTCGCCAACCATGGCCGCATGGGCGGCGGCTACAGCGCGGTCGATATGGCCCTGCACGATATCGCCGGCAAGGTCTACGGCGTTCCCGCCTACCGGCTGATCGGCAATAAGAATCACGATCGCATTCGGATCTACGCCGATACCACCAGTCATCCGGATCCCAAGGTCTATGCCGAGCGCATGCGCAAGCGCAAGGAGATGGGGTTGACCTTCTTCAAGATGGACTTGCAGTCCGACATGCTGAAGGACCGCCCGGGCGCCCTCAACGAACGCGGCGTCTGCACCGAAAAGGGCCTGGGTTACCTCTGCGAATACATCGCCGCCATCCGCGATGTCATCGGCCCGGGCACGCCTCTGGCAGCCGACCATTTCGGGCGGCTGAACGTTAACGATTCGATTCGCTACGCCAGGGCCTTCGAGCCATACCAGCTCTCCTGGGCCGAAGACCTCCTCCAGATCCCGGAAGGCAGCCAGTATCCCTACTTGAACTGGCAGGCATACAAAACGATCTCCGACGCCACCGTCACGCCTGTCCTGACCGGCGAAGATATCTTCGGGCTCCAGGGCGGCTTCCAGGAGCTACTCGATCACCGCGCCGTGGACGGGATCCATCCCGACATCGAAACTTCGGGTGGTTTGCTCGAAACCAAGCGGATTGCCGATCATGCCGAAATGTGCGGCATACGGGTGGCCATGCACCATGCCGGATCGCCCATCGGCGGCTTCGCGGGGTATCATTGCGCCGCTACCTTCGGCAACAACTTCCTGGCCATGGAAAATCACGCCCTGGATATGCCGTGGTGGCAAGACCTGGTGACCGGCATTCCCAAGCCGATCATCGACAAGGGCTACGTGACGGTTCCGGAAAAGCCCGGGCTGGGACTGGAGCTCAACGATGCAGTCGTAAAGGAGCACCTGCGCCGGCCCGGATACTTTGAGCCCACGCCGATGTTCGATGACGTGATCGTCTCCGGGTTCCGCACGGGCGGTCCTTGGCCTCATTTCGACGAAACAGGTAAGTGGTGCAACTGCGTCACCTACGAGTAATCCAGGAGGCTTCGTGCGCTCCCATAGACTGATTGCTATCGTTCTGGCCGCCGCGTCCGGCATGTTTGCGGCTGACCCGACGTTTCTGAGGCGCTTTATTCCGGACGTCCAGCCGCAGGCGGACGACTTGACGGCGGCCGGCAAAGGCGCCTCGTACAGGCCGGTGTTCGGGATCGGCGATCCCCAGGCGAAACAGCTCAAGGGCATCGCCCGCTATGGGGAACTGACCGTAGCCGCCGACGGCGCCAGCGCGCTGGTCAGCTATCCCGCCGAAGAGCAGATTTACTATATTCTCCAGGGAACCGGGACGTTGCTCTACGAAGACCAGAAGGTGCCGGTCAGGAAGGACGACTTTATGTACCTTCCGGCCGGCATCAAGTACGGGATGGCCAATGCTTCCAATCAGCCCGTGCGGCTGCTGGTGATGGGGTTCAAGATTCCTCGCGGAACCAATGTGCCGCCCACGCCCAAGCTCATGTTGGCCAACGCCGCCGACGTGAAACCCGTGCAGCTCGAGAGCCACGGTCCAACCGTGCAGTTCAAGCTGTTGATGGGCACCACCGAGAGCAGGCGCGACAAACTGGCCGCGGCCAGCCAAATGGTGAGCCTGTTCATCATGGATTTCGCGCCCACCGGGACCAACATCCCCCACCACCATGAGGCGGAAGAAGAGATCTACTACGTTCTCCGAGGACACGGTGACATGGTGGCCGGCGGCGGCGCGGACGGCAACGAAGGGCGCTATCCCGCGAGGCAGGGCGACGCGTTTTTCATCCGTCTGAATGCGACGGTCGGATTCTATAGCGGCTCAACCGGTGGGGACCACGATCTGATCCTCGCCGTGCGGTCGCGATTCCCGTTCCAGCGAAGGGAATAATCCCGTATACTTTCCCCCGTGCGCGACTGGCGGTCTCATTCGCCGGCAACGATGGACTCCGGACGTACACACGGGGAAACTTACATGAACTCGAACGATGCGATGACTCGCCGCGGCTTGCTAGGCCGGGCGTTGGGAGGGGCGGCCCTGGTTTCGGCGCTCGACTCCGCCAGCCAGTTGCTTGCCCAACCCCCGCAGCCGCGCGCGCGTGCCCGCGATTGCTTCGACTTCGGCTGGAAATTCCACAAGGGCGATGCGCCCGGCGCGCAAGAGCCGGCGTTTGCGGACGCGCCCTGGCGTAGCCTCGACCTGCCGCACGACTGGAGCGTTGAAGGCCCCTTTTCGCAGAGTGAGCCCAGCGCCGGTTCGGGTGGTTACGCCCCCACCGGCATCGGCTGGTACCGGAAGCGCTTTCGCCTTCCGGCGTCGTACCAGGATCGTAAGGTGTCCATCGAGTTCGATGGCGTCTATCGGAACAGCGAAGTGTGGATCAACGGGCAATACCTCGGCAAGCGGCCCTTCGGTTACATCAGCTTCGCCTACGACCTGACGCCGCACTTGCACGCCGGTGAGAACGTGGTCGCGGTGAAAGTGGATAACTCCCCGCAGCCCGGCTCGCGCTGGTATTCCGGGTCGGGCATCTACCGGCACACCTGGCTGGTGGCGGTGAATCCGGTCCATGTGGCCCATTGGGGAACGTTTGTGACCACGCCACGGGTTGCCAAAGAGGCCGCGACCATCCAAGTCGAGACTCAGGTTCGCAACACGAACGCGGCGGCTGCGATTTGCACGCTGGTCACCGCGGTGGTCGATGGCGAAGGCAAAGCGATACAGACAACGGAGGCATCCGCGGAAATCGGCCCCAGCGCCGGATATCGGTTCGGGCAGTCTCTCATCGTCGAAAAACCCACGCTCTGGAGCGTGGCTGCCCCATATCTTTACAAAGTGCGCAGCACGGTCCGGGTGGGTGAGCAAATCGTGGACGAGTACGAGACCCCCATCGGTATTCGAGAGGCGATATTCGATGCGGATCGCGGGTTCCTGCTGAATGGCGAGCACGTCAAACTGAACGGAGTTTGCCTGCACCACGACGCGGGCGCCGTGGGCGCGGCCGTGCCGGAGCGCGTTTGGGAGCGGCGTTTCGAGATCCTGCGGGAGATGGGCTCGAACGCCATCCGGACCAGCCACAATCCACCGGCGCCGGAGTTTCTGGACCTCTGCGACCGCATGGGCTTCCTGGTCATGAACGAGGCCTTCGACGAGTGGAAGGCCGGCAAGGGGCAGGTGCGCGGCAACGGCTATTCGAGGATCTTCGACGAGTGGCACGAGCGCGATGTGACGGATTTCGTCCACCGCGACCGCAATCATCCTTCCGTGGTGCTGTGGAGCTGCGGCAATGAAATCCCGGACCAGCTCAGCGAGCACGGCGTGGAGATTCTGCGGGAACTGCTCACCATTTTTCATCGGGAAGACCCCACCCGCCCGGTCACGGCAGGCTGCGATCAGATTGCGGCCGAGCCAAGAGCGGCGCCGGCGGAGTTTCTGAGCCTGCTCGATATCGTGGGGTACAATTACGCCGACCGTTGGCGCGAGCGGCGCGAGCTGTACTACAGCCTCGACAAGGCAGCGCATCCCAACTGGCGCATGATCGGAACCGAAAGCAGCGGCATGGGCGGGCAACGCGGCGACTATCGTGGTCTTGTTGCGGCGTCCCCGGCGGAAACCGCGGCCCTGGCGGCGCCGGCGGCTGGAGGCAGACGCGGAGGCGGCCCCGGAGCCTTTGGCGGCATGGGCGCGCGCGCACTCGATACGGAGCAACTCTGGAAGTTCGTGCGCACTCACGATTACGTCGCCGGCGATTTCATGTGGACCGGCATCGATTACCTCGGCGAAGCTTTCGGCGCATCCCGAGGCTCCGGTTCCGGGGTCATCGACAGTTGCGGTTTCCCCAAGGATGGCTACTACTTCTACCAGAGCCAGTGGAGCGAGAAACCGGTACTGCACCTCTTTCCACATTGGAACTGGAAGGGCCGTGAGGGTGTGTTCCTGGCAGTTACTTGCTACACCAATTGCGATAGCGTCGAGTTATTTCTCAATGGCAGATCCGTGGGGGTCAAAGAAGATCGCCTTCACGGTCCAGGGCGAAGGCAGGCTGATCGGCGTGGACAACGGTAATATGGCCGACATGACCGCGGACTTCAAAGGCACAACCAAGAAGGCCTTCCACGGCATGTGCCTGGCGATGGTGCAAGCGACCGCCAGCGCCGGGCAGATTCGTATGACCGCCACATCTCCCGGCCTCAAGCCGGCCACCGTGACCATCGTCACGAAGGCGTAATACGCCGTGGGAATAAGCGACCTCCAGAGATTCAGATATGCGAAGCTGATTGCATGGGTGCTTGGGTTAGCGGGATGGGAGCGGGTGGACCCATTCGCAGCGTGTTACTAGGCGCAGCCCTAGTATCGATGGCATGGGCTTTCACGCCGCCGCTGAGCGCCTTCGACGGTTATGGCAGTCGCGTGTGGCGGAGCGCGGATGGCCTTCCGGAGAGCACGGTCCAGGCATTCGCCCAGACCAAGGACCGCTACCTTTGGATCGGCACCACCGGGGGACTGGTGCGGTTCGATGGCGTTCATTTCACTGTTTTCGATCGCGAGAGCACCCCTGCTCTGCGTGAGAACAGTGTGTATGCCTTGTTGGCCGCGAGCGATGGCGCATTGTGGATCGGCACGGAGGGGGCGGGCCTGGTGCGGTACAAGAACGGTTCTTTCCAAAGCTTCTCCGCAAAGGAGGGACTCACCAACGGGTTTGTCCGTACCATTTTTGAAGACAGCAAGGGAGCGGTGTGGGTCGGCACGGACCGCGGGCTCTTCCAGATCTGCGGCGCCGGGCTGGTTCGGGTAGACGGCCAGGCGGGCATACGATCCATCGCCGTGCACACGATTCGGGAGGACCGTGACGGCGGCCTTTGGGTCGGAGGAGAAGGACTCATTCGCCTTTCGGGTGGCAAGACAGCCTCACTCCGTTTCCCCGGGGGACTGGGCGAGAACACGGTCAGATCCATCTTGCAGGCGCGTGACGGAACCATCTGGGTGGGAACTGTCGCGGGCCTGCAGCGCATGACTCGGGCCGCGAACGGAGAAGGGTTCATCTCAAAAAAGGCCGATGGCATCGAAAACACCGTCCAGGTGCTGCGCGAAAGCCGTGATGGCACTCTCTGGGCCGGCGCCGTCGGGGGTGGGTTGATTCGTTATCGCGATGGCGCTTTCTCGCGACAGATGTCACCCGCCGTGCTGCCGAGCAACGTCGTGCTGGCGCTGTTTGAGGATGAGGAGCAAAACCTCTGGGTAGGAACGCAGGCCGGGCTGGTCCGGTTCAGCCAGACGCCGGTAACCATGTTGCCGTTTCCCGATTCTCTCGATTCCGGTTTCGGAACGGTCTACGCCGACCGTGACGGAACCATCTGGATTACCGGTCCGCATTTGTACCGCTCCGACGGCCGGACAATCCTCCCGGCTGCCTTGCCGCCCGCGCTCGCGGGCATTGCCGTCCGGAATGTATTTCGGGACAGCCATGGGAGTCTTTGGCTGGGGACTAAGAACGGCGCCGTTCGCATCCGTGGCGGCCAGATACTCCGCTACACGATGGAGAACGGCCTGATCAACGATTTCGTCCGAGCGTTCGCTGAAGATCCCGGCGGTGACATCTGGATCGGCACCGATAGCGGTCTCAGCCGCTGGAGCCCCGGCGGTCTCACCAGCTATCACACGCGTAACGGCTTGGCCTATGGCAGCGTTAGAGCTCTGTTAATGGACCATAACGGAGACTTATGGGTAGGGACCGACCGGGGCCCGAGCCACATGCACGCCGGCGTGTTCGTGCAGGATGGCGCGGTCGGGCTGCTGGCGGGCGAAAAGATCTGGACGATCCATGAAGACCGCGAGGGCGGCTTGTGGTTCGGCGCCAGGGCCGGCGGGCTGTACCGATGGAAGAACGGCAAGCTCAGTCATTTCACCACTCGCGAAGGTCTTGCCAGCAATAGCATTTCTCAAATTCTGGAGGACGCTCGCGGCAACCTTTGGATGAGCGGCCCGACCTCTATTTCGTCGGTACCGAGAAGCGAGCTGGACCGGTCGGCGGATGCTCCTCCGTACCATCCCGCAGTTACTTTTTACGACATCTCCGAGACCATGGACATGAGCCAATTGAACGGCGGAATTCAGCCGGCCGGCTGCATCACCGGAAACGGGGAAGTCTGGTTTGCCGGCAGCAAGGGCCCGGTCCGGGTGACCCCGGATGCTCCCCGCACGGTGGAGGCGCCTCCCGTGGTGATCGAGCGCGTGGTAGCGGACGGCCAGGATGTCCCCCTGTCCAGGAAGCTGAAGCTCGGACCAGGGCAAGGCAAACTGGAAATCCACTACACAGCCGTCCGGCTCAAGGCGCAGGCCAGAACACGATTCAAGTATCTGCTTGAGGGCTTCGATTCCGACTGGACCGAAGCGGGGAGCCGCCGCGTCGCCTATTACACCAACCTTCCGCCGGGCGGGTACCGTTTCCGGGTGATGGCTTTCGATATGGAGACCCCCCGCACTACCGCCGAAGCCGCTCTCGATCTGTATTGGCGGCCTTATTTCTACCAGACCACCTGGTCGATCGCATTCGCCGTAGGACTGCTCGGCGCACTGGCATGGGCCGCCCATCGCAACCGCGTCCGCCAGATTCATTCCCGGTTCCAGGGTATCCTGCTCGAACGAAACCGGGTGGCGCGGGAGATGCACGATACGCTGATTCAAGGTTGTGCCGGCGTATCCGCTCTGCTCGAAGCCGCCTCCTGCGTGAACGGCAGCTCCCCCGAAATGAGCCGCGACCTTCTCGATCACGCCCGCACACACGTTCGCGAGACCATGGACGAGGCGCGCCGCGCCGTGTGGGACCTGAGGCACACCGTTCCCGCCAGCGGAATCGCTGCTGCACTGGCGGAAGAGGCTGGGCGGACCCAGAAGGAAACCGCCATACCAGTTCGCTATGAGCCCTCGGGGTTGCCCTTCCCGGTACCCGAGCATATCGAATCCGAGTTGTTGTCGATCGCCCGGGAGGCTCTTCGCAATGCGGTGCGGCATGCCCACCCGCGCACTCTCTGCCTGCGGCTTCACTTTGGCCGCCGCCGCCGCGTGCAGATGGAAATCACCGACGATGGCTGCGGCTTCGCCGTAGGGCAACCCACGTCCGCCGCCGTCGATCACTATGGCATCACCGGCATGCGGGAACGCGTCGAAGCGCTGGGCGGCAGTTTCCTCGTCGAAAGTGTGCCCGGCGCCGGCTCCCGCATTGCGGTGACGGTGGCCGTCAACCGCTCGGTAGCGAATTCCAAATGGGTCCGCCGGCCGCGGATGGGCTGAAGGCGGCGCGATACCGGATCATTCCCGCCAGCGAGATGGCATACACTCTTTCGACGGATCTCACGCGGCTGGTCTGCAATTAGGTCCCTAGAACCGTCCGTGCGCAGCGAGGCCGCGTCTGTCGCGGGCGCGCTTAGCCGCCACGTTCGGCAGAGCTGGAGAGGGTACAAGCGGATTGTGGTGCAGGTTGCCAACAGCGCGTAAATCTCTCCCATCAGAGTCTCCCTCTGACACTGGTATCTCAGAGATCTTAAATCGCCTGTTGCGCTCGGAACGTCTGGGCCGGCCCGCTAAGGATCGGTTGACGGGTAACCGGGGTCGGACTGGACCGCGTCCCGGACTAGACACTGGCCAAAGATCATGTGTCGGCAACATCGGCACTGGATGTGAGTCTCCAGAGACGCAAAAGGACAGGTTGGCGGCAGTAGGGGGCGCCCGCACCGCCCCACAGCGCCATTATCGACTGACATAGAAGTGGAGATCAAGCCACCCGGCGGGCCTCCCAGTAGTCCTCGAACCGGCCGTTAAGGTGGCAGCATCGCAGGGCGATGATGGCGTTGGCTCCGCGAACGGTCCAGAACATTCCCGACTGCTTGAGCCGAGAGCCGATAACGGTCTTACAACCGGCTTCGATGACACCCGAGCCGACAAACAGGTGCTGGCGGCGAAACTGGGGGTAGCGCATGCGCTCGGCATTTCTCTCGAAGTAGTCGGCCTCGATACGAATCCTGTCGACCAGTTCGGGATTGGTGGAAACGGTGGAACGGAGCGCCACCACCAGCTTTTCGATTTTGCCCTGATCGAGCAGGCGTTGCTGGTGGACCTTCATCCAAGCCTTCTGTTTCCCCTCGTCATTAGGATGCAGCCTGCGGACCAGATCCCAAAGGTGTTGGCGCGCGTGGTACAGATCGATAATCTGCACCGCGCCGGGAAAATGTTGGTCCGCCAGATTCCAGATCCATTCGGCGCCATCGCCCATGACTACCAGCTTTTCGGCGCGGCTGGAGCCGCGGTTCCAGGCTTCCAGGTAGATTCGTTTGCCAAACTCTTCGGCGGTCTCGACGGCGCCGGTGTAGGTGGTGGAATCGGGATCGCGGATGGGGAAGCCCTCCTCGTCCCAAGTGGTCTGGGTGAAGACGCATCCCAACTTCACTTCCCGCGTATGGGACGGCTGACCTTCCGTCTTGCCTGGCCGGCCCACCGTCTCTTTTGGCACCACCGGGATTCCCGTCCCATCCATTTGCACATACAGGCGCGGAACGGCTTGGCCCAACACGATCGGTAGATCCAACTGCACGGCCCGCTGAATTTCCTGCTGTTGGCGGGCGGCGATGTTCTCTCCGATGGCTTCGGCGGTCCGCTCCACGGACTTGGTGGTCACCTCCAGGTCGGCGAGTAGTTTCATCTGCTGGCGGCCGTGGTCGAAGGGCGCCTCCTGGCCCACCACCGCCTGCATGCGGCGCACCCCAGGAGAGAACTCCGTGTTTTCGATGTCCAGTTCGACGTCGGCGGGGAACTGGCCGGTGTGGCAGTGCGGGCACAGGTAGTAGGGACGCAAAACCTCCACCTGGCCGACGGCGGTCAATACGGGCTTGGAGCGCAGTTCCCGGTAATGAGCCTGTTGGCCGCAGGAACAAGGAACGGTGCGCTGGTCGGCGGCCGGGGCGGCGAAGCACAGCAATTGGGTCAAGACCGCCGCCCCAATCTGATGCATGGCCGAGCGCACGACCATCTCGATGGCTTCCAAGTCCGAGCGGTCCGACTGGCGGCGGCCGTTGAAGATGACACGCAACAGTTGGTTCACTTCGCGCGCGACTTCCCGCTGGATGGCCTCGGCCGTTTTTTTTCCTCTGGCGAGAGAGTATCGGTGGCCGGGCGTGCCCGGCAGATCTTTTCGTTGACCTCCAGCAGTTCCTGACTGAGTAGCCGGAAGTGATGGAAAGCCTCCACCTCAAGCCGCGCCTTACGCAGTTCCAGCGCGGAAGAGAAGGTTTCGCTGACGGACTTTCCGTTGACCTTGCGAGTGAGGCGGAAGTTCGGGCCGTGACCAGGCTGGTCAGGTTGATGACAACGACAGTTCGGCTTTCCGCAGCGGCCGTTGATGGCGGTGATGGAGCCGCTGCGAAAATCACCCAGCTCCAGGATCTGCATGAGGATGCTGAAGCGTTGCTGTTCGAGGGCGGCGAGGGAATCAGGCAAAGAGGACCTTCAGTCCTAACGTATACATACGTTAGAATTATATCTCCAAAAAAAGAAACCCGCCCGGATCCCACTTGTGGGTCGCGCACCCGTTGCCGGCTTCCGACCAGCAATGCCGGACTGGCGGTTGGTATCATGGAACAATATGAAGTTTTTCCGCATCTTGTTCCTTTTGACGCCCGTGGCTTGCCTGCTGGCTCAAACTCCTCCGGCTGCCAGCCCGGCGCCGGCTTCCCAGGCCCCCAAGGCTGCTACCCCAGCGTCCCCTTCGAACGTGGTACCGCTGACGCTCCACCCCGGCAGCGTCAACCCTCAGTTGACCCCCGCCGTGCCGGTGCCGCCCGACAGGGTCGTCCTGACGGTGAATGACCATAAGTTCACCGCCGCCGAGCTGGATCAGATCATGACCCAGGTGAGAAACGGTGGCCAGAACCCCGCCGCGCGCAAGCAGTTCGCCGACACGATGGTAAAAATGCTGGTGTTGGCGGACGACGGCCATCGCCGCAAGCTGGATGAGACGCCCGGGTTCCATTCTCAGGTGCAGTTGCAGAGCAACAATATTCTGGCCGGCCTGACCTATACCGAAATCACCAAGGAGAGCAAACCCTCCGACGAGGAGTTGCACAAATACTACGACGACCATCTCAAGGACTACGACCAGGTGCAGGCGCGTCACATCCTGATCCGCTTCCAGGGCTCCTCTCTGCCCGTCAAACCTGGCCAGAAAGACCTCACCGACGCCGAAGCTCTGGCTAAGGCCCAGGACATTCGCAAGAAGCTGGTTGCCGGCGGCGATTTCGCCGCCATCGCCAAAGAGGAATCCGACGATTCGGGCAGCGGCGCCTCGGGCGGCGAATTAGGGTTCTTCCGCCACGGCCAGATGGTTCCGTCTTTCGAAACCGCCGCCTTTGCCCTCAAGGATGGCGAAATCAGCGATCCCGTCAAGTCTCAATTCGGCTATCACGTCATTCAGGTGGAAGCCCACAAGACGAAGACTTTCGAGGAGGCCAAACCGGAAATCGAGCGCAGCCTGGCGCCGCAGCAGGCCCAGAAGACCCTCGACGAGATGGTGAAAAAGGCCAACGTCGATATGGACAAGGACTATTTCGGAAGCGCCCCTGCCATGACGATTCCTCCGTCCTTGATGCATCCGACGACTCCGCCCAAACAGTAGCGTGAGCCTGGCGACCCGCAAGTTGGAGTTGGCCTGCCCGCTCTGCGGGTCGGGAGAGGTCTTCTACACCTGCACGCCGGGTTGCTGCTTCAACCATGTCTGCGGCAACTGCGGCGCCACCTTCGAGCCGGAAACCCATCCCGCCGGCGGTGTGCTCAGGGGCGTCATCCCGCCCGACCCGCTGCCGGACGCCTCCGACCCCACCGCCGCCTGCGCCCGCTGCGATTCCACCGCCGTCTACATGACCGCGGATAACACCATCGTTTGCGCCAACTGCGGAACGCTGCTGCGAATTGAAATGACCGAGGTGAGCGGCGGCGCGTCATAGAGTGGAATAGGCCTTTGGCCTGTCTCCGGGCGCCGGCCGTCAAGCCGAACGAAGTAAGCTGGTTCACTCGCTGCTGAATACGCCCATCCAGAACGCTTTGCCTCCGCTCAGTGCGCGCCGCGCTTCGTGAGCCAGCCGGAACTTGCGCTCTTCAAGCGTCTGGCGGAGCCAGGTGGGACTGATGAACGAGAAGTGGGAACTCAAACTCCGCATTGACGAGAACGGGCTTTCGCCTATGGGCTGCCCGGATTCACTCGGCAGTTGCAAAACGGCGGAGAAGGCGCCGCGCGGCGCTACCAGGGACAACGCATTCTCCAGGCAGCGGCCGGCCCCGGCGTGTTCGAACACCAGGGCCGCGTGAACCAGTTGTACCGGCGGCAAATCCAAGATCTGTTCGGCCAGATCGGCGCAATGAAGTTCCAGCCCGGGCACGAGCGAATAGCGCTGCCGGACCGCGTCCAGATACAGGGGATTCACATCCAGGCCAACCACGCGCTGGGTGACGTTGCTGTCGATGCGATCGAGTCCATTTCCGCCCGCGATTCCAAGCACCGCGACGGAACTGGGATGGCAGTAGCCGAGGATCTCGCCAAATAGATCCGACAGAGCTCCCAACTGCTGGGTTTCCGCCGAGCTCATGTGCCCTTCGTAGTCGGCCAGCGGGATACTCAGCCAGGGGTTCGACATATCCCGATGGTAGCGTATGATTCGCGATCAAAAGGAATAATAGGAACTTGCACTTGCATGGCATGGCCAGCGGCTGGTTGCTGAAACCGACCCCGGTGATATGCTCTAAACATGAGTTCCCGCATTGTGATCGAACCGGGCAAGCGTTCGGGCCAGCCGTGTATCCGCGGTCTGCGTATCACCGTATGGGATGTGCTGAGCTGGCTCGCCGGCGGTATGACCGAACGGGAGATTCTCGACGACTACCCGGAACTCGAGCCCGACGATTTCCCAGCGGTTTATGAATTCGCAGCCCGCATGGGCAGACGCGTCGCTTTGTGAAGCTGCTGTTGGACGAGAATCTTTCCCGCAAGCTGGTTGCCCGCCTCGCCGACCTATATCCCGAATCGGACCACGTAGTTGACATTGGCTTGCGATCCAGCCCGGACCGTGAGGTTTGGGAGTTCGCCGGGAACGGTGGGTTCATGATTGTGACTGCCGACTCCGATTTTTATGAACTCGCGACAACGCTAGGGCCGCCTCCCAAGGTCATTTGGCTTCGCCGTTGGACGCACCCGACGAGGGATGCCGAACAATTGTTGCGGCGAGAGGCCGTCAGGATCGCCGACTTCGCCGCCGATCCTGAACTGGGCGTCTTGGTGCTGGACCGTGGAACAATCCGCGCGAGCAGCCCGAAGAAATAGGCCGGGCTTCTACTGCCCCAGCACGCGGCGGCACTCGTCCAGGTCCGCGCGCACTTCGGCCAGCGTACGCGCCAGATCGGCGGGCAGGGTTGCCGGCTGCGCGCCCGAGGAGACTCCCAGCAGCAGCGAGATCAGCATTTCTTCGCGGCGCGCGGCTTGGAACGTTTCTTCGCTCCCGGATTGCCAGTTGGCAAAATGCGCGGCCGGCGTGGACTTCGGAATCGGCGCGCCCAGCCCCGCCAGCACCGGGCCCAGTCTGCTCTCCATCGCTTCCACCTGGGCGGCCATGGCATTCACGTGTTCCTCCGCCAAAGCCAGCAGCGTGCGCCGTTCCGCCGGTGAGAGCGATGCGGAATCGCCTTGCGAAAACTGTTGCGCCAACCGCCGCAAGGCATAGGCGCGCGCCATGGCGGCTTCGTTGGCGTCCAGTAACTGCGAGCTGAATTCTTCCCATTGCGCGTGGCCGCCCGCCAGCGCTTCCAGGCGCGATTCCAAACGCGGCGCCGCCGGAGGAGCGGCGGGTGGCGCATTCCCGCCCGCTGGCGGAAGCGTGCCGCTCGACTGAGGTTCTGAAAACTTCACCGCCACGTTCGGATTGGCGTCCAGCAGGGCATGAATCTGCCGCTGCCGCTCAGGCGCCACCCCGGCCCCTTCCACCGCTACCTTCCCATCCGCCAGGGCCACTTGAATAGGATCGCCCAGGTCGGCCCCGATTTTGTGGAGCGCGGCAAGAACTTCGAGCTCATCGGAGATCGAGGCCAAAGGCCTGGGCGCAGTTGCGGCCGGCCGGCTTGGTACGGCCGGCCGCATGGGAACCCCCTCATGAGAAGCAACGGCAAGACCGTCTGCTGGAGCTGGAGGTTCCGAAACTTTGCTCGCGTCTAACGAGCTGAATTCCAAAAATTCCGAATCGCGGAATTGGAGCTTGCCCGCCAGCGGCTCCAGATCCGCCGCGGCGAGCGTCAGGCTGGCTTCAGCCAACTCGCCGCTGAATACGACGGTGTGGATCTCGTATTGGCCGGCCGATTCCGTCACCCGGTCCCGCTTTTCGCCGGCCCCCTCGCGCCACTCGGCATAAGCCCGCGCGCTCAAGGGGTCGTCGGCGTCATAATGCGCCCTCGCGAATAGCGCCTTGATCCCGGCCGGCATGCCTGCTTCGAGTGCACTTTCGGACGCCGTCTGGGACGCCGGACGCACACCGGGATTCTGCACGAATTCCTGCCGCCCGGCGCGGATCCGCACACGATGAAGTTTCGCCGGATGAGCTTGCTCCGCGGCCACGGCTCGATTCAATAGCGCCGCCGCTTCCACCGATGGCGGACGTTCGAACTGGCGGTACAACACCACTACCGCCAATAGGGCCACCGCAACCGCTGCCGCCCAGCGCCACCCCGCTGCGATTCCAAACCACCACCCGAGCTTCTCCGCCCGGGCATCCTGCCGCTCCATAGCGGCGTACAGATCGATCCACGGCTGCGGGGGCTCCGGCAATCCGGCCGCCAGCACCTTGCGGCGATACTCGACGCAATCCCCCACCGTGGACTCCAAAGCTTTCCGTTCGCAGCGGCATTGCCAGCACGCTTCGAGGTGGGACCGCACCCGGCGCATTTCGCGTCCCGGCAGCTCGCCGTCGAGGTAGCGCAGAAGCGCGCCGTCATCCGGGTGTCCCGATGCCCAATGTGTCATCGCTCACCCTCCCCCGCGTCGGCCTTTCGCAATCGAGCCACCGCGCGCCGAAGGAACTCCCCCACCGCCGACGCGCTGATGCCTAGCGCCGCGCCGATTTCGGGATACCGCAGCCCTTCCATGCGCAAGAAAAGGCAGCGCTTCTGTTGTTCCGACAAGCCGTCCAGACCGCGATGGATGCGCTCCATCCGTTCCCGCTCGAGCAGCGCCCACTCCTGGTTCGGACCGCTGGCCATCAGCCGCGCTTCCAGTTGGACGTCGAATCGCGTTTCGGTAGCCTGGCGAGCCCGCAGTTTCAACCCATAGTTGTGCGCAACCCGGAAAACCCAGCCCCTGGGGCTCTCGATGCTCTCGCCCTTTTTGAGCGCCACGTACAAGCGTAGAAAGACCTCCTGAACCCCTTCCTGCGCGCACCCGGGGTCCAGTCCAAGCGTCAACAAGTACCGGAAAACGTCTTCGCGTGACTCCTCAAATAACTGAGCCACTTGAGTTTGTAGGCGAGATACGGTTCGGCTCGGGAGCAAAATAGACACCAACTCGTTACCAATCGAGTAAGCCGACATCGCGCAGATTCCGTCTGACCCTAAGACCCTCGACCGGCGTTTTCCACTACAGGAACGTGAATTTTTTCGCAAAAAAACTCGTCCCCTATCATTTTCAGTGTAGTGGAACCGGCCTTCCACAGGTCTTAGTACTCTAATCCGAGGAATCGTGGCCAAACCAACCGTCTGCGTTTCGATCGTCACCTTCAATAGCGCCGGCTATATAGGCCGCTGCCTGGAGGAAGTTCTCGCCCAGGAGGGTGTCAACCTGGAGGTGATCGTAGCCGATAATGGCTCTACCGACGATACCCGCCAGGTGCTGCGCCGTTTCCGCGGTCGCATCCGCACCATCCTCCACGGGCGCAACCTAGGTTTTGCCGAAGCCCAGAATACCGTGATTCGATCCACCTCCAGCGAGTGGGTGCTCACCCTGAATCCCGACGTTTTGCTGGAACCCGACTTCGTGCGCGCTTTGGTGGAGGCCGGCGAGATGGATCCGGGGGCCGGTGCGGTCTGCGGCAAGCTCCGCGCCATCGGTCCCGGATTCATCCCGCTCGATCCGCCGCGAATCGATTCCACCGGCATCTATTTCACTCCCGCGTTGCGCCACTTCGACCGCGGCTGGCACGAGCCCGATGTGGCTTCCTACAACGAGCCCGAATACGTTTTCGGCGCCACCGCGGCCGCCGCCCTGTACCGGCGCCGGATGATCGAAGACGTCTCGATCGACGGCAATTTCTTCGATCCCGATTTCTTCGTCTACCGCGAGGATGCGGACGTTGCCTGGCGCGCCCAGTTGCTGGGTTGGCGCTGCCGGTACACCCCCGCGGCGTTGGCCTACCATGTCCGCACTCTCAATCCATCGAACCGCCGCTCGGTTCCCGCCGCGCTCAACATGCATTCGGTGAAGAACCGCTTTCTGATGCGCATCAAGAATGCCACCGGCGGTCTGTATCGCGGCTGCGGGCTTTCCATGACCCTGCGCGACGCCGTGGTCGTCGCCGGCTCGATTTTCTGGGAACCCACTTCAGCGGGCGCTTTCTGGCGCTTGTTGCGCTGCCTGCCCCGCACCATCGCCCAACGGAAAATCATCATGAGCCGCCGCCGCATTCCCGACCACGCGCTGGCCCGCTGGTTCCAGTGGGAGCCCGCCGCTTTCCCCATCATCCCGGTGGTGGACCTCGCGGCATCCTGGGATTCGAGTCCCGATTCGGTAACTCCCGCCCACCGCGCCGACTTGCCCGCCTGAAGTTTCCGGCGCTACTTCTTTTCCAACTCGGTGAGCGCGGCGAGCACGTCGGTGCTTTGATGCCTGGGGTCGGCGGCCAGCCAGATCTTGGCAACGCGGCCCTGCGGGTCGACCAGGAACGTGGTGCGTTCAGGGCGCTTCAAAATTAGCGCCAGCCGGCGCCACGCGCCATAGCGTTTCGCCACTTTTCGCTTGCGGTCCGTAAGGAGTTGGAAGGTCAGCTCCTGCTCGGTGGAGAAATCCTTGTGCCGCCTGGGCGAATCCGGGCTCACGCCTACTACCGCGGCATGAGCTTTTTCATATTCCGGCAGGTCGCGCTCGAAGTTGTGCGGTTCAAGGGTGCAGCCGGGGGTTTCGTCGAACGGACAGAAATACAGAACCAGCCATTTACCGCGGAAGTCATTGAGGCCGATGGTTTTGCCATCCTGGGCGGGCAGGCTGAAGACAGGCGCCGGATCGCCAACCTTGAGCACCCGGTCAACCGGCGGGTGTGCCGCGGCGGGCTTCTTGTGGAACGGAAACCCGAATGCGTTAGCGCCGAATCCGAGCGCGACAACCACTGCCAGGACGCGGAACGAGCCGGCCCGAAATGGAGTGCGGTCGAAAGCCGCCTCATCCTCAGTCAATCGATCTTTCCCGTTCGAGGTTGAGGGTCTGGCGTTTCTCTTCCACCCATGCTCCGAGTCTACAACAGCCTCCTTGTTACAATGTACTTTCACACTCATGCTGGATGATTCCATACGGGAGCTGGTAACCGGTTCCCTGGCCCGGATACACGCGGCTCTCACGCTCGAAGAACTGGAAGCGGTGCGGGTGGAGGTGTTGGGCCGCAAAGGCTCGCTCACGCTGGCGCAGAAGGAAATCGGCAAACTGGCACCCGCGGAGCGGCCGGCCTTCGGGCAGATTTTGAACGGCGCTAAGCAGAAGCTCGAAGCCGAATTCGAGGTGCGCAAACGGGAACTCGAAGAAGCCGCCACGCGGGTGCGCCTCGACGCCGAATGGCTCGACGTGACCCTGCCCCCTCCGCCCCCGCGCCGCGGCCACCTGCACCCCATCACGCGCATCCAGCGGGAATTGGAAGAGCTGTTTCGATCGCTCGGTTTCGCCGTGCTGGACGGGCCGGAGGTGGAAGACGAGTATCACAACTTCGATGCCTTGAACATTCCGGCCGAACATCCGGCGCGCGACATGCAGGACACGTTTTGGCTGGAAGGCGGCAACCTGCTGCGCACCCACACTTCGCCGGTGCAGGTGCGGGGCATGGAACGGCTGGGGCCTCCGCTGCGCATGATCGCGCCCGGCCGAACTTTCCGTAATGAGAGCGTGGATGCGTCCCACGAACATACCTTCTACCAACTGGAAGGCATGATGGTCGACCGCGACGTTTCGGTGGGGCACCTGCTCTATTTCATGAAAACGCTGCTCACGGCCATCTTCCACCGCGAAGTGACGGTGCGGCTGCGGCCGGGCTATTTCCCTTTCGTGGAGCCCGGATTCGAACTGGATGTTCAGTGCCTGATCTGCGGCGGCGCGGGCTGCGCGGTGTGCAAGCAGAGCGGCTGGGTGGAGTTGCTGCCATGCGGCCTGGTGAATCCGAACGTGCTGCGCATGAGCCACATCGACCCGGAGGAGTGGAACGGCTTCGCCTTCGGGCTGGGGCTGACCCGCCTGGCGATGATGCGTTACGGCATCGACGATATCCGCCATCTGCAGGGTGGCGACCTGCGATTTTTGGAACAGTTCTGAGGCTCCGAGGCGCCATTGAAGTTTTCCTATAACTGGATTCGCGAGCTGGTGGAGGGCCTGGATTGCGCCCCCGCTCCGCTCGAAAGATTGATTACCATGAAGACCGCCGAGTGCGAGGGCATCGAGGCGGTGGGAAGCATGCTCGCCGAAGCGCGCGTGGTGCAGGTTTTGACGGCCGCGCCCATCGCCGGCACGCACCTGACCAGGGCCGAGATCGATGCCGGTCCGTTGGGCCGCCGCACGGTGGTATGCGGTGCTCCCAATTGCCGCGCCGGCATGAAGGCCGTTTGGGCGCCGATCGGCAAGAAGACGATCCATGGAGTGGAAAGCGACGGCATGCTGGCCTCCGGCGCGGAGCTGGGCATCAACCGCGACGGCGACGGCATTGTCGAAATCGAAGCGAAGGCGGCCGTGGGCGCGCCGATTCCGGGCTGTGAGCCGGACAGCATTATCGAGATCGATAACAAGTCCATCACCCATCGGCCGGACTTGTGGGGGCATTGGGGCATGGCGCGCGAAGTGGCCGCGATTGCCCACGGTAAGCTGAAGGACCCGGTGCGGCTGGATCTGCTGCCTTCCGCCGCTCCGGGCATCAAGATCGCCGTGGCCGACCCGGCTCTTTGCCCGCGGTACAGCGCGCTGGTGCTGGGAAACGTGACCTGGAAGCCGTCGCCGCCGTGGCTCGAATGGCGGCTTTCGACGATTGGCCTGAACCCCATCGGCAACGTCGTCGACGTGACCAACTTTGTGATGGCCGAGCTCGCCCAGCCCATGCACGCTTTCGACGCCGACAAGCTCAAGGGCGACACGATTTTCGTTCGCCGGGCGAAGGCGGGAGAGCATTTCGCCGCACTGAACGGCGAGGAATACACGCTCGATCCATCGAACCTGGTGATTGCCGATGCGGGCGGCGCGATTGCTTTGGCCGGGGTGATCGGCGGCGCGGAAAGCGCTATCAGCGAAAACACCCGCCGCGTGGTGCTGGAGAGCGCGACCTTTCAGGCAACGTCCGTGCGCAAGACATCGTCGGCCATCAAGCTGCGCACCGACGCTTCCATGCGCTTTGAGAAGGCGCAGGATCCGGCCAATACCGTCCGCGGCCTGGCCCGCGCCGTCGAACTGCTCCGAGCGGTTTCGCCGGGCATCCGCCTGGTGGGCGGCGTGGCTGACGCCAAGCACCTCCCAACTGCGCCCGCGCCGATTGCGCTGCCGCTCGACTGGCTGGAACGCAAGCTGGGCCGGGCGATACCAGGCGCGGAAGTGCGCGCGATTCTCGAGAGCCTGGAATTCGGCGTAGAGGAGACGGCGCCGCGGACGTTTTCGGTCACCGTGCCCAGTTGGCGCGCCACCAAAGACATTTCCATCAAGGACGACCTGGTGGAGGAAGTCGGCCGCATGGTGGGCTACGATTCCATTCCGCCGCGCGCGCCGCTGGTGGCCGCCGCCGTGCCACCGGCCAATCCCGAGCGCCGCTTTCAACACGAAGTTCGCGGCTTGTTCGTGGATTCGGGATTCACCGAAGTTTACAACTATTCTTTTTTGAGCGAAGAAGCCGTGCGCAAGTTCGGGTTCGAGCCCACCGAGCATGTGCGCGTAGCCAATCCAATCTCGAGCGACCAAGCGTTAATGCGCCGCTCGCTGGTACCCGGGATATGGCATAACGTAATCGAAAACGCCAAGCACCGGGATTCGTTCCGGCTGTTCGAGATCGGGTTGGAGATCCACAAGTCCGACTCCGAGCGTGGCTTGCCGAGAGAAATTCCGCACCTGGCGGCTGCGATTTACGATCGCGCGGGCGAGGATTCGGCGGGATTGGACGAGTTGAAGCGCGTGGCCGTCTGCCTGATGCCGGCGGCGCGGATGGAACCCTCCCGGGCAGAGCTTTACCAGCACCCGGCGCGCTACGCTTCCCTGATATGGAAAGGCGAACGGGTGGGGAGTTTGTTCGAGATTCACCCATCGCTAGTGGAGACGGGCCGCGCCGCCGTGCTCGATTTCGATCTGGAGCGGGTCATGCGGCTGAGCGCGGGTGAGGTGAAGTACGCGCCCATCCGCCGCTATCCTTCGAGCGCGTTCGATCTTTCGGTGATTGCCGGCGAACGTGAGTACGCGGCCGCGCTCGAAGCCAATCTCCGCCGGTTCGCGGGACCGCTGGTGGAGAGCATCGAATTCCTGCGGGTGTATTCCGGCAAGCCGCTGCCCGAAGGCTACAAAAGCGTTTCGTACCGTTTGACGCTGGGCGCGCCCGACCGAACTCTCGAAAGCGAAGAAATCGGGGCTATCCGGGCGGGCATTATCGACGGTATGCGGGGGTTGGGGTACGAGTTAAGGGTTTAGAGAATTGGCCACGGATGGACACGGATACACACGGATAAAACAAGAGTTCGTTTCTATCGGCGTTCATCGGTGGCTAAAACCAGGCTGGTTTACCGGCCGGTGTGCAGATTGTTGTGGATGGCGTACAGCGCCAGCTCCAGACGGTCGGAAACGCCCAGCTTGTCGAAGATGTTGTGCAGATGATTTTTGACCGTCTGCTCGCTGATGAACATCTTTTCGGCCATTTCCTTATTTTTGAAACCCTGCGCCACCAGGGCCACGATTTCGCGCTCGCGCTGGCTCAGGGGGCTGCGCTCGCGCTCCCGGTTGGGCGCGGTCGCGGGCGACGGCGGCGGCGGCGCGTCTTCGTTGGCGACGAACTGGCGAATCACCGCGGCGGTGGTATGGGAATCCAGCCAGATTTCTCCGGCATGCACCTTGCGAATGCTCTTAATCAGCATGTCCGTGGCGGTTTGCTTTAGAACGATGCCCGAAGTACCAAGCTTCATCGCCTGGACGAACTCGTTTTTGTCGTCGGAAGCGGTCAGCACGATCACACGGGTCTTGCCGCGCGCCGCCTGAATCCGCTGCAAGGTAGCCAACCCGTCGAGGCCCGGCATTTTCAGATCGAGCAGCAGGATATCCGGCTCATGTTGCTGCAATACGTCCAGGACTTGTCGCCCATCTTGTGCCTGGGCAATGACTTCGAAGTCGTCTTCCAAAGCTAATAGCTTGCAGAGCCCGTCGCGAAAAATAGGATGATCGTCGGCGACTACGATCCGTATTTTCGAGGTGACGGGCGGGGTCTCGGAAGCGGGACCCGCGATGATGCCGTTATTCTCTGACATACACTTTCCGTTGGAACCATTGTACGGTCCTGTTACTACCAAGTCAATTCGTTTTAAGGTAATTCCCTGTAATCAATTCGGAGCAACGGCTCCTGTTCGCTCCGCTTCCGCTACAATAAGAGTATGGCCCGAGGTTGGGAAAGCAAGTCGGTTGAATCTCAGACCGAGGCTGCCGAAGCCGGTCGTGCCGCCGTGAGAGTTCGCAAGACCGCCCCGGCGGAAGCGCTTGAATTGATCCGCAAGAGAGAGAGCCTTCTCCTTTCGCGAACCAGAGTTACCAGAGAAATGGAGGCTGCTCAGAATCCCCGTTACCGGACGCTTTTGGAAAAGTCCCTGCGGGATCTGAACGCCCAATTAGCCGCCCTGGGCGGTCAATAGAGCCGGAACACACCGGCGCTTCCGCAATCCGTGTACTGGAGCGGCTGAACTGTGCGCTCCGTGAGGGTGTTGTGCGTGTGGGCGACAGCACTCGGTTTGGGCGGCGAAAGAAGAACTCCGAGCTGTGCCCCGCGCGATGTGATTCCGCCCGAAAGATGATTCTACCGAATCTGGGCGCGGGCAGAATCGGATCCCAACTGCCCGCGCCCGCGCAGTAGCGCTTCGATCAGATCTACACCTTCCATCTCCTGAAATAGCCGCCGGGAGTGGCAGATTGCATTCTCGCTGTGACGCTGCGGTAATCTGATGGTTCCTGCGGTTCCGCAGGTGGATTGAAACTTGGTCAGCACGTCCGTCGCATGGGCGTTCAACTTACGGCTGGGCCTCGACAAGAAGCCCAGCCGTTTTTCTTTGTACCCGTTGACACGGGCGGATGGCGGGAGTTAGCATCAAGCATGGCCACAATTACAGATGTACTTACCAAGAACTACGAAGTTGAAATGGAGATTGCAGGCCCGGCGGCGATGTGGACGAGGCCTGACACCGGTTCGGCGGCAGTCTCGGGGCCCGGCCCGACTTTCTCTGCGGCGAAGGGAATGTTTGAAGCGATTGCGCGCTTGAAAAGCGCCTACATCCGGCCAACGCGTGTTGAGATCTGCAAACCAATCCAATTCGACCGCTACGTTACGAACTATGGCGGGCCGCTGCGCAAGTCCAACCAGGTGCGCGGCGGCGATTCCTACCAACTTCCAGCCGTGATTCTCGTGGATGTATGTTACCGCCTCTACGGCGTGGTGGAGGAGGTAACGGGGCCTCCCAATAGCACGAACCACCTTCACGCGTTGCAAGAGATGTTTCTGCGGCGGCTGGCGAAAGGTCAGTGGTTTCGCTGTCCATGCCTTGGATGGAAGGAGTTCGTCCCATCCTATGTGGGCCCATTCCGGCCCGATACCGCGGTCGAGACGGGCGTGGATCTCGTAATTCCTTCGATGCTTCATGCGGTTTTCGACCAGCCCGTAAACGGCAAGGTATCGCCGACATTCCGCCAGAACGTACCAATACGGCGAGGGGTGCTTGAGTATGCTGTCTGAGTTGCAGGAGGTTGCGCGAAGCCTCGGCGCAGTGGGGCTTGTGCCGCCGAAGGTACACGACTGGGTAAAGCCGCAGGAGAAAGGCGACTTTTTGATTGCCAGTCTCGGCACGGATGGGCAGGCCGCCGAAGTCGAATTGCGAACTTGGGACGCGGGCTCGCGGCTCTTCAAGGTACAGAAAGACAATCAGAACAGCTTCCCCGCGCTGAAACTGGAGGCTCCATTGTGGGACGTTCCCACGGGCGATCCTGCACGCGAGTCCCTCAAGAAGGCCGATCTTCCCGCCGAGGAGCGAGCCGCCATCCTCGATCGCCTGTGCTCGATGGCCGATCCCAGGATTTCCGGGGCCCATGGCCGCAGACTGAAGGCGCGACTGCAGGAATTCGCTCGCGAGCTGCAGCCGCTGTTCCTCAGGAACCGGGACGAGGCGCCGGCTGTCTGTTTGCTGATTGAGCGCGTGTTGAGCGCCAACTTGGACGTGGTCCTGTTTTTGAAACAGATCAGGGACGGGGTGATCGCCGAGATCCGCAAGGGACGCGAGACGCGGAAGCGGATTGGCGAGGCGCTCCTGATAGGCAATGTGGACAAGAAGGCCTCAAGGGTTAAGGAGGAGAAAGTCACTCTGGTGCTTGATGTGGTACGAAGGTTCGAGGACGACTTCGAGCGGGTGGCGCACGCGGGAATGGAGGCCGTTTACCACCGGGTGCTATCACAGCAACCGGAGACCGGCGGCAATGAGGGTACGTGCGCTCTCACGGGCACTGAGCAGACGATTGAGACTGGGACATTTCCCACCGTGAAGTTCCCGGTGATCGAGAACACCCCCCTGTTTTCGATGAATGAGGATGCGGGGTGCCATGACCGCTATGGTCTGATCGGGTCGTCCATCTGTCCGGTGGGCAAGCGGACGCTGGACGACATTTACCGGTCGGCCGTTTGGATTACCTCGGAGGAGCGTCGGGACAAGACATGGCGGGGCGTGCCGGCGTCACGTGGAGACAAGAGCGACTTGCTCATTTCGTATATCGAGCAGAGCGCCGACGCCAATGTGGAGCTCGCGCGCTTGCTTGCCGAGGCCGGCGAGAACGAGAGGGAAGCGGTGTTTGAATCGAACGCGGCGTCGCTGGTTGAGGCTCTAAATGCCAAAGGAGCGGTCACGCGCGATTGGACCTGCCGGGTGCTAGTGCTGCATCGGATCAGCAAAGGGCAGGTTCAGGTGGAGATCGACCGCCGGTACAAAGTGCGCCGCATCCGGGAGGGACTGGAGGAGTGGCGGGCTGGTGCTGCCAACACGCCTCCGATCTCGATAAAACTGCCGGGGAAGACAAAGGGCGCGCCGGCCGTGCCATACATCCCGCGGAGTCTTTTCCCCGGCGAGGTGCTGCGGGCAACAAAGACGTTATGGATTCGTGGCGGGACCGAGGCGCAGGCGATTACAGGCTGCGGCCTTGGTCGTGTCTACGACCTGCTTCTGGGCGAGGGCCAGGTACGGGAGGAAGCTGCCAAGGAACTACTGCGCGTCATGCTGGAGCGCGTGGGCACTTTGCTGGCGCGGTTTGGCTCAGGCGCTGATATCTCGGCGCCAGGGCGCAGGGCAGCCGTGGACGCTTGTACGGTCGTGGCTACCTGTTTATACAAGTTAGGCGAACGAAAGGAGGAATTTATGCAAGACCACGCATTTCTGTTGGGAAGGTTCTTATCGCTGGCGGACGTGTTGCATCGACAATATTGCGTAGTGAAGAGAGACAACGAGGTGCCACCGCAACTGCTGGGAAACCAGCACGTAGCCACTGCGGCGCTGAACCCGGCTGGGGCATTGTCCATGCTGTCCGACCGGTTGCGAATTTACAAGGCATGGGCCGACACCGACGGGAGCGGCAAGGCCGGGCTGGCCAAGTGGGCGTTGAGCCGCATGGCTGAGGTGTCCGATGGCTTGAAGGGCCGGCTACCCGAACGAGCGCTGACCGACGCCGAAAAGGCGGAGATGCTATTGGGCTATCTGGTGCGGGAAGCGAAGACCGAAGGCGATGAAAGCGACGGAAAAGGAGACACGGAATGAGCGAGACTCACGAGAAGGTCATCCGGCGGGCGACGGGGTTGCTCGTCATCGAAGCAGTGAATTCGAATCCGAATGGCGATCCGGATCGAGAGAGCGACCCTCGCACGAGGCCGGACCGAAAAGGCGAGATTTCGCCAGTATCGTTCAAGCGGAAGCTAAGGGACCTGCTGGAGGACAAGAAAGGCCCGGCTTGGCAGGCTATCAAGGACCGTTTCACCCCGCCCCTAGAGGCTGGTGCTTTCGAGGTCCTGGAGAGCAGGGGCCGGGATCGGGAGAAGGTAATCAAGGAAGCGGATGAGGGCACGTTTCTGCCGAAGTACTGGGACGCGCGCGTCTTCGGTAACACATTCCTCGAAAAGAAAGCCTCTCAGCATCTGGCCACCGGCGTGGTTCAATTCGGGCTGGGGCTGTCCATCGCCCCTGTGACGATAGAGCGAATGACGACAACAAACAAGAGCGGCGTTCAGACGGGCAAGGATCGGGGCATGGCCCCACTGGCATATCGCGTTGTCGAGCACGCTGTGTACGCGATGCCATTCTTCGTGAATGCGTCGGCCGCCAGGAAAACGGAGTGCAGCTTGCGGGACATCGAGGTGCTGCGGCACCTGATTCCCCTGGCTTACTCGCAGACGTCCTCCTATGTTCGGACATCAGTGGAGATCCGCCACGCATGGTATATCGAACACAGCTCGCCGCTTGGCTCCGCCAGCGACCTGGAGTTAATCGCGGCGCTGGCTCCACGCAAGCGGGAGCGCCCTGAGGAACCGTCCAAGGGGTGGGAGGACTATGAGGTGCCGGTGGCTCTGCCCGAAGGGCTTCAGAGCAGGGTGGCGCCCTTGCGCGACCTGATGGCGGAAGCATATGCCGCTGTTGGCTCATAGCGCGCGGCCGAAAGAGGGCATTCCGGCACAGGAATATGGCAACCACGTCCGGGCCGTTGAGGAATTGGCCCGGACGTACGCCCGCGATGCGGCTCAGTTCTGGAGCGGTGATCGCCCCAGCTTTGAGGAAGCCGTGGCGCTTGCCGGACGCGCGCACGACCTTGGAAAAGTGGATGAGAAGAACCAGGCGGTTTTGAGATCGTCCAAGCGCGAGAAGCTGGCAGTTCCCCACGAGGATGCTGGCGTGAAGTATCTGCTCGACCGCAAGCAAGCAGAGGCGGCGGCGCTCGTCTACAGTCACCACGGGGGTCTGCCGGGTCTTGTCGGCGAGTTTCTTGGGCGAAACCGCTGCCTGCGGCGGGAGCCGGAACACGAGAAGGGCTGGGTTACCGGGCGCGTCGACGAACGACTGTCCAAATATGCCGAGTTGCATCATGCGCTGTTCGAGTGCGTCAAGGAGCGAGACGGACAGATGGGCGACTGGCGGCTGGCCGCAAAGCGATGGTCCGGGCTAACGTGGCGGCTGGCGCTGTCGTGCCTGGTGGATGCCGACCACGGCAATACGGCCACGAACTATGGAAACGAGGTAGCGGTCAAACCTCCTGGAGTTGCATGGGACGAGCGGCTGGGTGCTCTCGACCGGTACGTCGCGGCCCTGGGCGGCGGGGACCCGGACGGCGCGCGGAACGACATCCGGCGGCGCATTTATGAGGAGTTGAGGGAGCGTTCCGATCCCGCCCAGCGGTTCTACGCGTGCGACAGTCCGGTCGGCACAGGCAAAACCACCGCGGTGATGGCTCACCTCCTGCGCGCAGCGAAGGAATCCAGTCCGCAGTTGCGGCACGTCTTCGTGATTCTGCCATACGTGAACATCATCAACCAATCGGTGGAGACTTACCGCAAGTCCTTGGTGCTTCCAAGCGAGGACCCGGTGCGCGCCGTGGCGGCCCATCATCATCAGGCGGATTACAAATCGGTCGAAGCCAGGTAGCTTGCCACGCTCTGGGATTGCCCGGTGACTGTGACGACGGCGGTTCAGTTTTTCGAGACGCTGGCTTCGAACCATCCGGCGCGTTTGCGCAAGCTACACGAATTGCCCGGATCGGCGATCTTAATTGACGAGGCGCACGCGGCGATCCCCTCGTGGCTGTGGCCGCAGACGTGGGTGTGGCTGCGCGAGCTGACCGAACAGTGGGGCTGTCACGTGGTGCTGGCGTCGGGATCACTGGCACGCTTCTGGGCGATGAAAGAAATCGTCGACCCGCCGCAGTCCCTGCCGGAGCTGGTTCCCGAACACGTGCGCAGCGCGGCTCAGGGCGCGGAGCGGCAACGGATACACTACGTCCGAGAAGACGCGCCCATGGATCCGAATGGTCTGGATCGGCACATCTTTGAGGGCGACCGGCCGTGGCCGTGTGTGGTGGTGCTGAACACGGTTCAATCGGCAGTGGTTCTGGCGGAGACGTGCCGGAAGATGGGGCACGCGGTATCCCATCTTTCCACCGCCCTGGCGCCGCGGGACCGCGATGCCATTGTGGAAAAGGTGAAGAAGAAACTCAAGGACAAAGCGCATGGAAAATGGGCGCTCATCGGGACGAGTTGCATCGAGGCCGGTCTCGATTTCGATTTTCGTTCCGCCGTCCGGGAAACAGGCCCGGCTACGAGCATGGTGCAACTGGGAGGGAGGTTGAACCGGAACGCAAGACAGGCTCCCGAGCTACTGGCTGTGGTTTCTCTGAAAATCGGGCGGGGAGGGTTCACCGAGCTCGGGGCGATAAAGACGCCGGCGAAGGTTCTGGATCAGTGTTTCCAGCACCTCGACGTAAACGCCCTGCCGCCGGCTGAGCTGTGCACCCTGGCGATGAGGAAGGAACTGCAAGAGGAGGCGCTCAGGCAAAAGGCGGCGCAGATTCGGAGCGCCGAGGACAAACGAGAGTTCCCGGAGGTCACCGCGCTGTATCAGGTCATTGACGAAGACACGGTTACCGCTGTCGTGGACAAAGAGCTCGCCGAAAGACTCCGACGCCACGAACGCGTCGACCCCCTCGACGTGATCAAGTGCAGCGTGAGGATACGGCGCTCGAAGGTCGGGGAGTACAGTCTGACGCCAATTATCGAGGACGAGATTTATGAGTGGACCCTGAAATACGATCCTGAGGTGCTTGGATACATGGCCGGGGTGTTCGAAGCCGGCCTGACTGATCCGGGCCGTTTCCTGGGGGCGTAGCACATGTACTCCGAAGACGAGTTGGTACCTCTCTCCGCCCTGCAGCATATGGCGTTTTGCGAGCGGCAGTGCGCGCTGATCCATATCGAGCAGCAGTGGGCGGAGAACCGGCTCACGGTGGAGGGGGAGTTGCTGCACGAGCGCGTGCACTCGGCGGAATCGGAAGGGCGGCCGGGGATCGTGGTGGCGCGTGGGTTGCGCATCCAGTCGCGGCGGTTGGGACTGAGCGGGCAGGCGGACGTGGTGGAGTTTCGGGTTTGCGGCGGCGTGGAGGAGCGCGGCTCGGTGCGCCTGGCCGGGCGGCCGGGGTGGTGGCGCGCGTTTCCGGTGGAGTACAAGCGCGGGCGGCCCAAGCCGGACCGGCGGGACGAGGTGCAGTTGTGCGCGCAGGCGTTGTGCCTGGAAGAGATGCTGGGCGCGGAGATTGCCGAGGGCGCGATCTTCTACGGCCAGCCGCGGCGGCGTTGGCCGGTCGCGTTCGACGCGGGACTGCGCGGCGAGACGGAGGAACTGGCCGGGCGGGTGCATGCGCTGCTGGCTTCCGGGAAGACGCCCGCGGCGGTCTACGAGAAGAAGTGCCGGAACTGTTCGCTGATGGGGATTTGCATGCCGGCCATGCCCGGGCGCGCGGGGCAGGTGGCGCGGTACGTGGAGCGGCAATTGAAAGACGCCAAGGGGGAATAAAATGCGCAAGCTGCTGAACACGCTGTACGTCACCACCCAGGGCGCGTGGGTGGCGAAGGACGGGCAGACGGTGGTGGTGCGGGTGGAGAAAGAGGACCGTTTGCGGGTGCCGATTCACACCCTGGCGTCGCTGGTGTGCTTCGGGAACGTGGGGGTCAGTCCGCCGGCGATGGGGCTCTGCGCGGAGAGCGGCGTGGCGGTTTCGTTTCTCACCGAGCACGGCCGATTTCTGGCGCGGGTGGAGGGGCCGGTGAGCGGGAACGTGCTGCTGCGGCGGGCGCAGTACCGGCGGGCGGACGATGGGGCGGGGTCGGCGGCCATGGCGCGCGCGGTGGTGATGGGGAAGGTGGCGAACTCG
>JBEKYD010000028.1:0-38898 GCA_049511335.1 Bryobacteraceae bacterium | reverse complement strand
CTGCCAGTGCGAGTGCCAGCGCAAGCCAGTCGTATTCTTACGACGATTGGTTTTCTATGCCGCAGTTGTCAGGCACCCGCACCGAGACCACCGATTCCGGCCATGCTTCGATGAGCGGCCGCTCATCGAGCTGGGCAGAAAGTTCGAGTGCCAGCGACAGCTACAGCGACTCCGAAAGCGTGGCCGACGTCCCGATATTCATCCCCGTACCCTTCCGGGAGCTGTCCAGCGTGCAGTATTACACCATCGATGAGCAGCTCACCGAGCTCACCGCCGCGCTGAAACTCCAGTTTCAGCGGCACTGCTTCATACAGATCCGCCAGCAGGAAACCCAGCCCCTGCTCGTACCGTTCGTCGAGCCAGTGACCACGTTCACCTACAATCGCAAGAACCTGGACTGGTATATCGAGCGGCAACACCAAATACAACACGCCTTACCGGCCGCCGAGGTTGATCGCTTGCTGGAAGAGCAGGAAACTGCTTTACTACAAGCAGCCCAAAGCCGGGCGGAACTTCCGCCGCCTGCCATTGCTGGCGGGCCGAATTCTGCTGAGGCTAAACCCCCTGAACTCACGGCGGACTCCCCCATTTGGAACCGTGCGCCGCGGCCCATCGATGCAATGGTGGTTCAGCAGATTGTCAGCTCCGCCATACCCCCGGCCGCATCGCGTAAACGCGGGCCAAAACCAGACCACGAAAACCATGTGAAAGCGGCAAACATCATCCGCAGATTTGGCGAGGATTGGACCACGGACGACAACCTCGTTGAAGTCTGCGATGAGCTTGACCGGCAGGAAGTGCCAGTACCCAAAACGTGGTTGATGCGCCGAGAGGGTCCTGCCCGCACTTGGAGCCGAGCACGGCAGAACTACCCCCACCTGGTCATCAAAGCCATCAAGGACCGCTGCAAAGCTGCCGCCGGCGCGGCGTGACATCCAGGCAACTCTCACCAATTTCCGCTGAATTCCGAAAACTCCCGCAGTGCGTCCGCCGCAAGATTCTGTTTTTTCCCTAACCCTTTGTTGTCAGGGAGTTTCGGCCCGGTGATTCTTCCGCCACGACTTTGGCGGCAGTTTGGCGGAAATTCCGGCAGCGCTAGCCTGCCGGTATGGCCACCACGCCAAATCCGACCAAGACGACCGCCAGGGAGCGCAGCACGAACGATCATCCCGACATCTGTGCTACGCTGCATGGCGAGCAAATCCGAAACGAGCCATTGCCGCAGGGAGGCGGCTTTCAGCAAATGGCTCGTAGACGATATCAAAAACCCGCGCCGAAGAGGCGTGGGGGAAATTGGTCAATCCTCGTGCGCGAGGATGTCGTAGCAGAAGGGCAAAGGATTCGGAAGGTGAAGCGAATTATTTTGGGGCCGGCCACTCTTACCAAACCGGAAGCCGAGCGACTGCGGGACGAATACCTGGCAGGCGTCAACGACCCCATCAGCGGCATCGGCAATGCTCACCTCTTTCGGGAATTTGTCCGCACGTATGAACGGGATGTTCTTCCCACGCTGGCCAGCACCAGCCAGGAACGAAGTCGCAGCGTGTTGAAGAACCATCTCAAACCGGAGTTCGGGAACCTCATGCTCAGGGAGATTACGCTGGAACCGCTGCAAGGCTACTTCATGCGGTTACAGCAGACGAAACTCTCATTCGAGAGCATCGATAAAATCCGCGACGTGCTTTCAGCAGTGCTTAGAACGGCGGTCGAGTACGGCCGCCTGGTAAACAATCCGGCAGAAAAGGTTCGGTTGAAGCGGCGAAGGCCGAGAGGTCCGAAACCGTTTCTCTGCATCGAGCAGTTTTACATGCTGCTGGAGGCTATGGCCGAACCGTACGCCACTATGGTTTATGTGGCGGTGTTTACGGCTCTCAGGGTCAGCGAACTGGCTGGCCTGAGATGGCGGAATGTGCATGCCCACTCGATTACCATCGAGGAGCGGTACAGCCGCGGTGATTGGGATCAGCCTAAGTCTGAGTCCAGCCGGGCGACGATTCCGGTTGACGCGCACGTCATCCAGAGAATCGAACGGCTCAAGTCGTTAGAAGTGACCGTTCGGGCCGGCCGGGCGAAACGGCGTTACCGCGCCGTGAAGTCGGACGGACCCGAGGACCTGGTATTCCAATCGGTGGCTAAGGGTGCGCCGATGCGGGACAACAATATCCTGGCACGCCACATGAAACCGGCAGCGCAGAAGTTGGAAATCGGCCGGGTGAATTGGCAGGTGCTTCGCCGATCATGCGCGACCTGGCTTCAGCAGGCCGGAGTTGACGTGAAGGATGCCCAGGGTATCATGCGGCACAGCCGAGCGAGTACGACGCAGGATGTCTATCAGCAACTGGTGCCGGAATCCCAGGTGAACGCGGTCCGCCGGCTGACGGCATACGTCGAAGCCGGGAGGGTCGTGCAGTAAAAACCTGGTTGCAATTGATGCAACCAATTGCAACCAAACTTGGAAGGGTGGCTTGTAAGTGATTGAAAAGATGGTGGCCAGGGACGGAATCGAACCGCCGACGCCAGCCTTTTCAGGGCTGCGCTCTACCGACTGAGCTACCTGGCCGGATGGAAACTTTAGTGTAGCAATCCCGTTCGGGCTTCCGCAAATTGAATGCCTTTGTCGGCCGCGCCAACATCCGCTTTGCTCGGGCGGGTAGACTATGAGGGAACCGCCCAATAAGGTCAACCATGACGAGCAACCACGATCCCGTTTTTCCCGCAACGCGGCGCACCTTCGCGGCGTCGCTCGCCGGTGCGGTGGCATCCGCTCGGTTGCCGGCCGCGCAGCAGCAACCCGCCGCGCCGTCACCCTCCGCCGCGCCGCCCGGCCGCGGTCCCCGGCCCGAAGCCGCGCCTTTCGACGCTCCGATTGAGTTTTCCGGAACACCGATCGCGCTAAAAGTGGAACCGTTTCCCATGCCACAGGTGCGCGTCGCCGGCGGTATCTACAAAGACGCCGCCGATTGGAATCGCGCCTACATGGGCCGCCTCGCGCCTGACCGGCTGCTCTACAACTTCCGCCAAAACGCCGGCCTTTCCGTAGGCGGCGCGGAACCGCTGGGCGGCTGGGAATCGCCCGCCGATGGCAAGCACGGCACCGAGCTGCGCGGCCATTTCACCGGCCATTTCCTCTCCGCCAGCGCCCAGTTGTACGCATCCGCCGGCGACCGCGAAGCCAAGACCGAAGCCGATTACATGGTGGCCGAAATGGCCAAAGCGCAGCAAAAACTCGGCGGCGGCTATCTGAGCGCGTTCCCCACGGAGTTATTCGATCGGCTCGACAAACTATCCGGTGAGCCCCGCGATCCGGCTGCGCCGCGCGATCCCAATGCTCCCAGCCTTCCCTGGGCGCCTTTCTACACCATCCACAAGATCCTGGCCGGCATGATCGATATGTACCAACTCGCCGGCAACCGCCAGGCGCTAGAAGTCGCGCAGGGCATGGCCGGCTGGGCCGACCGATGGAGCGCCTCCAAGACCGAAGCCCACATGCAGCAGATTCTCAACGTCGAATTCGGCGGCATGGCGGAATCTCTCTATAACTTATCCGCACTTACTGGCGACGAGCGCTGGGCCAAAGCCGGCGACCGTTTCACCAAGAAGCGCTTCGTCAATCCCCTCGGGCTTCGCCGCGATGAGCTGCGCGGCCTGCACGTGAATACGCACGTGCCGCAAGCGATCGCCGCGGCCAGGCGCTACGAAATCTCGGGCGACATGCGCTTTCACGACGTGGCCGATTATTTCTGGTACGAAGTCACCGGCGCGCGTTCCTACGTCACCACCGGCACCAGCAATGGCGAAAGCTGGAACGCGGAGCCGCGCCGCATCGCTTGGGAGCTGAATCACAGTCGCGGCTCCGCCACCGAGGAGTGCTGCTGCTCCTATAACATGCTCAAGCTCACGCGCAAACTGTATAGCTGGACCGCCGACCCGCGCTATTTCGACTATTACGAACGGTCTCTGCTCAATATGCGCATCGGCACCATCCATCCCCAAACCGGCCACACGCAATATTACCTTTCGCTCGTGCCCGGCGCCTACAAGACTTTCTGCACCGAGGATCAGTCGTTCTGGTGCTGCACCGGCACGGGCGTGGAAGAATACAGCAAGTTGAACGACAGCATTTACTGGCGAGACCGGGATGGCATTTACATCAACTTATTCATTCCGTCGGAAGTGAACTGGGAGGAAAAAGGGTTCCGGCTCAAGCAGGATACTAAGTTCCCGGACGAAGGCGCCACGGCGCTGGTAGTGGCCGCCGCGCGCCCGAACGCACTCACCCTGCGCCTGCGAATCCCCTCCTGGCTGCGCTCTCAACCGGTGATTAAGCTCAACGGAAGGACTCTCGAAGCCGCGGCTTCGCCGGGAAGTTATCTCACCCTCACACGTACTTGGAAGACCGGCGACCGTGTAGAAATGGAGATGCCCATGCGACTTACCGCCGAAGCTACTCCCGACGACCCCCACACCCAGGCATTCCTGTACGGCCCGCTGGTACTGGCCGGCGACTTCGGGGCGGAGGGTTTGAACGAACAGCTTCTCGAAGGCCCCAGCGCGCCCTTGGTGCGGCGCGCGAATGCCCCAGCGCTGCCTGCGCTCGAGGTACCGGTCCTCGAACCCAAAGGCGACATCGAAACCTGGATAAAGCCAGCCGATCGGCCCCTGACTTTTCGCACTGCCGGCCAATCCAGCGAGATCGTCATGGCTCCCCTGAACGGCATCTTCGGCAAGCGCTACGTGGTCTACTGGCAAGTGTCATGATTAGAGCGCACCGCCCCGCCTAACCCTTTCGATCCTCAGACGTCTTTATACTAAGAAGTCTGAATATGCCCAAGCCCGACTCTTTGCAAGGCTCGCTCGATCTTCTCGTTTTGAAGATCCTCTCGCGCCGGCCCGGCCTGCATGGCTATGCCATCATGTCGGCGATTCAGGACATGTCCGATGAAATTCTTCGCGCCGAGGAAGGCTCGCTTTATCCCGCGCTGCATCGCATGGAAGAGGCCGGCTGGATCGGCGCCAAATGGATCGTCAAGGAAACCGGGCGAAGAGCGCGAATTTACGAGCTCACGGCGGCTGGCAGAAGACAGCTCGACCGCGAAGAAGAGCGCTGGCGGGCGGTGACTGCGGCGGTAAACCGCGTGCTGAGGATGGCCTGACATGTCTTTGTGGTCGCGTATCGCAAACGTATTCGGCGGCGATGGTTGGAGCCGCGAGATCGACGAGGAGCTTGAATCCCACCTGGCCGAAGCGGCGGAACACGGCCGCGATCCGGCCGAAGCGCGCCGCGCGTTCGGCTCGCGGCTGCGGCGGAGGGAGGAGAGCCGCGACGTTCGCCTCATCCCCTGGCTCGATTCGCTTCGCGCCGACGCCGTCTTCGGCTGGCGGCAGCTCAAGAAGAAAAAAGTGACTTCGGCGGCCGCGATATTGTCGCTGGGCTTGGCGATTGGGGCCTCGACGTCGGCGTTCCGGCTGATCGACGCCCTGCTGCTGCGGCCGCTGCCGGTGGCCAATGCGGAAAGGCTGTACGGCCTCTCACGCCACGTCACCCTCCCCGACGGCAAGCCCGCGAGCTTCGACGGTTGGGCCTATCCGTCCTTCCGGCAGATGCGCGCGGCGGTGAAAGGCCAGGCCGAACTGATTGCCGTTTCCTACGCCGAGCGGGTGGACGTGACCTACCGGACCGATCTGGAAATGGAGAAAGCGCACCTGCAATACGTTTCGGGGTGGATGTTTGGCGCGTTCGGGCTGCGGCCGGCGCTGGGGCGCCTGTTCACCGAAAACGACGATCTCAAACCGGGCGCGCATCCCTACGCGGCGATTTCGTACGACTATTGGAAGCGGCGCTTCGGCGCGGACCCGAACGCGATCGGACGCAAGTTTCGCTTGGGCAGCAAGGAGCTGTTTGCGGGACCGAGCGCGGGCGACAACGTTTACGAAATTGTGGGCGTCGCGCCGCGGCCGTTCACGGGCACCGAACCGGGCACAGTCACCGACATCTTCCTGCCCACCATGATGCATCCTGGGGCGGTCCACGACGATTGGAGCTGGATGCGCACATTGGCGTCGCTGAATCCCGGGATTGCCGTGGAACCGATTCGCGCCAAACTGGACGCGACATCTCATGCCTTCGAAGAGAACCGGATGAAGGGCCTCGTCGGCTGGAGCAAACAGGACATTGCTAAATTCCTGGCTCAGAAAGTCATGCTCGATCCGGCCGCAGCGGGTGCTTCCGGTTTGCAGGCCGATTACCGCCGCGGGCTGGCGGCTTTGGGCGTGCTGGTGGGGCTGGTGCTGTTGATTGCGTGCGCCAATGTCGCCAACCTGATGACGGCGCAGGCGGCGGCTCGGGCGCGCGAGATGGCGCTGCGCATCTCGATCGGGGCGGGGCGATGGCGGCTGGTGCAACTGGTGCTGGTAGAGAGCGCGGTGCTTGGGTTCTTGGCGGCCGCGGCGGGGGCGCTATTCGCGTGGTGGTCGGCGCCGTTCGTAGTGAGCCGGATCAATCCGCCGGATAACCCGGCGCGGCTGGCGCTGCCGGCGGACTGGCGGGTGCTGGGATTCGGGCTGGCGCTGACGCTGGGCGTTAGCTTGCTGTTCGGGCTGGCGCCGGCATTGCGGGCCTCCGGAATCAAGCCCATGACGACGCTTCGGGGCGGGTCGGACCCGCGCTCGCGGCGGCGCCTGACGCACACCCTGATCGCCGTGCAGGTGGCTTTCTGTTTTCTGGTGCTCTTCGTAGCCGGGCTGTTTGTGGCTACGTTCGATCGCCTTTCCCACCGGCCCACCGGCTTCTCGGCCGAACGGGTGCTCACGCTCGATACCGTGGCGCAACGGCCTGAGCCTCCGGCCTTCTGGGACCAGGTAGCCGAACATCTGCGAACGCTGCCTGGCGTCGAGAAGGTCGGGCTGGCTCGTTGGGCGCTGCTCGGCGGCGGATCGTGGAACAACTGGGTTTCGGTCAATGGCGCGGCGCCAAACGGGGTTCTGGCCTTCTTTCTGAGTGTCTCGCCCGGATGGGCGGAAGCGATGAAGATTCCTTTTATCGGGGGCAGAGACTTCCGCCCCGTCGATACGTATCCGGGCGTGGCAATCGTTAACGAAACCTTCGCGAAGGAGTTCTTCCATGGCGAGGACCCGGTTGGAAAGTCTTTCGACATGGTGATCTTTCAGGGCAAGCGCATTCCCTGTGAGGTGGTGGGGGTGGTCCGCGATGCCGTTTACCGCGACATCCATGATCCGATCGTGCCCCAGGCATATTTCCCCTTTGCTTCGGCCGGCGCTAAGGGCGAACTGCAGCCCGTCGATCAGGGGACGTTCGTGGTGCGCACACGCAGCGCGAATCCGCTCGCGCTCGCGTCCATTTTGCGCCGGGAAATCCCGCGGGCGCGGCCCGAGTTCCGCGTCCGCAACATCCGAACCCAGGCGGAGCTGGTCGAGGCTCAGACTATCCGCGAGCGGCTGCTGGCCATGCTGGCGTTGTTCTTCGCCGCCGTGGCGCTCCTGCTCGCGGGAATCGGATTGTATGGCGTGCTGGACTATTCGGTGGTGGAGCGGCGCCGCGAAATCGGCATCCGCATGGCAATCGGCGCTCAAGCCGGCGACATCGCGCGGCGCATCGCTTTCGAAGCCTTCGCCATGGTGGCGGTGGGAGCGCTCGCGGGACTTGCCGTCGGCATGGCCTCGGTTCGGTACGTCCAGACTCTCCTCTACCAGGTCAACCCCACCGATCCGGGAATGCTGGTGTGGCCGTGGCTGACCATCCTGGCGGCAACCGTTCTGGCCGCTCTGCCGGCGATCTTCCGCGCCGTGCGAATCGACCCGGCCGCGATGCTCCGCGCCGAATAGGGGCACTCCGGGCGGTTGGCCTGGCGAGGGCGTGACAGACCACAGAAAACGATGGTCTGTCCCACCTCTGGGCCGCCGCGGCTGGAAATCCGCCACTCCCCCGCATCCACGCTACACTGCTCTAGGGTGACTACTTGTTCGTTCGCAAAGCTGTGATTACGGCCGCGGCGCGGCGCCAGCGCGCGCTGCCTCTGCAAACTCTCATCGACCGCGACGGCGCCGAAAAATCGGTGCTCTCGATTTTGATCGAACAATCGCTCGCGGCCGGCGCCGAGGAGATCGCCGTGGTGGTCTGGCCGGGCGATGAATCGCGTTATGCGCAGGCCGCCGGGCCGCACGCGTCCGCGGTGCGATTCATTCCGCAGCCCGAGCCTCGCGGCTACGGCCATGCCATCCACTGCGCCAGCTCGTTTACCGGCTCCGACCCGTTTCTGCACATGGTGGGCGACCACCTTTACGTGAGCGCCGCGCCCAAACCTTCGGCCGAGCGGCTGGTGGAGCTCGCCCGCGCGGAACGGTGCTCGGTGAGCGGCGTTCAGGCCACGCGCGAGAGCCTGCTCGCGCGCTACGGGACCGTCGGCGGCCGCCGCTTCGCCCAGCGCAGCGATCTGTATCGCGTCGATACGGTAATCGAAAAACCCACCCCCACCGAAGCCGAACAGCGCCTGCTCGTCCCCGGCATTCGCGCCGGCTATTATCTCTGCTTCTTCGGCATCCACGTGCTCACTCCGGCGGTGATGGAGATCCTCGGCCGCATGCTGGCGGCGGCCTCCGGCACGCCCGTCACACTTACCGACGCCCTGGCCGAACTCGCGCGCCAGGAACAATATCTCGCCGTGGAGGACGACGGCCGGCGTTACGATCTGGGTTCGCCTTACGGCCTGTTCATCGCCCAGCTCGCGCTCGCTCTGAACGGTCCCGACCGCAGCCAGGTGCTCTCGCAGGTGCTCGAACTCCTCGCCGATCGCGAAATCGCCGCGGCCGGCGGAGGCGCGCGTCCGTGAGCCGCCTCACCGGCATCGTCACCGCCAGCGGCGACCGGCGCGATTGCCCGCTCGACGCCGTCTGCCAGGGCGCCGGCATGGAGGCCCTGCTCGAGGAATGCCGCGCGCTCGATAGCTTCCGGCGAAGCTCGGACAACCTCTACGAACGCGTGCGGGCGCTCTTCTTCCTTTACGCCATCCATCGGTTTCACATTCCCCGGCTATCGGCGTCCGCCGCCCCGGCGCTCATCCCCTACGCCGGCTTCGACAACCTCTTGAAGCGCCGTTTCGAAGAGGCCATCGAGATTTTTCTGGCCGAGCAAGCGAGCGGCGGCTCCAGCGCGGCCATTTCCAGCGCGCTCGCGGCCAGCTATCGCGCGCTCGGCTTCCAGACCCTGGCCGACCAGGTCC
The DNA here is from genome assembly GCA_049511335.1 of Bryobacteraceae bacterium. Classification (GTDB taxonomy): domain Bacteria; phylum Acidobacteriota; class Terriglobia; order Bryobacterales; family Bryobacteraceae; genus JBEKYD01. The sequence goes on along the minus strand of JBEKYD010000028.1, from coordinate 29,662 downwards.
GCCGCAGCGTGCGTAGCGTGCGCGGCAACCAGTGGATGTTCCGCGCCGGCCACACCGACGATTATCCGCTGCGCCTGCGCCCCGAGCTGGTCGCCGGCCATCCGGTCTTCCCCATTCTGCGCGAGGCCACGCCCGTCCGCATGGACCTCACCCACAGCGGATGGAGCGACATTTTTTTTCTCGGTATGGACTTCCCCGAAGGCGCGCGCGTCATCAACGCATCGATCGACCTGGCGGTGCGCGGGACAGATCGCTCATCCGCCGGGGCATCGAGCGGGCCCAAGCCGCCGGTCGAAGCTTGGTTCCGTGTCATCGACCAGCCGGTGATCCGCCTGACTAGCGTCGATCTGCGCGCTTCGGCCGACATTTCTTCCATCGCCGAAATCTTCGACTTCCCCCGCGATTATCTCGGTCTGCTCAAAGCGGGCATCATCGCCAGCGGCATCGTGCCTCCCGGCATCGAAGGTTCCACCGAACCGCTGGCCGGTCTGCTGGCCCGCCTCACCGGAAAACCCGGCTACGGCATTGAAATCGTCAGCCAGGTGAATGGCATCCCCAGGGGCTCGCGGCTGGCTGTCTCCACCAGCCTGCTGGCCTCGATCATCGCGGTATCGATGCGCGCCACGGGACAGATCCGTTCGCTCACCGGAGGCATGGAAGAGCGCGACCGGCGGCTGGTTGCCGCGCGCGCCATTTTGGGTGAATGGCTGGGCGGAAGCGGCGGCGGCTGGCAGGATTCGGGCGGCGTCTGGCCCGGCATCAAGCTGATCCATGGCGCGCGCGCCGCCGAGGGCGATCCCGAATTCGGCATCAGCCGCGGGCGCCTGCTCCCCGATCACAAAATCTTCACCGATGCCGAAGTCCCGCGCGAAACCCGCGCCAAGCTGCAGCAAAGCCTGGTGCTGGTGCATGGCGGCATGGCGCAGGACGTCGGCCCCATCCTCGAGATGGTCACCGAGAAGTACCTGCTGCGCTCGGAAACCGAATGGCTGGGAAGACGGCAGGCAATCGGGATCCTGGATGAGATCGCAGGGCTCCTCGAGCGCGGCGACATTCGCGCTCTGGGCGCCGCGCTCGACCGCAACTTCGCCGGACCCATCCAAACCATCATTCCCTGGGCCGGCAATCTCTATACGGGCACGCTCATCGAGCGCGTCCGCCAGGAGTTCGGCGCCGATTTCTGGGGATTCTGGATGCTCGGAGGGATGAGCGGCGGCGGCATGGGGTTCCTGTTCAGCCCGGAGCGCAAAGACGAGGCCCAGGCCCGCATTCAGACCGTCATGAGCGAAACCAAACGCCGCCTGGAGCGTAGCGTGCCGTTCGCCATGGAGCCCGTGGTGTACGATTTCGCCATCAACGAGCGCGGCACCCAGGCCGCACTGTTCGGCGGCGCCGACGCTCTCATGCCCGCCGGCTACTACACCATTCAGGCGCCTCCGCTGATCCGCACCGAAGCGTCGCGTTTGTCGCCGGTGCGCCGCGCCGAGCTGGAGCGCTTCACCGCCGCATGCCGCTCCAACGCCGATTACGCCGGCATGATCCACACCCTGTTCGACCACCTGTTGCCCGCCGGCCGCGATGGCGAAGACGGCCAGGCGCGATCGCTCAAGACGCTGCTCGAGAGCCACGGCTTCGACCGCGTGGAGCACGAACAGATCCGGCAGGATCTCCGTTCCGGCCGCATCGGTCTGGCGCAAAACCGGCTCCCCGTTACCAGCGTGATTGAAGACGCGGAGGCGGATTGTGCCGCGGATCGCCATCGCGGGGCCGGTCTCGAAGCCCTCGCAGAAGGCCGCGTGGCGGTGGTCTCAATGGCTGGCGGAGTGGGCACGCGCTGGACCCGCGGCGCCGGCGTGGTGAAAGCGCTGAACCCTTTCTGCCGCCTGGGCGGACGATACCGCAACTTCATCGAGGTCCACCTTGCCAAAAGCCTGCGCGTGAGCCGCGCGTGCGGCACGCCGCTGCCGCATGTCGTCACCACCAGCTATCTCACCCATGAAGCCATCGCCGCGCAGCTTGCCGCGGAACAGAACTACGGCTATCCCGGCCCGCTGCTGCTTTCGCCCGGGCGCAGCATTGGCTTGCGTATGATCCCGATGGCACGCGACCTGCGCTTCGCCTGGGAGGAGATGCCGCAGCAGTTGCTGGACGAGCAGGCGCAGAAGGTGCGCCAGGGCTTGCACGCCGCCCTGATCGAGTGGGCCCAAAGCGCCGGCGAGGGTTCCGACTATACCGACAATCTGCCCATGCAATGCCTGCACCCGGTGGGTCACTGGTACGAGATTCCCAACCTGCTGCGCAACGGCACGCTGGCGAGCCTGCTCGAAATGCGGCCGCGGCTCCGCTATTTGATGGCGCATAATATCGACACGGTAGCCGCCGATGTTGACCCGGCCATTCTCGGTTACCACATCGAGAGCGGCGCGGCGATGACCACCGAAGTGATTACCCGGCATCTGGAGGATCGCGGCGGCGGCCTGGCCCGCGTGGATGGCCGCGCCCGTTTGATCGAAGGTCTCGCCCTCCCCAGCGAGGAGTTGGAAAGCCGCCTCCGCTACTACAACAGCGCGACGTACTGGATCGATATCGACCGCCTGCTGGCCGTGTTCGGTTTGACCCGCGATGGTCTCTCCGATGCGGAACGTGTGAACCAGGCCGTGCGCGCCGGGGCCGCGCGCATGCCCACTTACATCACGCTGAAAGATGTGAAGAAGCGCTGGGGCAAAGGACAGGAAGATATTTTCCCGGTGGCTCAGTTCGAGAAACTCTGGGGCGACATGACCGCCCTGCCCGAGCTCGACTGCCGCTTCGTGGCAGTCCCCAGGATGCGCGGCCAGCAACTGAAAGAGCCGGCGCAACTGGACGGATGGCTCCGCGACGGCAGTGCCGCTTATGCGGAATCCTTGTGCGCGTGGGCCTGAAAGCCCCCGTGGCGCGGGCTGTCACCGATGAGTAGTAGTAGGGCGGCTCTGGCCACGAAGTCTTTACCGCCAAAACGCAAACCGACTTTTCTTCCTGTGCTCGGCCGAGCTCGACGCGGCGCTCCACACCGGTTCGCCGGCAAGAATCGCCGCCGGGTTCGAGACCAGCAACAAATCCGCGGCTTCCGCTCCCATCTCCCGCGTCAGGATTTCGCGGGCGGCGTCCAGCCGAGGGGGGCGGTTTTCGGTATCGTGCGCGTCGCTTGCAATAACGTGTACCAAGCCTTTGCGAAGCAATGTCCAGGCCGATTCCTGGGCGGTCTTGCCGAAACGCTCCGTCAGGCTCTGCGCGGTTACTTGCACCAGGCAGCCCATCTGGGTCCAATCTTTCAGCCGTTCCAGACCGGTCCGCAGCATGGGGTTCCGCTCCGGGTGCGTGATCACCGGACAGATTCCGCGCCCCAGCAATCGCTCGAAAATATCCCCGGTCGTGGGCGGAATCAGGGTATCCGCGAATTCCACCATCAAGTATCTAAGCCCATTGATGGTGAACCTTTGAGGCTCCTCTAAAGCGAGCTGGATGTTGTCGAAACTCAAGCGAAAATCGCAGCCTGGATGAATGCGCGGCATTCCACCGGTGGCTTGCATCAGGTCTCGAATTCGCTCGTCCCGCACCGCCGCATCGAACTTGAACTGCGAATCGCAGTGGGGGGTGGCCACAATATCGGTGGTTCCGGTCTCGGCGGCGAGCCGCAACATGGCAATGCTCTCCTCCCGCGTCCGGGCCCCATCGTCGACTCCCCAGATAATGTGGCTGTGAATGTCGATCATCTCTACCTATTGTAAAGGCCGGGACCGCCATTGTCCTCAATTGCACCGCTCCACCCGTAACATGGCACAATGTAAGTTGCTCATGCGTTTGCGACTTATTCGCCACGCCCTAGTGGCCGCAGCCGTGTCGCTATTGGCCGCCTGTTCCGCGGACCACCCCGCGCCGCTGCGAGTGCACCTGTATGCCCTGGGCGACCGCGTCAATATCGGCCACCTCGTCTACCAGGTCTTCGAAATGCAATGGAAGCCGGTGCTGGGAGACGGCCCCGACGCCCGCGTGCCGCAGAACCGCTTTTTGATTCTGCGTTTCAGCGCGACCAATAGCGGCGGCGCGGATGAGATCGTCCCCAACATGAGCTTGGAAGACCAGGCCGGCAACAGTTATCCGGAGCTCAAGGACGGAACCAAAGTGCCGCTCTGGGTGGGCTACCTTCGCCAGGTGGCGCCGGCCGATTCCGTGCAAGGTTCGGTGGTGTTCGACCTGCCGCCCAAGAGCTACAAGCTGCGCCTGTGGGACGAAGACCACGTCAATTCCGCCCTGATCGACCTGCCCTTGCAATTCGAGGACGAAAACAAGGGCATTCCGACGCAACACTGACGGCGGCGGCCGAGGGGACGACGCAGAGTAGCCGGTGGTGGGGACTGCATCCAATTGTCCCCGGCTCCGGACCGCCGAGTGTTCCGGAAGGCTCGAAGGAGCGGTTTCTTGGCGAGTAGCGCCGGACATGCTGACGCGACACCGGCGAAAATTCACGATCCGTGGTTTCCGCTATGGTTTCCCTTGTGGTTGCATGAACGGTTGGCAACGTGGTTTACTGAAACTAGGCGTATGCGCAAACCCCGAACGCTCGTTCCGATTCCTCGGCAGCTTGCGGACGCGATCGACAAGGTTGCCGGCCAGCAGCAGCGCGCCGCCTTTATCGTCAACTTGGTGGAGCGCGAAATCCGGCGCTGCGAACAGCGCGACGCACTCCGCGAAGCGGCGGGGAGCTGGAAGGACGAGGACCATCCCGAACTGGCCGAAGGCGCGGACAAGTGGGTCCGGGAGATGCGCCAGGAATCGGTCACGCGTTTTGAAAAGATCGAGCAACGCCGGGAAGCCGAATAGACGGTGGCTACCTGTCTGCTCGACTCCGGGATCATCATAGATGCCCTCAACGGCAAGCGCGGCCGGCGGGAGCTCATTGATCGACTGATCCAGGACGGTGCAGATATGGCCTGCTGTTCGATCAACGTCACTGAGATTTACGCCGGAATGCGGCCAGGGGAGGAGGCCAAAACCGAGCGGCTTTTGCGGAGTCTGAAGTTCTACCCCGTCACCTGGGAAATCGCCAAACAGGCCGGCGAGTTGCAGAACCTATGGAGGCAGCAGAATCGTACTCTTTCGCTGCCCGATACGACCATCGCAGCCGTCGCTTTGGCGAATGACTTGATCCTGGTGACCGGCAACCTGAAGGATTTTCCGATGCCGGAATTGCGGCTCTACCCGCTCCCATAGCCCCGTTATCAACAGGGCTCTGCCAACCGCCGCATCGCGTGCAGCCTCGCCGGACGCAGGGCGGGACAGTCCGAACAGGCAGTGCCGACGCTCTGGAGGCTGACACTTTCTGGGCTACTACTGCCGAACCCCGAATGCCCTTCCTCAGGCCGTTACAATAGTGGCATGGTTCCCGCTCTGCTGCTCTCCGCGGCTCTCGTGAATGACGTCCGCTCTTTGGTTGCCCGGCGCGATTTTGCCGCCGCCGAGCACGCCGTCGCCGCCTACCGGGCCTCCCAAGGCCCGACCAGCGAGTTGGCCGCGGCGGTTTCGTGGATGGCCCGCGGGGCGCTGGACGCCCACGACTACACCAAGGCCGAAGCCTACGCTGCCGAAGCGCGCCAAATGGCGGACGGCCTGTTGCCCGCCCATCCGCTGGCCCACGACCCGTGGCTGGCGACCGCCATAGGCGCTTCCATTGAGGTCCACGCGCAGGCGCTGACGGCAACCGGCCAGCGCGACCAGGCAATTGCCTTTCTGAACGCCCAACTGGCCCAGTTCGACGCCACCAGCTTGTTCGAGCGAATCCGCAAGAATATCAACCTGCTGAGCCTGACCGGCAAGCCCGCGCCGCCGCTCGAAGGCGTGGCGCCCGCCGAGCTGCGCGGCCATCCCCTGCTCCTGTTTTTCTGGGCGCACTGGTGCCCCGATTGCAAAGCCGAAGCCGCCGCGCTGGCCAACCTCCGCCGCGCCTATGCGCCCAAAGGGCTCCTGCTGGTGAGCCCCACCAAGCTGTACGGGTATGTGGCCGGCGGCGAGCAGGCGACCCCCGACGCCGAGACTCGCTATATCTCCGAAGTCTGGCACAAATATTATTCGCCCTTGGAGGGTTCGCCCACCCCCATCAGCGCCAAGAACTTCATGACCTACGGCGCCAGCACCACGCCCACGCTCGTCCTGGTGGATACCCACGGCATCGTGCGCTACTATCATCCCGGAGCCCTCAACCAGGCCGAACTGGAAGCCAAACTCGCCCAACTGGTCAAAGTGGAGTAGGCCTTTGGCCTGAAGCCCAGCCCAACTGGACTCATTCGTGGGCCGCAATTTGATTTTTCAAAATCCCAACACGCAGCGAGCTCGCCGCTATCTGACTCATCCATAAGCCCAATTTGTTTTTTCACGGCATCCCGGACGCTCTTATCTGTGCCGATCCCAGGATGCAATTTGATTTTTCAAAATCCCCACGCACTCCTCCACGCTCCGTCCCGCGGTATCGACCGCAATATGGTCGCGGCCCCATGCGTGGTACTCCCGGTTGGCGATCTCACCCCATTCCGGCAGCCGCAATCCGGCGATATCGCTCGAGCGCGTTTCCGCTCTGCGACGATGCTCGCCGGCATCGGAACACGTCAGCTCGATTTCCATCGCGCGAGCCCCGGCGCGAGCCGCCACCGCAACCCAGGCATCGCGAGTGAGCTCGAGCGGATTGACGGAATCCGCAACCACCGGTAATCCCAGGCGGAGATTATCTTCCGCAACCGCGTATCCCACACGGTACCCCGCGTCGTCAAGAGATCCTTCAAACCCCCGCGAATCGCGCATGGCTTGTTCAATCGAGTCGATGCGCAAATATACCGCGCCGAGTTGACGAGCCAATTCCCGGCCGATCGCCGTCTTTCCCACGCCCGGCAAACCGCTCAGAATCATCAGCATTGGCGTGTCCCGCCGCGAACCCGTTCCCATATCGGCGATAGTAACCGGAAAACCGGTCACAAGAGTCCGAAATATTTTTTCGCGCCACAAACTAAGTGACTTATTCCCATTTCCAAGCTTCCGCGTGCCGGCTTTTCCGATGTCGCCGGTCTAGCATGGGGGCAGTGGGAGGGCCCTCGGTGCAAAAGCCACTGGGCCCTTTCCAATCCCAGCGAAGAGAAGGTCAAAGAATGCAGTCAGCCAGTCACCCTAACGTCCACGAGCCATGGCGCCCGTGGTCGGAGTCGCAAACCCTCTACGTGGCTTCCGCCTATAGCAACCCGGTGCGTTGGCGCTCGCGCCGCACGCTGTTCAACGACTTTCGCCAGCACATGGCGGCCAGCCCGAACGTAGCTCTGTACGTGGGCGAAATCCAGTACGGCGATCGCCCCTTCGAGGTGACCGGCGCCGCCAACCCGCTCGATCTTCAATTGCGCACGACGGACGAGATGTGGCACAAGGAAAACCTGTTGAACCTGGTGGTCCAACGTTTTCCGCCGGACTGGAAGTATGGCGCCATCGTCGACGGCGATTTCCATATGACCCGCCCGGACTGGGCTCTGGAAGCCGTCCACCAGTTGCAGCATTACGATTTCGCGCAGCTCTTCAGCAGTTATGCGCCGCTTTCCGCCGATCACCGGCCCACATCCACCGCACCCGGCTTTGCTTACTCTTACCTGACGACGCGGCAGGCGCCATCGGCCAACCTGCCCTCTCACGTGGGCGCTCCGGGCGGCGCTTGGGCTTTCCGGCGCGAGGCGTTCGACCAGGTTGGCGGCATGCTGGACACCTGCATTCTAGGTTCGGCCGATTGGCACATGGCCATGGCGCTGGCCGGAGAACCCGACCGGCACTGGGAAGTCCGCGAATGCGGCGACCCCTACGTGCGCAAGATCGCCGCCTGGACCAAACGCGCCGAAGCCATCAAGGGCAACATCGGTTACATCGCGAATCACGCCATTCATCACTTCCACGGCCCTATGTCGAAGCGCGGCTACGGCTCCCGCTCCCGCATCCTGCGCGACCATCGCTTCGATCCCGATCAGGATCTGCGCCGCGATTGGCAAGGCCTCTGGCGCTTCGCCGGCAACAAACCAAAGCTGCGCGACGACATCCGCGCCTATTTCCGCGAGCGGAATGAAGATTCGGTGGATCTGGGCCCGCGCGAACGGCAGTTGGTGTGATGGGGAACGTCCCAGGTGCGGGCCGCCAGTGTCGGGGCGACCCTGGGCCAACCAGGGCCGCTGCGATTTGGTGAGTGATATGCTGGCGGGGTGGCGAAACGGAAACGGCGTCTGGGGCGGATCTGGGATCGCCTCCATGATCTCCGTATGCTGGTCTGGATCGGCGACGCGCTGCATCGGGCATGGCAACAACGAGGAGTACCGCTTATGATCATTACAGCCCTTCCCGCAATTGTTGGGGGCGCGATCGCCTTCATCAAGAACGCCTCGGGGTTGGTGTTCGTTTCGATTGAAGCTGCATGTATCTTGGTTCCAGCGGCGGTTATTGTGGTTTTCTTCCGGCCTAGGCGACCCCTGCCTGAGGAATATCCGCCGTCGGCTGCCTCGGAAGCGGCCCTCGGCAATACGAGGCCGCTGATCCACCGAATTGACTTTGATTACCTACCCGAAGGCTCGCCCCTCGGGCACGGTTGGGAATTGGCAAAGGAAGAAATAGCCGGAACTCTGCCCAAGATCGACGCCTTGCATGACGAGGTGACCCCGCGGGAAACGATCATGTCAATCGAGAGCCGGGGCTGGTACGCGCTGGACTATCCGCTACCGCATGTGAGCGTCTACCATGGAGTCCGGTTCACGGCGCGTATCGCGGACAGTGGCGTTGTGTACCTGAAGCTTCGGATATGGACGCCGGAGCGCAAGCCGAGGGAGGGATGGCTTGCGCAGTTGCCTGTTGGCGGCACCATTCCGCACGGCGACGGGTCAATCGAATGGCAGGTCAGTCAGCCCACGAAAGTATTGCCGAGCGGATGGGTCCTCTTTGATCTCTCCCTTCCAGACCAGGTGAGGGCGACCTTCCAATGTCCGGAGTACCAGCTCCTCGGTATTCGAGTGCGAGGGTCCCTCGCCATCTCGCCCATCGAGTTTTTTGGCCCGGTCACCGGGTGAATCGTCGCTTAACGGGTCCACGCGCAAGCACAAGCCTTGCTGACCACGATGACGCTCCTGTTCCTGACCAATTCTTAACCAGGAATCGTCAATTTACGAGGCGGAACGCTTCAGTACCCGTCTTCGGCTGAGCTCTGAACGGCTCGCGCCAGGGCCGGCGCGTCGTTGATGCCATCGCCCACCATGGCCACGCGTTTCCCTTCGGCTTGCAGTTTGCGCACGGCCGTGGCGCCAACATTGGGGCGCAATAACGGAAGTCAGGCGGTTTTTCGGAATTCTGTTACGATGTTGGCAGTGATCGGGGAATTTGTGTGCTTACGCGTTTAAAGGTCGCAGGATTCAAGAATCTGGTCGACGTGGATGTCCGCTTTGGACCCTTCACTTGCATCGCAGGCGCGAACGGCGTTGGCAAATCTAACCTCTTCGACGCGATCAAGTTTCTGAGCGCTCTCGCAGACCATCAACTTCTTGACGCGGCGATGTCGGTTCGTGACGAAGGGAATCGCACAGGCGACCTCCGAAGCCTGTTTCATCGAATTGGCGATCGTTATGACGAGAAGATGGACTTCGAAGCCGAAATGATCGTGCCGGCCGAGGGCCACGACGATCTCGGCCAGTTGGCGACAGCAAGCACAACTTTTCTCCGCTACGAACTCTCGCTCGGTTACCGGAGGGGCGACCCTGCACCGAGCATGGGCGGCATGGAGATCCTCAAGGAGGGGCTGTCTTACATAAAGCGTGGCGAAACACAGAAACATCTGGTGTTTAGAAACGATCCGAAGAGCTGGCGGCGTTCGGCTGTCGCTGGCGATCGAAGGTCGCCATTCATCTCTACCGAGCCGGGGGAGGAGGGGCCGGTAATAAAGATTCACCAAGATGGCGGCAGCAGCGGGAAGCCTCGCTCCCTCCTGGCTGCGAACCTGCCGCGAACGGCACTGTCGGCCGCGAACGCCGCCGAAAGCCCAACAGCGACGCTAGCCCGCCGGGAGATGCAGTCTTGGAGACTCCTGCAACTGGAACCTTCGGCTCTCAGGCAGCCGGATCCGTTCACTGCGCCGGCCAAGCTTGCTCAAGACGGTTCCCATCTTGCCGCCACTCTCCACCATTTAGCGCGATTCGCGTTTCGGCGCGAACAAGCCGGCATGGATGAGGGGGGGACCGACAGCCTGAGTGAAGAGGCTGCGGCCCAGCGCGTATACACTCAGGTCGCCAATCGGCTTTCCGAGCTAATCGATGACGTGCACGCAGTGGCCGTAGATCGAGACGAGCGCCGTGAACTACTGACACTGATGGTCACTGGCTCGGACGGCACGCGACATCCGGCGCGCGCGTTGTCCGACGGCACGTTGCGTTTTCTTGCGCTCGCGGTGCTTCTGCAGGACCCGGAAGCAAGAGGGGTCATCTGCCTCGAAGAACCCGAGAACGGTATTCACCCGGAGCGGATTCCGGCCATGCTTCGCCTCCTGCAGGACATCGTCACCGACGTCGAAGCCCCGGTAGGCGACGACAATCCGCTGCGTCAAATCATAATCAACACGCACTCCCCAGCGGTGGTGACTCAGGTTCCAGATGAAAGTCTCCTGCTCGCCGAGCTCCGCGAGTTTGTCCGCGATGGCGCCCGGTTTAAGGGGCTCTCGTTCGCTTGCCTTCCAGGTACCTGGAGGGCGGAGCTTGAAGGAGCGAGAATTGTGCCGCGTGGAAAACTCCTGGCCTACTTGAATCCCAGCGCGTTAGGCTCGCCAATAGGAGAAAACAGCCCAAGCGCTAAAACCCGGGTTAGGCGTGTCGGGGATCGGTCGGATCTCCAGCCGTACCTCCCCTTCGGCGAAACCGCTTGAGCGATCTCATTTACACTCTACTGTCGGACGGAAGCTCCGACTCCGCTCTGATGCCGATCCTCACATGGCTCCTACAGGCTAACGGCGTCCAGTGCGCGATCCATGGACAATGGGCGGAGCTCCGATGGTTGCGTCGCCCGCCGGCCGCTTTGGCCGCGCGTCTTCGACTAGCGGTCGACCTGTTTCCTTGCGAACTCTTGTTCGTCCATAGAGACGCCGAAGCCATGCCGCGCGAGTCTCGGCACAATGAAATCAGGAGTGCCGTGGCCGAGGCGTTTGACAACGTGAATCTGCTACCGTGGATTCCTGTCATACCGGTCCGCATGCGGGAAGCCTGGTTGCTCTTTGACGAGATTGCGATACGCAAGGCCGCCGGAAACCCCTCGGGTAGAGTACCGCTGGAACTTCCCCGACTCGCTCGGTGTGAGGACTTGCCGGACCCGAAAGCCCTTCTTGAGGACATTCTGCGTTCGGCGAGCGGTCTCAGTGCTCGCCGGCGGGCCAAACTCCGGGTCGACACAATGATGCGCCGAATTCCCGAATATGCCCGAGAATTCTCGTCGTTGCGCGCGCTCCCAGCCTTCGCGGCTTTGGAGGGCGAGTTGCAAAACGCTGTTACTGCCAACGGCTGGAATCGGCGATGATTTGGCGACACGGCCCGCACCGCGGGGAAAGCACCGACCACAGGCGGCGCGGCCAGGATTACGCGAGAATGTTCCTACCTCGCCCGCAGCCGCAAGCTATTCGTCACCACCGAGACGCTCGAAAGCGCCATGGCCGCGGCCGCCAGCATGGGCGAGAGCAGGCCGAATGCGGCCACCGGGATTCCCACGGTGTTATAGCCGAAGGCCCAGAACAGGTTCTGCCGGATCACGCGCATGGTACTCCGCGAAAGCTCGATCGCTTCGGCCACGCCGTTCAGGTCGTTTCGCATCAGGGTGACGCCGCCGGCTTCGATGGCGATATCCGTGCCCGTGCCCATGGCGATGCCCAGATCGGCCTGCGCCAGGGCGGGAGCGTCGTTAATGCCATCGCCCACCATGGCCACGCGTTTCCCTTCGGCCTGCAGTTTGCGCACGGCATCCACTTTGCCTTCCGGCAGCACCTCGGCCAGCACGTGTTCGATTCCGGCCGATCGCGCAATCCTTTCCGCGGTCTGTCTCCGGTCGCCGGTGAGCATCCAAACTTCCAGGCCGAGCCGGCGCAACGCCCCGACCGCCTCGGCGGCTTCCGGTTTCAACGTATCGGCAACTTCGATTTCCCCGGCCAGCCGGCCGTCCACCGTCACCTGAATGCCCGGCCGGCTCACTACTACCTCGCGGCCGTTCACGCGCGCGCGTACGCCGTAGCCCGCCTGCGCGCTCCAATCGCCGGCTTCTTCAAGCCCGATTCCGCGCGCCGCCGCGGCTTCCACCACGGCTTTGCCCAATGGGTGCTCGGAGTGCCGTTCGGCGGAAGCTGCCAGCCCCAGCAACTCGCTTTCGCTGAAACCGGGCGCCGGGGCGACTTTCGTCACCTCGGGCTTGCCCGTCGTAATCGTTCCGGTTTTGTCGAGCACCACGCAATCGATGCGATGCGCGGCTTCGAGCGCTTCGCCGCCGCGAAACAAAATCCCCCGCGCCGCGCCCCGGCCGGTAGCCACCATGATGGCTGTGGGAGTAGCCAGGCCCAAAGCGCACGGGCACGCGATGATCAGCACCGCCACCGCGTTGACCATGGCTTGCGGAAACGGCGCGAAGAACAGCCAAGCCGCCAAGGTAATCGCCGCCGCAATCAGCACGCCCAAGGTGAAATAGCCGCTCACCACGTCGGCCAGCCTCGCCACCGGCGCGCGCGAGCCCTGCGCCTGCTTCACCAGCTCGATCATGCGCTCCAGCATGGTGCCGCGTCCCACTCGCGTGGCCTGGTAGCGGAAGCTGCCCGCGCGATTGATGCTGCCCGCGAAGACCGCGCTCTCTACGTCCTTCTCCACCGGAATGCTTTCGCCGGTCAGCATGGATTCGTCCACCGACGAGTGGCCGTCCACGATTTTGCCGTCGCACGGAATCCGCTCGCCGGGCCGCACCGCTACGATATCGCTGGGCGACACTTCCGCCGCGCCGATTTCGATCTCTTTGCCATCGCGCACCACGCGCGCCGTGGCCGGAGCCAGTTCCAGCAGCCGCCGAATGGCGTCGCCTGCCTGGCCGCGCGCCCGCGCCTCCAAAAGCCTGCCCAGCAGAATCAGCGCGATGATGGTCGCCGCCGCCTCGAAATACACCTCGTGCGCCCCGCGCAAGGTGGCGTACACGGAATAGAGAAACGCCGCCCCGGTGCCCAACGATACCAGCGAATTCATGTTCGCCGAGCCGTGCCGCAGTGCTTTCCATGCAGCCCGATAAAAGCCGGCGCCGGCGTAGAAGATCACAGGCAAGGAAAGCGCCAACTGCAGCCACGGCGCCCAGTGCATCATGCCCAGCCACACCACCGGCGCGGTAAACACCACCGCAACCGCCAGCCGCCGCTGGGCCGGTACCTCGGCATCGGAGCGGACTTCGGATGGCGGCACGCCGTAGCCGAGATCTTCGATGGCCGATACCAGATCGCGTACCCCGATACGGGCGCCGTCGTATTCCACCGTCGCGGTATTGGTGGCCAGGTTCACGCTGGCGCGTTCCACGCCCGGCGCCGCCGCCAGCGCCAGTTCGATCGCTCGGGAACACGCCGCGCACGTCATTCCGGAAACCGGCAGATCCACGCGCTCGCGGGTTTCCGGGGTCGTACGATGGTTCTCCGCCGTCTTCATGCCGGCACTCGATAACCGAGCTGCCGCACCGCCGCGGCCAGCGCTTCCGGCTTTACCTGGTTTTCGTCATACTCCACGGTGGCGCTCTTCTCTTCGAGCGTCACCGTGGCTTTGCGCACACCCGGAGTGGCCGATAGTCTGCGCTCGACGCCCCGCGCGCAGTTCTGGCACGTCATGCCTTCGACCGGCATTTTCAAAGTCTGCATACTAAATATGATGACAAGGTAAGCGGCGCCGATGCGAAGCACCCGGCTTTCAGCCATCAGCCGTCAGCCACCAGCTAAACCGGTTCGCTGATCGCTGACTGCTGACCGCTCCTTCTCACGCGCTCAATCCGCCCTTCAGCCCCAACTCCTCCGCTCGGGCCTGCATGGCCTTCACGCAGAAATCGACATGATCGTCCAGCGGCACACCCAGCCCGGCCGCGCCGTCGACGATGTCCTGACGGTTCACCGCCCGCGCAAATGCCTTGTCCTTCATCTTCTTCTTCACCGACGCCACGTCCACTTCAAACACGCTGCGGTGCGGTTTCACGTACGAGATCGCCGTGATGAAACCGGCCAGCTCGTCGCAGGCGTACAAGGTTTTTTGCAAGGCGGTTTCCCGCGGAACTCCGGTGTGGTTGGCGTGCGACAGGATGGCGCGGCGGATGTCTTCTTCCACTCCGCGCTCGGCCAGAATCGCCTCGCCCTTCTGCGGATGCTCTTCGAGGGTGGGATGAATTTCCCAATCGAAATCGTGCAGCAGCGCCGTCACCGACCACTTTCGTTCATCCTCACCCAGCTTTCTTGCGTAGGCGGCGACGCAAGTCTCCACCGCCAGCGCGTGCTTGCGCAGGCTGTCGGACTGAGTGAATTCGCATAGGATCTTCCAGGCCAGTTCGCGGTCGGTCACGAAGTCAATCATACTACCCCTAGCGCAGGGAAATGCGTGACACGCGCCCTCGGCGTTCCGCGCCCCACCTTGGGACGCTCTGTAGGGCGCCCAGCCAGGCCCGATTGCGATATGCTAGCTTGCATGTCAAAATCCGCTAGCCCGATTCCGGCCGGCTTCCACAGCGTCAATGTGCACTTGTATGTGGAGGGAGCGGCCGAATATATCGACTTTCTGGCCCGCGCGTTCGCCGGCGTGGAGATCTCCCGTTCGCCGGCCCCCAGCGGAAAGCTGATGCACGCCCAGGTGCGCATCGGCGATTCCATGCTGATGTTCTCCGACGACTTTTCAGCCGAATTCGGCATGCCGCCGCTGGCCAAGGGGCGAATGCCTTTTCTCATGCATCTTTACGTCCCCGACGTGGATGCCGCGTGGGAACGCGCCGTGGCCGCCGGCTGCGAAGTGACCATGCCGCTCTCCGACCAGTTTTGGGGCGACCGCTATGGCCACGTGCGCGACCCGTTCGGGGTATTGTGGGCGCTGGCCACGCGAACCGAGGACCTCACGCCGGCGGAAATTCAAGAGCGCCAGGCCAAAGCTTTTGCCGCGGGCCATCCCTCGTAAGGCGCGGCTGGTTGGAAGACACATGGCGACTCTCGTGCTCATCGAGTATTCTGAGGCCAGCGCGGAAGTGCGGGCGGTCTATGACGACATCATGACCACCCGCCGGACCGATTGGATCAACAACTTTTGGAAAGCGCTGGCCAACGATCCTCCTACGCTGCGCCGGACCTGGGAAAGCGTGAAGCAGATCATGGCGCCGGGCGCGTTGGACCCGCTCACCAAGGAGCTGATTTATGTGGCCGTCAGCGCCAGCAACCAGTGCCCCTACTGCATCGCTTCGCATACCGCCGCCGCGCGCAAGGCCGGCATGAGCGACCGGATGTTCGCCGAATTGATGGCGGTGGTAGGCATGGCGAATGAAACCAACCGGCTGGCCAGCGGATACCAGGTGGAGATTGACGAACGATTCCGCGGATGATGCGGGCTGGGGCGAGAGACTGATCACTGACAACTGATCACTGATGACTCATCGCTGACAATTCTTCCTCGATCGCCGCCAGAAACTCCTTGCCCGGCGGCTGCAGATAGAAATGTCCGCCGTGGAAGCGGCGCAGGCGGAAGGGGCCGGTGGTTTGCTCCCGCCATGCCGCCAAGTGCGCTTCGGTGACGTTGGTATCGGCCGTGCCGCCGCAGGCGCAGATTGGGCAATTGAGCGGCGGCTCTTCCGCGTACACGTAGCGGCGATAGAGCGCCGCATCGGCGCGCAGCGCGGGCAGCAGCACGGCACGCGCCGCGGCATCTTCCCACAAGGCTTGCGAAGTGCCCTCCAGGCGGGCGAGCTCCGCCAGCAGTTGTTCGTCGGTTAGGTCCGGCGGCGGCGAATGATCGCGGCGAAACTGCGGCGCCCGCGCGCCGGAGGCAATCAACACTCGCGGCTGAGCCAGACCGCGCCGGCGCAACTCCCGCGCCAATTCAAAACCCACCACGGCGCCCATGCTGTGGCCGAAAAACCCGAACGGCCGGTCGAGATAACAGGCCAACGCATCGGCCAGCGCGGTCACCAGCGGGGCCATGCGCTCGAAGGGCGCTTCCAGTTGCCGCGATTCCCTGCCCGGCAGCCGCACCGGACAGACCGGCATGGTTCGGTCAAAACCGGCCGCCCAAGCGGCGAAGCCCGACGCGCCGCCGCCGGCATGCGGAAAACAGAACAGCCTGGGGCCTTCCGCTCGTTCGATGCCGGGAAACCACGCTGCCGCGGGAGCCTGCTTGCGCAACCGCAGCGCCAATAACCGCCGCTTCTCGACCGAGAGCGCCGCCATCGCGGCAACAGGGGCGGCGCTCTCCCCATTGGCGCTCTTCGATTCCGCCGCCCGCTTCGGCTTTGCCAGTACATCCTCCAGCAACTTCTCGAAAAGTTCCACGCTGAGGCTCCCGGCATGGGCCAGAGCGGCGGCGCGGGAGGCGCGCGAGATTTCGGTCCAGTGCGCCCGATCCGTGAGGAGCCGCCGCAGCGTTTCCCGCCACGCTGTGATGTCCTGCGGCGGCACGTGCGCCACCGGCGCCATCTGGTCGTCCAGCTCGGTTGCGTAAGTTTGGATGGGCGTCACCGGCAGCAGATGCGGCACGCCCAGCTTGGCTTCCTCCAGGCCGCCCACCGCGCTGGCCATCACCGGCACTCCCCGCGCCATAGCTTCCAGCACCATGCGCGAACGCGCCTCCGCCCACAAGGAAGGCACCAGCAACACCCGCGTACGCTCCAGCAGCCGGTTGATGTCGTCCACCGGATCGAGCACCGCGATATTTTGCCGCGCCGCCAGCGCCGCACGGTCCGCGCGATTGGTTCCCCAGGTGGGCACGGCCGCGAAAGCGACCTCCGGCATGCTGTCCGCCAAGCCCAACAGAATGGCGATTCCCTTCACCGCGCAAGGATTCACCAGGGTGACGAATTCGCTATCGAAACGGCCCAGGTCGGGGCACACCTCGGGCTCCAGTAGCGAGATCGGCACGTGCACCGCGCCCACGCCGCCATGCCGCCGGGTGTATTCGGCCACGTACTCGCTGACGCATACCACCCGATCCGCCTGCCGGATTCGCGCCGCCTTGGCTTCGCTCGGAAAAGCGCAATCCGGACCGAACGGCACCGCCACGGTAGCCCGCACCAGGTACACCACGCGGGCATGCGGATCGTCGAGGGCCGCGCCCAGCAGGAGCTGCGCCGGATCGTCGGTGGAAGCCAGAATCACATCGGGGTGAAACTCGGCTACAGCGCCGGCGAAATGCGCCCGCGAATTGCCTTCCGTCACCACGCTCACCGTCACCCGGTTCCGTTCGAACTCCACCAAGCCGCTGGCCGTCGTCCGCGCCACGACTCCGCGCGCCGCTAATTCCGCCAGATAAGCCTCGCGCTCGCGCGCCCCGAACGTGGCAATGCGCGCCACCGCCCGGCAGGTGTGCCCGCGCGCCGCGAGCGCCTCAATCAGCAGGCGGTTGGATTTGTCGCCGCCGCCATAAGCGGGAAAGTAAAGCGAATTCTGTGCCAGCAGGATACGCATCCCTACTCATGGTAATCGAGGGTCGCGGGGCGGATGCCGTCTGCCTCGGTACAATGAAGAACCCGGCCGCATATGTCCACCGACGAAAGGCTTCTCTCCAACCCTGGGATCCTGATCGTTACTGGCGCCAGCACCGGGATTGGCGCGGCGATTGCGAGCCTCGCCGCCCGGCGCGGCTATTCCGTCTGCGTCGACTTTCTTCGCGGGCGAGAGGCTGCCGCGCAGGTTGTGAACGCCATCGAGCGCGAGGCATCCTACGTCACAGGCACAATCGTCGACGTAACCGGCGGCCGTTAGCCGTGCCTCTTCGCGGCTCTTGCTATCATGATGCTCGGATCGGGGGACTGATGCCGCTTTGGCTCTCGGAACGCGACGTGCGCCAAGCATTGGCCATGCCGGCGCTGATCGACGCCATGGAAGAGGCGCTGGCCCGCTTTTCCGCCGGGGCCGTGGCTCAGCCCGTACGCACCGCCATCGAGTTGCGCCCGCGCTGCTTCTTCGGCGTAATGCCGGCATTCGACGCCGATCGCGGCATCCTGGGTTGCAAGCTGGTTACCGTGGTGCCTCCGAATGGCGCGCGCGGGCTTCCCACTCACCAGGCAGCGATCGCGCTGTTCGACGCCGAAACAGGCTCGCTTGAAGCCGTGCTCGACGGCCGCTATATCACCGAAGCGCGCACTGCCGCGGTTTCCGCCGTGTCTCTGCGCCACTTGGCGCGGCCGGATGCCGATGTGCTGGCCATCCTCGGTTCCGGCGTGCAGGCACGCAGCCATCTGGAAGCCTTCCGCCACGTGCGCCGGTTTCGCCAGGTGCGTGCCTGGAGCCCCACCGCTGAGCACTTGCGCCGCTTCGCCGAGGAAACCGGACTGGAGCCCGCCGATTCCGCCGAAGCTGCCGTGCGCGGAGCGGGCGTGGTGCTGGCCGCCACCGATTCGGTTTCCCCGGTGCTCGATAGCGCCTGGGTAGCGGACGGAGCGCACGTGATCGCCATCGGCGCCTGCCGGCCGTCGCAACGCGAGCTGGATCCGGCACTGGTGGCGCGCGCGGCGCTGTTTGTCGATTCCAAAGCCGCCGCGCTGGTGGAGTCCGGCGATGTCGTGCAGCCCATCGCCGAAGGCCGCATCCAGGCCGCCCATATCCTCGCCGAGTTGGGCCAGGTAGTCTCCGGCGCCGCACCAGGGCGCCGCGGCGTGGAGGAAGTGACCCTGTTCAAGTCGTTGGGCCTGGCGATTGAAGATCTCGCCGCCGCCGCTCTGGCCTGGCGCAGCGCGAAGGCGGCCGGTGTGGGGCAGAACCTGGCGCTGGGCCTCATCTGAGTTTGGCCGCACGAGACGAGCGTGGCCGATTATAGCCTCGGCAATCCGAGGCGGGAAAGGCTGTTCTGAAGAAGCCTGACGTAGAATGAGGAAAGAACGTCAAGGCGGCCAATGCGGGCGAGGGAAATGAGCGGAGAGGAATTAGAGACGACGATCACAAGCCGCGCCGTTCGAAGGTTCGGCGATCCTCCTCCAGTTCCTCCGCACCATAGTGCAGCGAAACGTTGTGGCGGCCGGCAAACTCCATGAACTGTTCGAGTGACGTGTGACAGAGCTCAGCGGCACGCCCCAGCGTCACCTTTTCCTTACGATAGAGTTCCAGCGCCAGAAGGCGAGTTGCCTCCTCCGACAGACTGGCGGCATCCAAACCCGCGGCCACAACCAAGTCGGCTGGAATGTCCGCTCTGACCGTTTGCATGCTTTCAAGGTACCGCACAACCGCGCCTGACGCGAAGCCAGCAGGAAATGCCGTCTCCAAGATCGGCGAAACCGCAGGTAACGCTCACGTTCGTGCGCATGCGCCTGTTCCGCCCGCGTGCAGCATGTTTTAATTGGTACGGGCTCTTCGTCGCGACGCTACGGGCCCAACCTTTCGCCATGAACATCAGCCATTCCCAACCTTCCGCGGTTACGTCACCCGAACCCTCCCGGAGTTACGGCTCGGCCATGGCCGTGATCTCCTCGGTCTTCTTTATGTGGGGATTCGTGACCGTGCTCAACGACATCCTGGTGCCCCACCTGAAGGCCATCTTCGATCTGAATTACACCGAGACCATGCTGATCCAGTTCACCTTCTTTTCGGCGTATTTTCTGATGTCGATGCCGGCGGCCAAAGTGATTTCGTGGATCGGCTTTCACGCCAGCATCGCCCTGGGACTTGGCGTGATGGGGGTGGGCGCGCTGATGTTCGTACCGGCGGCGACCATTCCGAGCTATGGCGTGTTTCTCTCGGGCCTGTTCGTGGTGGCTTCCGGCATGACGCTGCTGCAGGTTTCGGCCAATCCCTATGTAGCGGTGCTGGGTCCGCCGGAAGGGGCGTCAAGCCGGCTCAATCTGGCGCAGGCGCTGAATTCGTTGGGAACCACGGTGGGGCCGTGGGTGGGCGGCTTTTTGATTCTTTCCGCCGCGACCGGCACCAACGAGACCGCCGGCATGACGGCGGCGCAGATGCAGGCACACAAACTGGTGGAGGCTTCCACGGTGATCAAGCCCTACGTGGGAATCGCCATTCTGCTTGGCGTGCTGGCAATTGCCATCGGCCGGTTCCGCTTGCCGACTCTGGCTGCAATCGAAGATCCCAGCCATCACACTCATGTGGAGGGCGACAGCGTGTGGCGCCATCGCCCGCTGGTGCTGGGGGCCATCGGCATCTTTGTGTACGTGGGAGCCGAGGTGGCCATCGGCAGTTTCCTGGTGAGCTATTTCATGCAGCCGGGTATCGCCGGACTGGGCGCGCAAGAGGCGGCCAAATACGTGTCATTTTATTGGGGCGGCGCCATGGTGGGGCGCTTCGCCGGTTCGGCCATCCTACGCGTGGTGCGTACCGGGACGCTGCTTGGGATAAATGCGCTGGTGGCTTGCGCGCTGGTATTGATGTCGGTTTCGACCAGCGGCCACGTGGCCATGTGGAGCCTCATCCTGGTGGGGCTCGTCAATTCCATCATGTTCCCCAGCATCTTCACGCTGGGGATCGACGGGCTGGGCAAGCTGACCGGGCAGGGATCGGGAATCCTGATCGCGGCCATCGTGGGCGGCGCCATGATTCCCATCGCGGAAGGCGCGCTGGCGGACCGGATCGGGTTGCAGGTCGCCTTTCTGCTGCCCGCCGTCTGCTACCTATATATTGTGTTCTACGGATTTGTGGGCTCGCGGCAACCCGGCGCGAGATCGACAGTTCGGCCGGCAACCGCTCCCTGACGGTCGCGGCTCTGACTCCGGCGAGCTCACAATGTTCGGGTCCGAGCCGCGACCGTCAGGGAGCGGTTGCCGGATCCAAATGTAAATGTAGTGACGACCATGACATTCGATCAAAAGCTTCTCCTGCTCCTCGCGGCGCTCTCGCCGTTGGCGGCGCAGACTTACACCCGCGGCGTCGGCGTCTATCCCGGCGATCCGCGCGAGGATTGGTCTCCTTCCTTCGCAGTCGATTCCACCACCTACCGCAACCTGGCCCTGCACCGGCCGGCGTATCAATCGAGCGGCTACGATTACAACCTCACGGCGCAGCTTGTGACCGATGGGATTCGCGAAACCCGCCAGCCGCGCTGGATCGCGGTTCGCACCAGCCAACAGGGCGTGGTACCCAAGAATCAGCGAGAGTTCCTGTTCGACGACAACTGGTGGACCACCGTCGATCTGAACGGCGCCCAGGCGTGGGTGGAGCTCGAATGGGGCGGCGAGGCGCATCCCGAAATCGACCGCGTGGAGATGGAAGGCACGCTCGAAGGCCGGCCGCCGGAAAACCAGGAATGGACCGTCGTGCTTTCGGCGTCGGCCGATGGTAAGGACTGGAAGGAGCTGGGGCGCGCTTACGGCATGGCACATCCTACCGCCGAGTGGAAAGGGTCGATCGCCTGGCCAGCCACTCTGAGCAATGCCGCGCGGGGCCGCTTTTACCGCTTCGATTTCGAAAGCGGGCGGCCGGTGCAGTGGCACGTTGCCGAAGCCCGCTTCTACCACGGGCAACAGCGGGTGCGCGCCGGTGGGCCGTACGACTTCACCAGCGCATGGCGCAGCGCCGGCGCGGGCAACGAGTGGGTTTCGGTGGACCTGGGCGCCGACTGCACCTTCGACCGCGTGGCGCTGTATTGGATTCACCGCGCCGCGGCGGGCGAGATCCAAATCTCCGACGATGGCAAAGCCTGGCGCACCCTGCAGCCGCTCGCCGACAGCGGAGGATTGACCGAAGACACTCACTTGTCGAGTCCGGCCCACGCCCGCTGGGTGCGATTGTGGCTCACGCGCGCGCAGGGCGATGAGCCGTACATCTTGAGCGAGTTCGAAGTGTACGGCAGAGGCGGGCCCGTGCCGAAAGCCAAACCGGGTCCGGCCGCGGAGAGTGCCGATGGGCGCTTGCAGTTGGCGGGAGGCAAGTGGCGCATCGAGCGCGCCTCGCAGGTACACGCCGCCGGCGCGGCACTATCCACGCCTGGCTTTGCCGACTCTTCGTGGATGATTGCCACCGTGCCGGCCACCGTGATTTCGAGCTGGTGGAATGCCGGCGCGCTTCCCGATCCCAATTTCGGCGCGAACCAGCTTGCCATCTCGGATTCTTTCTTCTGCTCCGATTTCTGGTATCGCAACGAATTTACCGCGCCGAACCTGACCGCCGGCCGGCGCGCGTTCCTCGATTTCGACGGCATTAATTGGAAGGCGGAAGTGTTCCTGAACGGGCAGCGGCTGGGGCGAATCGATGGCGGCTTCATGCGCGGGCAATTCGACGTAACTGCGCTGTTGCATCCCGGCCGCGTGAATGCGCTGGCGGTGCGCGTGGAGAAGCTGGACATGCCGGGCAGCGTGAAGGAAAAAACTTTCCATTATTCCCCGAAGAACGGCGGCGCCACGGGAGCCGACAGCCCCACCTATTCGTCCTCTATCGGCTGGGATTGGATTCCCACCATTCGCGGGCGCGACACTGGAATCTGGGCGGACGTGTATCTTTCGCAAAGCGGAGCGGTAACGGTAGAAGACCCCGAGGCCGATACGGTTGCGCTCGCGGCCGATGGATCGAGCGCCGATTTGCATATCGAGACCACGCTCGCGAACCACACCGCCGCGCCGGTGAGCGGCACGCTGCGCGGGCGATTCGGCGACACGCCCTTCGAGCAAGCAGTAACGCTGGCCGCACACGAAACCCGCGTGGTGAAGCTCGATACCGCCGACCACCCAACGCTGCATTTGAGCCATCCGCAATTATGGTGGCCCAACGGCTATGGCGAGCAAAACCTATACCCGGTGGAAGTGAGTTTCGAAGCCGGCGGTGCGGTGTCCGACCGCAAGACGTTCCGCGCCGGCGTCCGCCGCTTCACTTACAGCGAAGACAACCACACGCTGCGCATCTGGGTCAACGGACGGCGATTCGTGGGGCGCGGCGGAAGCTGGGGGTTTCCCGAATCCATGCTGCGTTACCGCGCCCGCGAATACGACGCCGCCGTAGGCTATCACCGCGACCAGAATTTCACCATGATCCGTAACTGGGTGGGGCAAACCGGCGACGATGCCTTTTACGACGCGTGCGACAAGTACGGCATCGTGGTGTGGCAGGATTTCTGGCTGGCCAATCCGTTCGATGGGCCGGACCCGAACGATCCCGCCATGTTCTTGGTCAACGCCCGCGATTACGTTTTGAAGATCCGGCATCACGCATCGGTCGGGTTGTACGTGGGCCGTAACGAAGGCTATCCGCCGGACCCTGTCGAGCGCGGCCTGCGCGGTATTTTGGCTGAGCTGGCGCCCGGGATTCACTACATCCCCAGCTCCGCGGACGACATCGTCAGCGGTCACGGCCCTTACCGCGCCATGCCGCCGCGCTATTACTTCGCGCAGCGCGCCACCGTCAAGATGCACAGCGAGCTCGGCATGCCCGATATCGTGACCATGGATAGCCTGCGCAGCATGATGCCGGAGGAAGATTTCTGGCCGCAGAACGACGATTGGGGGATGCACGATTTCTGCTTGCCGGGCGCGCAGTCGGGCGAGTCCTTCCGCGAAATGATCGACACCGAATACGGCGGGGCCGATAATGCGGCCGACTGGATCGAGCTCGCGCAGTTCGTCAACTACGATGGCTACCGGGCCATGTTCGAAGCGCAAAGCCGCAACCGCATGGGCATGCTGCTGTGGATGAGCCATCCGGCGTGGCCCTCGTTCGTCTGGCAGACTTACGACTATTACTTCGACGTGAACGGCGGTTATTTCGGCGCCAAGAAAGGCTCCGAGCCGCTGCACGTGCAATGGAACCCGGTGGGCGACAACGTGGAAGTGGTGAACTACAGCGGCGGCAATGCCACCGGCCTGGCGGTTTCCGCGCAGATTTTGAATCTGGATGGAAGCGTGCAATGGGAGAAGAGCGCGACGGTGGATAGCAATGAAGACAGCGATGTGACCGCTCTGCACTTGGACTTTCCCGCTTCGCTCACGCCGGTGCACTTCATTCGCCTGAAACTCACTCGCGGCGGCGCGGCGATCTCGGAGAACTTCTATATGCGCGGCACGGTGGAGAACCACTTCGCCGCCATCCGCGCGCTGCCCAAAGTTACGGTGGAAGCAAACACGGCCATCGAACAGCGCGGCGGCCAATGGGTGCTGACCACCGAACTGCACAACACTTCCGCGCAGCCGGCCCTGATGGTGCGGGTGAAAGCCGTCCGCGAACAAACCGGCGACCGCATCCTGCCGGCGCTCTATAGCGACAACTACGTAGCGCTGATGCCGGATGAACGGAAGACGATTGTGACCAAGTTGGAAGACGCGGACACACGCGGCGAGCGGCCGAGAGTGGTGGTGGAGGGATTTAATTTGGCCAGGTGAAGGGGATCGGCGGACGTCCGCAATGTGGCGCACGCACTTCTCGGTGCCGCGTCGAGTCTCCGAACTCCTGATGTCGCCGCCTATTTTCCAGGCAGTGAGGAAAATAAGGTGACCCAAGGGGAATCGGCGCGAGAAGCCAGGTGGGACAGACGATCGTTTTTTTGTCGTCTGTCAGGCTGTTATGGCTTGGCGGAGGACTGACAGACCACGAAGAACGATGGTCTGTCCCACCTCTGGGTCACCCAAACATGACTCAACTCAAATTCCACGAGATCAAGAGTTCGGAGTCTCTACTCGACGCTTCCGATCTCACGCCGGAAGCCGTACTACGCACCGTTCCCAAATGCCGACAAAGCAATCGCGTTTCTGCGCAAAGAGATCAGTAACCGGAGGGCCGGGAAAATCTAAATTCACAGGCTAAAGCCTGTGCCACCTTTTATCGGCAGCATGCCAGCCATGGTGGCACGGACTTTATTCTGTGCAGCACCAGGCGAATCGCCTGCTCCACAAGGCGCGGGCTGTCGGAAACTCGGCGTTACTTCCGCGTAGACACTCCGCTCACATACATCCGGTAATCGCTCTTTCCCGGCGCGGCGACTTCGAATTTGGTCTCCATCTGGCGGCCGGTCACTTTGTGCGTCAGCCGATAGCGCGGGCCGGGCTGGACGGGGTCGGAATCGAAGACTGCCGTGTTGGGCTCGGGGATGGTCACGGTGTAGTGGATTACGTGCCCTTCGGCATCGAAGTAGATGGCCTTCAATGCACGATCGGGCCCTTCGGGATAGACGATCAGCAGGTCGTCGTGCTGCTGGCCGGCGAGCTTGCCGGAGGTGTACTTGGTGGATCCGCGGCGGGTCAGGATCTGGCGATCGAGCTCCAACGCAAAGGTGGACAAGGCGGTGGCGTGGCCGAGCTCGGTGTCGGTGTCGGTGGTCCAGGCGCCCGTGAGGAACGAAACGCGTTCGAGCGGCGGCTGCGCCGAGAGGGCATAAGCGCCGACCAGAAAACCCACGATGGCTCGCAACACGGATTTGACCATAACGTCTATGCTACGACAGACGCGCGTCGATCGAGTGCGGCCAAGCCGCGCCGTCCAGGTATCGGGAGTAACAGAACTCAATTACTGAAATCCGTTATACTGGGAGCAAATGGGCTCGCACCGTTATCCGGTCCCGGCGACGATCGACGTTCCCGAGTTCGACGCCGAGCATCGCGACCTGTATCGTCACCTTGCCGACCTACAACACGCTTTGACGCTCGAAGCATCCAACGACCGCCTTGCGGAACTGCTCGCGAGCGTAGTGGAGCACACGCACGATCATTTCGCCCACGAGGAACGGGTTTTGCGGGCGGCCGGTTACTCGTCCTTCCATTGGCATAAGAGGCAGCACGACACGGGCAGGAAGCGCCTGCAGTCCGCGGTTCGCCGATTCAAATCGAGCGGCGATCGCCTGGTGCTTGCCGACTTGCTGGAATTCTTGGAGCGCTGGCTACCCGATCATATCGCCGTGACAGACTGCATGGCCGCGGCGTACTTGCGTAATTTTGAGCGCTCGAAAGTCCGCGCGGCGGTTGGGTATCGTCCGCCTCAAGCCCGCGCCGCGGCGTCGGCACGACGCTAGGCTGCCACTTACTTCCTGCCCCACTCCAGGTGGAGGCGTAGCGTGCCGATCCAAACCGGCCCGCGATCGCTATTGTACGCCGGGTTAGTAACATGCTGTAGGTCGACGGTGGCGAATAGGCCGTGGACTACTTTCGCGCAGTAATAAGTCTCACTTACCGTCTCCGGCCCATAACTCAGCGTCCCGTCGCCGATCAGAAAATCGTCACCGCCCATCTTGAGGTACTGGGCATGCACCGCGGAGATTCCGGCCACGGTGACCTCCGTGGCCGCCGTGTCTTCCGGCCGATGCCACCGGGCGCCGCTAACCGAGACGCCTAAAGTAGCCAGCCGGTCGATGGCGGTGAACGCGAAACTGGTTGTTTTGCCGTCGTTCCAACCCAGCCGGCCAAACACGCCGATGCCGGCGGCGATCTCCTGGTCGGCGCTCACGCCAAAGCCGTACTTGAGCGTGCCCGTGTGCCGCACGGCCAGGATATCCGGCGTAGTGTGAGTCTCTTCCGCCAGGTGGATGGCGTCCGCATAGTGGCCGGAATCGGTCCGATTGAAATAACTCAGCGCGCGCACCGCGCCCTCGTGTCCGCGCAGCTTGGCGCGGGCCTCCCCCTCCACCACGTCGCCGCGGTCGCGCAGCACGCGCCGGTCGAACTGTTCGCCGTTGGCCACCAGCGGTTCCGCCACGCTGGCGTATCGCAACGACCAGCGCTTGGTGTGCAGCTCGTGCACCCAGCCCCAGGTGTAGCCGCGCGTATCGGCGGGGTAATCCCAGGCGCCGTTGTACATCACGCCCCAGCCCATGAACTGCGTCCGCGGATCGTGCGTGTAGCGGTTGTTATCGAAAAAATCCGTCACCGTGAAGCGGCCCACCGTGATGGAGTATCGCGTGGCCGGCCGGCTTCCGCCGAGCTGATTTTCGTCGCTTTCCACTGTTTCCCGTTCCCTGCCGATGGCGAAATCCTGCGTCACGTACAGTCGGGCCAGATACGGCTTGGGCGTCGCCGTCTCCACCCGAGGCATCTCTCCATTGGGAAAGTTGGCGATGCCGTCGGTGCCGCTGAAGCCGCGGCCGCCCGCCAGTTCCGGATCGAAATAGAATTGCGTATTGCTGGCCAGCCGGTAGCCGAAAAAGAAAGTCGACGTGAGGGAGGCTTCGGCCTCGGGATGGGCCGCCAGGCTGAACGGCCCCGAATAGGGCGACGAGAATGCCCCGTGGTACTGCCCGATGGAGGTGGCCTGCCAGTAGAGATTCCACTTTTCGGGTCTGTCCGGCGGAGGGTCCTGAGAGTCCTGCGCGAAAAGCGATCCGGCCGCGGCAAGAAGCAAGACTCCCGCCAGCCTCAAGGTCTCGATCGCCAGACTTCCTCCGAATTCATATCCATTCAATTTATCAATCACGAGTGACAAAACCGTTACGCGTGGACGCACGGGAGGGCGCAGTTTCGCCACGGCGAGGAACGCGGAAAAGAAGCGCGGATTGCGGCTTCTATCGATCTGGACGCGGGAACGGAGAAGGAGGCTCCGCCGATCCGCTACCGGTCTCTTCGCCGAGCTTTCTACTGCCACCGCCGGCCATCGACGGCCCTCCTTTCGCCGGAATTCGCGGGAACGGCTTCCCCACTCGATCCATCGTATACCACCGGGGGTATAGTTGTAAAGGCATTTCTTGGGGTTGTGTTCCCTCAGGATTTGAACCCGCCCGCCACTTCCAGGGTAAGATGGAGTTGCCCGTGCAAGGTGACTGCGATGTTGACATTCAAGCAATGGTGGCTGAGTTGGCCAGGATCCTCCGCGCCGGCGAGGCTCTCATAGAGAAGGTCGTGAAAGCCAGGGAACGGAAACTGCGAGGGATGATTCGTAGCTTCCAGAACGAGCCGGACGCCGGCAAGTCGCATGCGCGGTGGAGGCAAATCGAGAAGGAAGTATTCGGCGTGGAATACAACGATCAAGCGTGCCGCACATCGACTGGCTGCGTTTACCGAAGGCCGTCCGGAACCACCTAGCAGGAGTTTATTCGAAAGCTTTGCGGTCGCTGCAGCGCTACTTCTGGCTCCCCACCTCCACCACCGGAATTTTTTGTTTCTCCGCCGTGCGAGTGAAACCGGTCAGGTCGACGCTCAGGATCTTGTCCCACTGGTTCAACTGCTCCTGCAGTTTGGCGCTCAAATCGGCGAAAACCTGCTGCTGGGCGCTGGTCGGCGCGGCGTCGGTAGCATCCACGCTCCAATTCAGGGAGACCAGTTGCTCGTCGATCATGGTGGGATAGCGCAAATCTCCTTCGGTGCTTTTCATGCGGGTCTGGATGATTCTCTCTTCGACCTCGCCGATCTTCTTCAGCAGCGCTTCCGCCAGCGGCTTCAGCGGCTGCCAGGCCGCGGCGTCCCGATACCGGGCGCTGAGCGCATTCACCTGGGCGCGCAGGTCGCGGATTCGGTTGACGGTTCGGTGCAGAGAGGTAAGGCGGCGGGCGAGGTCGCGCTCGAGCTCGAATTGTTTTTGCAAGTCCTCGGGCGTGGCGTGAATGCGGGGGTCGAGACGAAGTTCGAGCGGCACCGTCTGGGTCTGGCCGGCCACCGTGAAGCGCACTTGGTAAGTTCCGGGCAGCGCCATCGGCCCCTTGGGCGGGATGTCGCTCTCGTAGAAAGTTCCGGGCACGGTCACCGGGTCTTCGTATCGCAGATTCCAGTAGAAGCGGTTCAGACCCGCTTCGGCCGGCAGAACTTCACTGGGGTGTTGCACGTCGGGCCATTCGGCCGGGCCGGCGGCTTCTTCCTTCTTCTTACTGGAGTAACTCTTGACTAAGTTGCCTCCGGCATCGAATATCTCCAGCTTGACTTCCTGTTGAGGCTTGGCTTTGAGATAGTAATAGATGATCGCTCCCGGCGGCGGATTCTCGCCCGCGGGCTGGCGCCGATCCACGGAATCGGGAAAACGCAGGCGATACGCGGGACGCGGGGGAACCAGCTTCGCGTCCGCATCTACATCGGCGGCAGCCAGCTTGCGCAGCGGCGTAATGTCGTCCAGGATCCAGAAGGCCCGGCCGTGGGTAGCTACCACGAGGTCGTCATCCTTTATGACCAGGTCGTGGACCGGAACGGCGGGCAGGTTGAGTTTCAGCTTTTGCCAGTGACCGCCATCGTCGAAAGAAATCCAGACGCCGGTCTCGGTCCCGGCATACAACAGCCCCTTGCGCTTGGGGTCTTCCCGCACCGCGTGCACGTAATCGCCCTGCGGAATGCCGTGCGAAATGAGCGCCCAGTTTTTGCCGTAATCGGCGGTCTTGTAAATGTATGCCGCGAAATCGTCGAGCTTGTGGCGATCCACCGCCGCGTATGCGGTTCCCGCGTCGTGGGGCGAGGGGTCGATCAGGCTTACCATACTCCACTCCGGCATCTCGCGCGGCGTGACGTTTTGCCAGGAACCGCCGCCATCGCGGGTGACGTGGATCAGGCCGTCGTCGCTGCCGGCCCACAGCAC